>JBGFRR010000146.1:0-16220 GCA_041695045.1 Bacteroidota bacterium
GGCAGAGGAGTGGAAGTTTTCAAGTGCTCGCAACTATTTGTACGACGATCATAGTCTCATTGAAGTAGCAACGGATTGGGCGTTTGATGTGTCAGGACGAAAGTCCTGACACCACAAAAAAGTGCTCGCAACTATTTGTACGACGATCATAGTCTCATTGAAGTAGCAACGGATTGGGCGTTTGATGTGTCAGGACGAAAGTCCTGACACCACAAAAAAAATCCCTCGGAACATCAAAAGGTTTAAGGTTGTGAGGGAGTCCCGCTCCAAAAACGAGCCTGCCTGCCGCAGGCAGGTGTGGTTAATTTTCCGCTGATCAAACCAGGAGAACGCTTATGACATGGGTGATCACTCGACTCTGCGCCGATTGCCAGGACACCGCGTGTGTGAAGGTGTGCCCTGTTGATTGCATCTACGGCTTGACGGTTGACGATGCCAACTACCGCACACAGTTGTTCATCCATCCTGAAGAATGCATCAATTGCGCGGCGTGCGAGCCCGAGTGTCCGTGGGGGGCAATTTTCGAGGACGCCGCCGTTCCGGATATCTTCAAGGAAGATATCGAAATCAACGCGCGCGTCTTCAACGACCATCCGAAGGAAAAGTTCACCACAACGCCCGAACCCATCAAACAACATCCGACGCCGGAGGAGATCGAAGCGAATTACAAGAAGTGGGGTTACCAGAAGTAGTATGCGGCGGAGATGACGATCGTCGCGAAAGCCGTCCCGACATGTCGAGGCGGCTTTTGTTTTTGTGAAAAGATGCTCTGCGCGCAGTTTGTCGATGGAACACTGGCGAACGTTTTCTTGACAATCGGACAAGTTCTCGTTATATTGGCCGCGGTTTTTCAAGCCGTTTTTCGACCCTTCTCACGCCATTCTCCCAGTCTCGCGGAGAAGTTGATGCTCACAGAATTCGGCAAAATCCTGATTTTCTTCATCATCGGTGCGATGTTCGTTGCAGGCGGTCTCATTGCGTCCTGGCTGCTGCGGCCGAACCGTCCATACCCCGGCAAACTTGCTCCGTATGAGTGCGGCGAAGAGCCTGTCGGTCATGCGTGGGTGAGGTTCAACGTCCGCTTCTACGTCATCGCCCTCATCTTCCTGATCTTCGAAGTCGAAGTTGTATTCCTCTTCCCGTGGGCTCTTGTGTATCGTGAACTCGGTCTGTTTGCCTTCATCGAAATGGCGGTGTTCCTCACCATCCTCCTCGTCGGCTTTGTGTATCTTTGGGCGAAAGGGGATCTGGATTGGGACAAGCCGCGGCCGCAAGTGCCGACGCTCGATCAGATTCGCCGCGTGCACGTCGAAACAGAGCAGGAGCAGGCGGTCGCAGCATCGTAGCGTTTGGAGAACCGCATGGGCTTACTCGATTACAAGTTTGAAAACAGCAACATCGTCATCACGTCGTTAGACAACCTGCTCAACTGGGCGCGGCTATCTTCGCTCTGGCAGATGCAGTTCGGGCTGGCCTGCTGCGCCATTGAGATGATGGCGGCGTCGGCCTCGAACTACGACATGATGCGCTTCGGCGTTATCCCACGAGCTACTCCACGCCAAACGGATGTGATGATTGTCTCGGGCACCGTCACGCTGAAGATGGCCTCCCGCATCAAACGCCTGTATGATCAGATGGCCGAGCCGAGGTATGTGATTTCGATGGGGAGCTGCTCGAACTGCGGCGGCCCCTATTGGGAACACGGCTACCACGTGCTCAAAGGGGTGGACAGGGTAATTCCGGTGGATGTGTACGTGCCCGGATGCCCCCCTCGGCCGGAGGCATTGTTGGAAGGGCTGATGAAACTGCAGGAGAAGGTTCGGAACGAGAGTTTGGCGAAGAAAGCGGTGTAACTGGCCGACGAGAGTGAGTTCCCGAGAAAAGATCCTCCAAGAGGTTTTGCATGGTGCTTCCGAGGCTAATATCCCTTTCTCGGGTTTTTGTGGATTGCTGAAAGGGCTTGGGTTTCATGAGCGAATAAAGGGTAGTCATCATATTTACTGGAAAGAGGGAGTCGAAGAAATCCTGAATCTTCAGCCGAAAGGGTCGAAGGCGAAGGCGTATCAGGTGAAACAAGTTCGCAATGTCATTTTGAAATACAAGTTGGTTGCTGAAAAATAGTGTAATTGTCATTCCAGCGAAAGCTGGAATCTCTCATTCAGCTCGTTTTTGAGACTCCTCCCGATGAACAAATCGTTCATCGGGACGGGAGTGACACTGGAAAGGGTTTTTCAACAAGCTGCAAGTTGGCAAAGATGCGATGAAAGAAAAACATAAATATCAAGTAATTATTTACTGGAGCAAAGACGATAACGCGTTCATTGCCGAAGTGCCGGAACTACCGGGTTGTACGGCAGACGGGAAGACGTACAAAGAAGCGCTCGGGAATGTCGAAACGATTATTGATGAATGGATTGAAACCGCGCGTGAGGCGGGAAGGCCGATTCCTCAGCCTAAAGGGCGGTTAATGTTTGCATAAAGAGCATGACTCCCCAGGAAATCCATGACAATCTAAAAGCCAAGTTCGGCGACGCAATCCTCGAAGCGAAGATGGATGCGCTCCAGCCGTGGATCCGCATCGCGCCCGATGCCATCCGCGAAGTGGCTGCATTCCTTCATGACGAGGAGGCGTTTCGGTTCGACTATCTCATGTGTCTCAGCGGCGTGGACTACAACGACGGGAACTTAGGCGTTGTTTACCATCTCTTCTCGATGAAGCACAAGCATAAAATTCTCCTGCGCGTGAACTGTACCAAGGAGAACCCCCACATCCCGTCGGTCGCGAGTGTTTGGGCATCGGCGAACTGGCACGAGCGTGAAGCGTATGATCTGTTCGGCATTGTCTTCGATGGACATCCGGACCTTCGCCGCATTCTCCTTCCGTACGACTGGGAGGGATATCCGCTCCGCAAGGACTACAAGGTTCCGGAATTCTACAACGGCATGAAAGTCCCCTACTAATCCTGCCACAACCATCCGCATGACAGAAAACAAAACCCTTCCCACCGAATACGTTACCAACCCAGACGAGATCAAGACCTCTATCGGCAAAACACTCCGCACCGATGAGATGATCATCAACATGGGTCCGCAGCATCCATCGACCCATGGCGTGCTGCGTTTGGAAGTTGTGCTCGACGGCGAAATCATCGTCGATGTCATCCCGCATATCGGCTACCTGCACCGGTGTTTCGAGAAGCATTCGGAGCACATGACAAATTATCAGCAGGTCATCCCATACGCCGACCGGATGGACTATCTCGCCTCCATGTGCAACGATTGGGGCTACGCACTCGCGGTGGAACGAATGCTCAAGATTGAAGTGCCCGAGCGCGTGGAGTACATCCGTGTGATCATGGCCGAGCTGCAGCGCATTGCAAGCCATCTCATTGCCATCGGCACGTACGGCATCGACCTCGGCGCGTTCACGCCGTTCCTCTGGTGTTTCCGCGACCGCGAGCGTATCCTTGACCTTTTTGAAATGACATGCGGCGCGCGGCTGCTCTACAATTACATCTGGGTCGGCGGGGTCTCCCACGATTTGCCGCCGAAGTTCGTTGAGCGAGCGAAAGACTTCTGCACGTACTTCAGGCCGAAGATCAAAGAGTTGAACGACCTGCTGAGCTTCAACGAAATCTTCATCAAGCGCACGGCCAACATCGGCGTGCTGCCGGCTGATGTGGCCATCAACTATGGATGCAGCGGGCCGATGCTGCGCGGGTCGGGCGTGAACTGGGATTTGCGCCGCGACGATCCGTACGGCATCTATGACAAGCTCGAATGGGAAGTGCGGGTTGGAAAGGGCGAGATGGGCACGATTGGCGATTGCTGGGATCGGTACATGGTGCGCGTCCGCGAGATGGAACAGAGCGTGAACCTGATCGAGCAGGCGCTGGATAAGCTGCCGGAAGGGAATGTGCAGGCCGCCATTCCGAAACGTATTCGGCCGGAAGTCGGTGAGATGTACGTGCGAACGGAGTCCCCGCGCGGTGAATTGGGATTCTATATTATCTCGGACGGCTCCACCTCGCCGTATCGCGTCAAAGCCCGCTCGCCGGCGTTTGTGAACCTGAGCGTGTTGCCGGAAATCTCACGGGGTGCGATGATCGGCGACCTTGTGGCTATTGTTGGAAGCGTGGACATTGTGTTGGGTGAAGTCGACCGTTAACTTCAAACGAACTCATGCAAGAACTCCTTACATCCGTCTTGGGTGATACGGTGCTCGTCTTTGTGGTGTTAGCAGCGATGCCGTTGCTGTTCATCCTGCCGTATGCGCTGGTGACGATTTACCTGGAGATGAAAATCTCAGCCCACATGCAGGACCGCGTCGCCTACATGCGCACGGGCTGGCACGGCGTTCTCCAGCCTGTCGCCGACATCCTCAAGCTCCTCCAGAAAGAAGACACGATCCACTCAGGGGCGGATAAGACGCTCTTCCGCATCGCGCCGTTCCTCGTGTTCATCGGAAGCTACGCCTCGTTCGCGGTGCTTCCGTTCAGCAGCGCCTATATCGGAGCGGACATCAATCTCGGTGTCTTCTATTTGATCGCCGTTTCCTCGCTCGGCGTCATCGGCATCCTGATGGCGGGGTGGGCGTCGAACAACAAGTGGTCGCTCATCGGTGCGGTGCGGTCGGTTTCGCAGATCGTGAGCTATGAAATTCCGATCGCGTTGAGCATCCTCATCGCCGTCATGATCACGCAGTCGCTGAATCTGCAGGAGATCACGCGCTTTCAGGAAGGCGGGCTCCAGAACTGGGTGCTGTTCGGCGGACCGCTGCCGCTCTGGCAAAAGCTTCTGCTTATGCCGTTCACGTTTGTCACGTTCGTGATTTTGATGATTGCCGGCATCGCCGAAGTCAACCGCGTGCCGTTCGACTTGCCGGAAGCGGAGTCCGAGCTTGTGCAGGGATTCAACACGGAATACAGCGGCATGAAGTTCGCGATCTTCTACCTTGCAGAGTTTGCGAACATGTTCGTAGTTTCAGCCATGACCGTTTCGTTGTTCCTCGGCGGGTGGTCAAGCCCGTTCGGCGATTTCATGTCTGGGCCGCTGTGGGGCGTCTTCTGGTTTGTCACGAAGGGAATGCTCTTTGTGATTCTGCAAATCTGGATTCGATGGACGCTCCCACGCCTGCGCGTCGACCAGCTCATGCACATCTCGTGGAAAGTGATGACGCCGTTCCTGTTTGTGTGCATTTTTGCGGTTGGGTTGATTTTGGTGTTGTGACGTAACTGCCAGTGAAAAAGTCAAACTACATGAACGCCGTCAAAACATACTTTACGGGCATCTGGAAGGGCATCTTCACAGCCATGATCGGCATGAAGACGACCATCCGCCACCTCTTCACGCCGGCGGTCACCATCCAGTATCCCGATGTGAAGCTGAAACTCCCCGAGCGGGCGCGCAACAGGCTCTACGTCAACATCGACGACTGCATCGGCTGCGACCAGTGCTCGATGGCATGCCCGGTGGATTGCATCACCATTGAGACCATCAAATCCACGCCCGATCAGGATCTCGGTGTCACATCAACCGGACACAAGAAGCGCCTCCACGTGCCGGTGTTCGACATCGACATTGCCAAGTGCTGCTACTGCGCCCTCTGCGTCTATCCGTGTCCGACCGAATGTATTGTCATGACGGATGTCTTCGAGTTTTCCGAGTTTGAACGACATAACCTGATCTACAACTACAGCCGGATGACCGAGGCGGAGATTGCCGAAGCGAGGGAGAAGCTGAAGAAAGCCGAGGAAGAGGCGGCGGCGAAGAAAGCAGCGGCCGCGGCAAAGGCGGCCGAGGCGAAACCGGAAGAAGGCTCCAGCACGTAACACAAAACGACTATGGATTTCTTTACGATCGTCTTCTACTTCTTTGCAGCGCTGACGTTGGCGACGGCGGGAATCGTGGTATTCTCGCGCAACATTGTCCACGCGGCATTCGCCCTGCTGTTTACATTCTCGGGTGTAGCGGGGCTCTACGTGCTGTTGATGGCGGACTTCATCGCCATCACGCAAATGCTCATCTACGTCGGCGGCATCTTGGTGCTGATTCTGTTCGGCGTGATGTTGACCAACCGGCAGATCAGTGTGGACATCAAGACGGGAACGATCCAGACGCTGCCCGGTGTGCTGCTTGCATCGGCGCTGGCAGGGACGCTCGTGGGAATGTTCTGGACAACCGACTGGAAGACCGGCGCCGAGTTTACTGACAAGAGTGGAACAGCGGCAGAATTAGGTACCATGTTGCTGACAACGTACGTGCTGCCGTTTGAGATTGCATCCGTCATCCTCCTCGTTGCGCTCATCGGCGCGGCGATGATCGCGCGACGCGAAAAGAATGTGTAACACACTCCACCTGCCCGTCGCCGTCGGGCCGGAGTGATTGACGATCCAACCAAAAACCGTATGACCGAATCGTTCTTACAGCCCGGATTGACCCATTTTCTGATCCTGAGCGCGATCCTCTTTTCGCTCGGCATCTACGCCGTCCTCACGCGCCGGAACGCCATCATGGTGCTGATGGGGATCGAGCTGGTGCTGAACGCGTCCAACATCAACTTTCTCGCGTTCTCGCGCTACACCACCGGTACGCTCGACGGCCATGTGATTGCTGTGTTCGTCATCATCTTAGCCGCCGCCGAAGCCGCCATCGCTCTGGCGATCGTGCTGAACATTTATCAGAACTTCAACACCGTCAACGTTGACGAGATCAACCGGCTGCGGGATTAACGCCCTGCCGTCGAACCGCTTATGTCGCACGAAACGATTCTCACGCTGACACTCGCGACGCTGCTGCTACCGCTGCTCGGCTTCGTCGTGCTGATCTTCTTCAACAAGCGCCTGCCGCGTCAGGGCGACTGGCTTGGCACCTCTATCGTCTTCGCCGCGCTTGGTCTGTCCATTCTCATTTTCTTCAGCAAGCTCACGCAGCACACGGACGCGACGATTCAAGGCGTGTTCCAGTGGGTTCACTTCGGCAATGTTCCCGGCATCGGTCCGCTCTCCATCCATCTCGGCATCATGGTGGATAACCTCGTTGCCGTTATGCTTGTGGTGGTCAACCTCGTCAGTGCGCTCGTGCATCTCTTTTCCATCGGCTACATGCACGGCGATGTCCGCTACGGCCGTTACTTCGCCTACCTCGGCATGTTCACCTTTTCGATGCTCGGCATCGTCGTCACAAACAACTTCTTCTTGATGTATGTGTTCTGGGAGCTGGTGGGATTGAGTTCCTATCTGCTCATCGGGCACTGGTTTGAGAAGAAGTCCGCATCGGACGCGGCGAAGAAGGCGTTCATTGTGAACCGCGTGGGCGATATTGGAATGTTCATCGGTATCATGATTATCTACGCGACGTTCCAAACGTTCACGTTCGATGCGGTCTTTTCCGGTATGCAAGCGGGGCAGATTCCGCTCGGCAGTCAGGCGTGGCTGACCGCGGCCGGCGTGCTGATCTTCCTGGGCGCTGTGGGCAAGTCGGCGCAGTTCCCGTTACACGTCTGGTTGCCCGATGCGATGGAAGGTCCCACGCCCGTCAGCGCATTGATCCATGCCGCAACGATGGTCGCGGCGGGTGTGTATCTTGTTGCTCGCACGTTTGCGATGATGACCGCCGATGCGCTGATGGTCATCGCGTACGTCGGTGCGATCACGGCGTTGATTGCAGCGACGATTGCGATTGCACAGAACGACATCAAAAAAGTTCTCGCCTACTCGACGGTGAGTCAGTTGGGCTATATGGTGATGGCGCTCGGTGTGGGCGCGTTCACGGCGGGATTTTTCCATCTCGTGACGCACGCGATGTTCAAGGCCGGACTTTTCCTCGGCTCCGGCTCTGTCATTCACGCGATGCACCACGCGCTGCATAACAACCACTACACCGACCCGCAAGATATCCGCAACATGGGCGGGCTGAAGTCCAAGATGCCGGTTACATTCTGGACGTTCCTCATCTACACGCTGGCTATTTCCGGAGTGCCGCTCACGTCCGGCTTCCTCAGCAAAGACGCAATCCTTGCCGGCACGTTGGCGTACGGCAATCTCACCGGCCACTATCTTATTCCTCTTGTCGGGTTCTTCGTTGCCGGCCTGACGGCGTTCTACATGTTCCGGCTCGTGATTCTGACGTTCCTCGGTGAGCATAAGGATACGCATCGGCTTGAGAGCATCCACGAGTCGCCGCGTGTGATGACGATTCCGCTGATCGTGTTTGCTGTTCTATCCTTCTTCGCGTTCTACAGTTTCAATCCGTTCGGAGCATCGTCAGGATGGTTTTATGACGTTATTCAACGGCCGGCGTCGGTGGTGCCGGAAACTGTTGCGGCCGCGGGCGTTGCGGAATTCAATGAGGCTGTACACGGCGCGCACACGCCGGCGATGATGCTGTCGCTGCTCGTTGCCGGACTCGGCATCCTCATTGCGTTCGCAACCTACTACGGGAAGAAGATTGATGCCGATGCGGTCGCGGCGAAGTTAGCGCCCGTGCATCGGTTCCTTGAGAACAAGTGGTACTTCGACGAGCTGTACGAAGCGACCGCCGTGCGCGCAGCGGTGGCGTTAGCTAACGCCTATCGCTGGTTTGACAACAGCGTGATCGACGGCATCGTGAACGGCACTGCGAGCTGGACGCGTGCAGTGACGTTGGGCGTGCGGGGGAATTGGGAAGAAGGGAAGGTCGGTGCAATCGTGTACCTTGCAGTGGTCGGCGTGGTGTCGGTCTATGCCGGCGTCGTGACCGGCATGGCAATCTGGCCGGCAGAGGTGACGGTGTGGTCGGCGGTGTGGCACGGCGTGCTAGCACTCAGTGTAGCCGGGTTGGCGTTCTTCATGTTCTACGCAGGGGCCGGCGGATTCGACAACCGCATCGTCGATGGACTGGTGAACGCGACGGCGTATGCCGCCGGTTTCTTCGGACTGTTGACTCGCCGCGTCCAAACCGGCAAAGTACAAACATACATTGCGTTCGTGCTGTTGGGTGTGATGGTGTTCTTCTTGTGGTTCCGATAAACAGGTTTGAACGGAGGATCAATGGAATTTTTGGGAATCGGCGTGCTCACATGGATCACCTTCCTGCCAATCCTCGGCATGGTGATCGTCCTCGCTTTGCCGAAAGAGAACGAGAACCTGATGAAGTGGGTCGCCCTCGGTGCAACATCCATCCAGATGCTGTTGGCGATGATGATCTACTTCTCGTTCAATCAGGGCATGGCGGGCATCAACACGGCCGAGGGGATGCAGTTTGTCGAGCGGGCAACATGGATCGATGTCGAAGGCGTCGCATGGTTCGGCCGCATCCACATCGAATACTTCCTCGGCATCGACGGACTGAGCGTTACGATGGTGCTCTTGACGGCCCTCATCTGTTTCGTCGGCGTGATTGCCTCGTGGAACATCGAAAAGGCGATGAAAGGCTACCTCGCCATGTATCTGCTGCTCGATACTGGCATGATGGGTGTGTTTGTGGCGCTCGACTTCTTCCTCTTCTTCGTGTTCTGGGAAGTCATGCTGCTGCCGATGTACTTCCTCATTGGTATCTGGGGTGGACCGCGACGCGAGTATGCGGCGATCAAGTTCTTCCTCTACACATTGCTCGGCGGTATCCTCATGCTGTTAGCGATGATCGCACTGTTCTTCAGCGTCAGCATCCTCGACCCCGGCACCGGCGAGAAGATGCACACCTTCAACATGTTGGCGATGATGGACCCGGCGAACTATGAACCGGGCTCGTTGCTTGCAGGGGCGGGAACCTACTGGCGTTACCTTGCCTACATTGCGCTCTTCATCGGTTTTGCTATCAAGGTGCCGATGTTTCCGTTCCACACCTGGTTGCCCGATGCGCACGTCGAAGCGCCGACGGCCATCAGCGTCATTCTGGCCGGTGTGCTGTTGAAGATGGGGACCTACGGCATGCTGCGCGTCAACTACGCGATGTTCCCCGAAATTGCCGCCGATACCGCATGGTATCTCGCCATCTTCGCGTTCATCAACATCGTCTACGGCGCGCTGTGTGCAATGGCGCAGAAGGATTTCAAGAAGCTGATCGCCTACTCGAGTATCAGCCACATGGGCGTGGTGCTGTTGGGGATGGCGGCGATGAACACGCAGGGCATGGTGGGGGCGGTGTTCCAGATGTTCAACCACGGCACGATTACTGCGATGCTCTTCTTGATCGTCGGCGTGCTGTATGACCGCGCACACACGCGCGACCTTGACGCGTTCGGGGGCCTTGCTCTGACCATGCCGAGGTACACCGGCATTATGACCGTGGCGTTCTTCGCGGCTCTCGGCTTGCCCGGATTGAGCGGCTTTATCTCAGAAGCCTTCTCGTTTCTCGGCGCGTTCCAGACGTTCCGCTCTATCACCATCGCATCCACGCTCGGCATCGTGCTGACGGCGGCATACATGCTCTGGACGCTACAGCGTGTCTTCCTCGGCCAGGTCAACGAAAAGTGGGCAAGTCTGCCGGATATCAACGGGCGTGAGTTAGCTTCGCTTGTTCCGTTAGCCGTTATCGTGATCACACTCGGCATTTATCCCTCCCTCGTGCTCGACTTGTTGACGACGTCGCTCAACCATCTCGTTGACATAGTGAACCAGAGCGTGTCGATAGTGCCATAGCGGTCTGAACCTATGTTCATGCTCGAAGCCTCATGATCGAACAAATCCTCGCAAGTCTTCAAAGTTTTCTGCCCGAAGCGACACTCATCGTCACGATCTGTGTCGCGATTCTCACAAGTCTCGTCGCTCGCCGCATGCCGCAGGTCGTTGCTGTGGTCGCGCTGGTGGGATTGCTCTCGGCTCTTGCTTTTGTCTGGGCGCAGTATGGGGCATCCAATCCGGTGTTCTTCGGCATGGTGGTCGTTGACCCGTTCTCCAGCTTCTTTAAGCTCCTCATCGGTGTTACGACGCTCGTCATCATCGTTATGTCGTCCTTCTCGTCGGAGGTGCAGTCGGCAGAACGCCGGAGCGGAGAGTATTACGCTCTTTTGCTGGCGATGACGTTGGGGATGTTCCTCATGGCCGGCGCAACAAACCTGTTGATGATGATTCTTGCTCTCGAGCTCACCAGCCTTACCTCGTACATCCTCGCCGGGTACACGCGGGAAGCAAAGGATTCGAGCGAGGCCTCGCTCAAGTACATTCTCTACGGAGCACTTTCGACGGGATTGATGCTCTACGGGGTTTCGATCATCTACGGTTTGACGGGGGCGACGGACATGTATGGGATCAACCAGGCGCTTGCCTCACAAGAGGTGAACTACATTGCACTCCTCATTGCGAGCGTGCTCATCATTGCAGGATTCGGCTACAAGATTTCTGCCGTGCCGTTTCACTTCTGGACGCCGGATGTGTATGAAGGCGCGCCGATTACGATCACGGCGTTTCTTTCGGTGGCATCGAAGGCGGCAGGTTTCGCGATGATGATTCGGTTTTTCAAAGTGTCGTTTATCGACACAGCGATTGTCGGGTTGCCGGCCGGAATGTGGTCGTCGCTGTATGGGTTCGAGTGGAACAATCTGTTAGCTATTCTTTCCGTCTTGACAATGACACTCGGCAATCTCGTCGCCATTTGGCAGAACAATCTGAAGCGACTGTTGGCGTATTCGAGCATCGCCCACGCGGGCTATATGCTGATGGGCGTTGTGGTGCTGAGCGACAAGGGCGTTGCTGCGGTTCTCATCTATTTTATCGTGTATCTGTTCATGAATCTCGGCGCGTTCTATGCCGTGATGCTCGTTGCCAACAAGCTCGGCAGCGAGGATATCGACTCGTACAAAGGCTTAGGATACCGGTCGCCGCTCATAGGCGTGGCGGTCGTCGTGTTCTTTGTTTCGCTCGCGGGTATTCCACCGACGGCCGGGTTTATCGGGAAGCTCTACCTCTTTGCCGCATTGTTGGATGCGCGGTGGATCGGGCTTGCCGTCGTTGGGGCACTGAACAGTGTGGTCTCGTTGTATTACTACGTGCGTGTCGTGCGGAACATGTTCCTGCGCGATCCAGAGGGGGAGACATCACTGGTCGCGCTTCCGCTTCCGCAAACCGTGGTGCTGTTCGCGCTGTTAATTCCAACAGTGCTCTTCGGATTGTATTTTAGTCCCATCGTCGAGCTTGCAAACGCTTCGGTGTCGATGTTCGGCCTCCCGTAACGTTTCGCGTTCCGTGCGCTGTGTTGAGCCCTCCCCCTGCACGGAGGGCTTTTGCCTCTGGGGGAAGCATGGTCATTCTCTACGTCATTGTGACTTCGTTCGCTCATAAATCAGCCGTACACCATCCAGCACGAGCGACGGCTCGCACGCATCGATCAGCTTCGAATGCTGTGCCATGATGCCGGAGAACCCGCCGGTCGCAATCACTTTTGCTTTCTTCGCTTCTCGTCCTTCGACCTCGCGCTGCAAGCGGCCAATCATTCCCTCCAGCGCATCCAGGGCGCCGAACAAAATTCCCGCCTGCATGCTTCCCACCGTATCCGTGCCGATGATTTTTTTTGGGAAGTGAAGCTCGACCTTCGGAAGCTTTGCCGCGCGACGATGAAGATCCGCCGCCGCGGTTTCAATCCCCGGGGCAATAACTCCGCCTAAGTAATCTCCGTTCGATGCGACAACATCGTATGCCGTCGCCGTTCCGAAGTCGACGATGATCAGCGGTCCGCCGTATTTGGCAAAGCCCGCCACCGCGTTGCAGAGTCGGTCTGCACCCACGGCGGATGGGTCATCGTAATGGATCCTCATGCCCAGCGGAATCGATGCGTCGATAACGACGGGCTCTGCGCCGGCAAATTTCTTTGCCATCGTAACGGCGATGTCGGTGAGGTTTGGGACGACGGACGAAATCCCCACGCCGGTTACATCCTTGAAGCCAAAACCGCGGCTCTCCAGAAAGATTTTAATTTGCACCCCCAGCTCATCCTCAGTGCGGTGAAGATTGCTCGTCATGCGCCAATCCGCGGCCAGCGTGGAATCGTTGTAGAGGCCAAGGACGGTGTGCGTGTTGCCGATATCGAGCGCGAGGAGCATGGGTGGTCAGTGTGAGCTTACCGTGATGTCTCCTGAGTAGACAATGCGCCGGCCTTCCGCGGTGTCGACGACAAGTCCCCCGTCCGTATGGAGACGCAGCGCAGTGCCTACAAACGTCGAATCATGGTTGGTGATGGTAATGGTAATGGATTTGCCGAACATCGTGCATCGTGAGTCCCACTCGGAAAGGATGCGCTCGAACGCCCCCTGCTTCACTTCGGGCAGGAGTGCGTCCAGATCACCAAGGATGGCATGCAGGATATGTTTTCGATTGAATTCCATTCCGAGTTCCCGTCGCAGCGAGGTAGCTCGCTTCTCCAGATCCGGCGGAAAATGGAGCTGGTTGATGTTAACGCCGATGCCGAGGATGGAATAGGACAGCGCCCCGCCGACGAATGAATTCTCCAACAGGATTCCGCAGCATTTCTTTCCGTTCAGCAGTACGTCGTTCGGCCACTTGCATTCGATGGTCTTGCCGGCGACGGCTTCAAGTGCGCGAGCGACAGCAACGGAGGCGTAAAACGTCAAGAGGCCAGCCTGTTCCTGCGGAAGCTGGGGCCTCACGATACAGGAGAAGAGCAGGTTTGCGCCTGGCTCGGATTGCCAGCTCCTACCCTGACGCCCCTGACCCGCCGTCTGGAAGTCCGCAACTACCACTCCCCCTTCCTCGTTCCCCGCATCGGCCAGCGTTCTGGCACAGGCGTTTGTTGAATCGATAGACTCGAAGACAAAGAGCTTGCGACCGACGATGTGCGTCGAGAGTCCTTGCTGGAGTTCTTCCTTGGTGAGCATCGGCGGTTATTGGTAGACGGTGGACGATCCATCTTTCCGGAACTGGCGCGGGAAGTCGGTAACCTTCCAGCCGAGCGTGTAAATGAGCCGGCCGACTCGTGCCAACCGGTCGAACTGAATCTTGTCAACCGTGTCGGTCGGCCGATGATAATCGTCATGCACGCCGGTGAAGAAAAAGGCGATGGGGATGCCGTTGCGCGCAAAGTTAAAGTGGTCGCTGCGGCGGTAGAACTGGTTCGGGTCGTTGTCGTCGTTGTACTGATAGTCGAGTTCGAATCGCTCTGACCGTTCATTGGCAACGCGAACCAGGCTGTCCAGTTCCGTGCTGATCTTGTCAGAACCGATCACATAGACGTAGTTTGAGCTTCCTTTTTCCTGCCACTTCTTGTCTGTCCGGCCGACCATGTCGATGTTGAGGTTGGCGATGGTTTTATCGAGAGGGAAGATAGGATTTTCAACATAGTAGCGTGATCCTAACAGGCCTTTTTCTTCTCCCGAGAGCGCCATGAAGAGGATACTCCGCGTAGGTTTAGCAGGATTCTTCACGTACGCTTCCGCGAGCTCGAGAATAAGCGACGTGCCCGACCCATTATCGTCGGCGCCAAAGTAAATGGCACCGTCATTCCCTATCCCCACGTGGTCGTAGTGGGCGGTGATAACAAGGACCTCATTCTTAAGCTTCGGGTCGCTTCCTTCGAGAAGGCCAACAACATTCTCCGAGGGCACAATGCTTCTTTCAACTCGTGTCTCGATGGTTACTGTTAGGCCGGGAATGACGAACGGTTTTGGTGGCTCGGCGGAATTTCGAAGCTGTGCAAGCGATGTTCGCGCTGCCTTGAGGATCTCGTTGCCGACTTCAGAACTCACCGTCAGCATGGGTATGCCGCCTCCCCGCGTGGGCGCAGTGCCGGGAAGTCTCATCTGCCCCTTGGTGAAAATCGTCCCCGCGCGTTGCACAATCTCCTCTATCGTTCCTGTGCTTGGCTCATCGGTTACAAGAATTGTTGCGGCACTGCGCGGTACAACGTATCCGCCGAGTCGCCGGACATCTGCCGGCTTTTGAGGTACGCGGGCAAGTACCAGCGCGATCTTTCCCTCAGCCACAGCAAGTGCTGCCGAGTCGGGGCGCGCATCCGAGAAGCCGATGAATACAACGTGGGCGGTGAGAAGCGTATCTTGCATGAAGGTCGTTACGAAATCTTTGAGCATGCTGTATGAGTTCGTTGTTCCTTTCCCCGCAACGGTCAGCGTCGATTGTTTTCCGGGCTTCGTAACTTCAAGGTCGAAGTATTGGAAGTAGGTTCCGTTGTCGCCGACGGGATGAAGGCCGAGTTTCTCGAACACTGCGGCGATGTATCGGGCTGCAACTTTCTGCCCGCGAAAGCTGGTCTCACGTCCCTCTAACTCAGAAGATGCAAGAAAATTCAAATGGGCGCGCAGGTCGTTCGCTGTGATTGAGTTATAGCCCTCACGCTTGGTGGGTTCAATTTTTAGATCCTGATGAAGCGTGAACAGAAGTGGGAGAACGAGGAACAGTTTCAGTGCTTGCATGAACTTTCCTTTCGTTGAGTGATCGCTGGGGCAGGAGAATAGAGAAAATGGTCTTCAGAATCAAGGTATGAAAAATCTGCAGGGGTATGCCAATATTTTAATGAAATCCTGACATTTGTATTCGAATAGATGTGACATCATGTCGGAAAAGGGAAAATGGTTTTTGAACACTCTGATAAGTTGATTCCTTATAGTTAATTGAAAAACAATGAGTTATGCTGATCTCCAAGAGAGGCTCGTTCTTGTGGCACAGTCATTGAGTAAAGAAATGTCGCTAACTCAACTTACCATCATTTATCCCAGAGGAGGTGGGGAGCTATGTTCGTCAACCTTGAGTTTCCTCGCACAGTCGATTATCTGCTCGATGATTTCTTCACCACTGATGTTGTTCCTAACCGTTTCTTTCCGGCGCTCGATGTTTGTGAGTACGACAACGAGACCGTTGTTGTGGCCGAGTTGCCCGGCGTCAGGAAAGAGGACATCAAGATTTCCATCGAAAACGGTTGGCTGACGCTCAGTGGCGAGCGCAGGCCGTATGAGATTCCGCAGGACGCGAAGATTCTCCTCAACGAGATGCGCGTTCGCAACTTCAGCCGCAGTATCCAATTCCCGCACGACGTCGATGTCAACAACATCAGCGCCGAACTGACCAACGGCGTGCTGCGGATTGTACTGCCGAAGACGGAACAGGCGCGTGTGCGGACGGTGAACATTACGTAAGGAGGGGAGCAATGAACGACACTAATCGATTTGCACTCACTTGGATTCCGTACGGCTCGGTCGTGCATAGAACAACGAACGGCCAGACGGTAACGCCGGTTGCCGACATCTACGAAACGGGTGACGCATTCGTTGTGAAACT
>JBGFRR010000071.1:0-16183 GCA_041695045.1 Bacteroidota bacterium
AGAGAAGACGCGCCTGGTCGAGTTTGGGCGTTATGCACAGCAGAATGCGAAACGACGCGAGGCGAAGCCTGCAACGTTCGACTTTCTCGGCTTCACACATTACTGCGACCGGACGCGGCGCGGATACTTCAAGGTGGGGCGACGGACGAGCAGGAAGAAGTATCGGCTGAAGATGAAAGCGATGACGCTCTGGCTGAAGACCGTCAGGAACACATACCCGATACGGGAGATGTGGGACGTGCTGAAAGCGAAACTGATTGGGCACTATCGGTATTATGGGGTGAGCGGCAACTATCCTCGGGTAGCCCGCTTTTACTATGAGACGGTAGGACAAGCCTTCAAATGGCTCAATCGGCGGAGTCAGAGGCGGAGCTTCACGTGGGACGAGTTCCGACTCTATCTTGAGCGCTACCCACTCCCCAAACCGAAACTGTATCAGAACTTGTACACGCTGGCTCCGGTCTCGTGAGTATCCTTGAAGAGCCGTGTGAGGGAAATCTTCACGCACGGTTCTGCGAGGGATGTGGAGTAACCTCTGTAACCATAGTAACAAAAGGAGATACTGACATGTCTACTCGACAAACCATTCTCAGTTTTCTCTCGCTGCTGATTCTGGTCCACTTTAGCAGAACCGATGCATTGCATGCCCAATGGGTTCGTACCAACCTTCCCTATGGAGGTGGCCACATATTCTCATTAGCCGTCAGCCCCGACGGGTCGGGGAATCTCTTTGCCGGAACCTCTGGCGGGGTGTGGAGACGACCGCTGTTAGAAATGGTTACCTCAGTGGAAAGGTTCTCGACCGATGTACCGACTTTTTTCACTCTCAAACAAAATTTTCCAAATCCGTTTAATCCCAGCACGACGATACGCTACGCTCTTCCGTACCGTTCACAGGTAATGCTGGTTGTTTACCGCTTGGCGCGGTGTATGCGCCAGGCAGAGAGCCGCCGGAAGGACTCTGCAAAAACACAGGGAGGCTTGCAGGTCGTTCAGCGGCTTCGTTTTTGTACGCTCAGCGGGTTGCTGAAAAGCTCTGCTTCGTTGAAAGATCAACCGCAAAGGACGCGAAGAAACGCAAAGGAGTTGGCGCTCATTGCGTGCTTGGCGGTTCACTCAACCGCAATGAACGCTAAGTTTAATGTTTGGTTCGTTTGGGACAACGCAGGCGACGTGAGAAGGGAACACGGTGCTTTATCCATCTCTGAGTATCCTCTTGAGAGCCTCATAGTTTGCCGGAATGCGAACGCTCTGTTTGGGCTTGGTGAGAGCCTCAGCAAGCGCAGGTGGAGGGGGGAACGTCTTGCCGAGAGCGCGCAGGGTGACTTCGGGGAATTTCCCGTAATGTGCCGTCGCAGCAATGAGGGCAGAACCTGAGACTCGCTTCCGCGCGGCGAACACACCGACCGCTGTATGCGGGTCGAGCACAACGCCGGCCTGCCCGAAGGTGTTCCGGATCTCTGCAAGCGTTTCTTCGTCACTTACCCGCCCGGCATCGATGTCTTCACGCATGCGGTCGAGTGAGCCGCCGTAGAGGTCGAGCAGCCGCGCGAAGTTGCTCGGGTTGCCGACATCCATCGCGTTGGAGAGCGTTTGCAGCGAAGGCCGCGGGCTGAATCGACCGGTCTCGAAATACTCCGGCACGACATCGTTCTTGTTCGTCGCAGCAAAGAGTCTCCCGATCGGCGCACCTAAGTGTTTCGCGTACACCGCCGCCGTCAGGTTGCCGAAATTGCCGCTCGGGACCACCACCGTTGGCGGCTCAGCGACCCCCATCGAGCGCAGTTGTGCAACGCCCCACACATAATAGATGATCTGCGGAATCAGCCGCCCGATGTTGATCGAATTCGCAGTCGTCAGCTCGCGCTCGATCGTGCCATCCGACAACGCTTGCTTCACGAGCCGTTGACAATCGTCGAACGGTCCATCTACTTCAAGCGCGTGGATGTTTCCTCCTAACGTCGTCATCTGCTGCTCTTGCAGCTTGCTGATCTTTCCGGAAGGATAGAGGATAAACACCTCCACATGGGGCACGTTGAAGAAGCCGTGTGCCACTGCGCTGCCGGTATCGCCCGACGTGGCGACGAGAATGGTCAGCTCGCGTCGTTCGCGCTCGAGGTAGTGCGAGAGTGTTTCGGCCATGAAGCGCGCGCCCACATCTTTGAACGCTAACGTGGGCCCGTGGAAGAGTTCTAACAGAACGAAACGGTCGTCGAGCTTGCTCAGCGGGATGGGAAATGAAAGCGCCCGCTCGACGATGCGCCGCAGGTCCGGCAGCGGGATGTCCTTAATAAAGAGGCGAGCGACCTCCGCCCCGACCTCATGGAGCGAGGCGAGTTCAAACCGGTCAAGAAGGGAGGAAGGGAGGCGTGGGAACGATTCCGGCACAAAGAGTCCGCCGTCCGGTGCTAGGCCGTGCATCAGTGCGTCACGAAACCCGACCGCGGGCGATTGTCGATGGACACTGATGAAGTTCATAGGAGCCGCGCGCCGTGGCGGTTCACGCGTGAGATGTACACATCGCATCCGACGTTGGCCGCGCGCTTGAAGGTCCGCCTCATCGTGTTGGCAATTGTGCGCGCCTGGCTCAGCGATGCGGCCACGGCGAACATCGAAGGCCCGGAGCCGGAGATCGAGCAGCCGGCGGCGCCGGCTTTCAGCGCCGCGGCCTTCACGTCGTGGAAGCCCGGAATGAGGTTCGCGCGCACAGGTTCGGCAATCGCATCTTCCACGCACTTCCCCACAAGCCGAACGTCGCCGCTCATCAGTCCGATGGTAAGTCCGCTGATGTTTCCCCACTGACGGATGGCGGTTTCGAGCGAGACGGCTTTGGGAAGCAGGCTGCGCGCTTCGGCCGTGCGCACAACCACGTGCGGATGCACGACGACCCACACGATGGAGTTTCGTACGGGGAACTTCACCACGTCTAACGGTGTGTAGCTGCGGATGAGTACAGCGCCGCCCAGCAAGGAGGGTGCGACATTATCGGCGTGGGGAGCACCAGAAGCTTTGCGTTCGCCTTCGACGGCGAAGCGGAGAAGGTTGGAACGGGTGAGCGGCTTCGGCAGCAGCGCGTTCACGGCAACGAGCGCCGCCACGCTGCTTGCGGCTGAGCTTCCCAGTCCGGATCCGATGGGCATGTTCTTTCGTAGTGTCAGGGCAATGCCGAATGGGGGTTGTGTTTCGTCGAGGAGGAGAGACACCACATGAGCTGCGACGTTGTTTTGCGCGTCGGTGGGGAGGCCGTCGGTTTGTCCTTGCAGGTGAAACGAGAGCTCTTGCTCGGGACGGCGCTCTGCTACGGCAACGTCGCAGGGCCTGTCGATGGCGAGTCCGAGCACGTCGAAGCCGGAGCCGAGGTTCGAGATGGTCGCCGGAGCGAATGCTGTAACGGTTCGTCTGGCCATAGAAGTGGCGTAATGTAGGGAACGATTGGCTGATTTCAAACGGCCTCCGTGCGGCCCCTCTTCCATTCGTTCTCGCGTATGAGTATATTTGTTTTGCAGTACAGGAGGCGTGCGATGGAAAGGATTGCAATTCCCGTTGAACTCCACGGCAACGGACGGTTTGTTATCCCGCGGAGGAATTTTGTTCCTGCCTATATCCGAACGTTCGAAGAAGGCCGGCTGAAAGAGAAGGCGGAAGAAGCCGTCGAGTTGCTGCGCGTGTGTCAGGTATGTCCCCGCAACTGTCGCATCAACCGTCTTGAAGACAGGAAAGCGGCGTGCCGGAGCGGACGGCTCGCGCGTGTCTCGAGTGCGTTTCAACATTTTGGCGAAGAGGATTGCTTGCGTGGATGGAACGGGTCGGGCACAATCTTTTTTGCATGGTGTAACCTGGGCTGCGTATTCTGCCAGAACTTTGAAACCAGTCAGCTCGGCGAAGGCGATGAAGTCGCACCCCGCGAACTCGCCGCACTGATGTTGGGCCTGCAAGACGCCGGCTGTCATAACATCAACTTTGTGACGCCGGAACACGTTGTGCCGCAGATCCTTGAAGCGCTCGTCATTGCCGTTGAGCGTGGTCTCCGCATTCCGTTGGTCTACAACACCGGTTCGTACGACAGCATGGAGAGCATCCGGCTGATGGATGGTGTCGTAGACGTGTACATGCCCGATTTCAAGTTGTGGGACTCGAAACGCAGTCTCACCTACCTTCGCGCAAAAGATTATCCTGACGCTGCGCGCAACGTTATAGCGGCGATGCATCGACAGGTAGGCGTACTGAAGGTGGATGAACAAGGACTGGCTGTGCGTGGCGTGTTAGTGCGACACTTGGTGATGCCCGGAATGCTGGACGATACCAAGGAGATCATGCAATGGCTGGGAGAGTGTTCTCGCGACACCTACGTAAACCTCATGGACCAATACTCTCCAGCCTACAAAGCGAAGACCGAGATGCGGTACAGCGACATCAATCGACGCATCACAGATGAGGAGTTGTTGCAGGCATTCCGCATTGCAGTTGATGCGGGTCTCTGGCGCTTCGACACGCGTTGGCGATTCGCCATCCCCAAGTACGATTTTTTCTGGACGCCTCCGAGAGAACGGGTTTCCGCGTCAGCGTGAGGGATGGATCAAAGCAACCGGGCATCTCGTGGGACTTGATAATTATCGTTGCAGTCGCTACTATTGGATAGCGTCGTCTGTACAGCATGGGGGAGAAAATAATGCAGAGAGGAGGCGATGAAAATGCCGACGTACGAATTCCGTTGCAAAGATTGTCAGAAGGACTTTTCCGTGCTCATGACGATCACCGAGTATGAGAAAAGTCCTTTACCGACCTGCCCCCACTGTAACAGCAAGAACGTCGGGCGGGTGTTTACGAGCGTTACCGTACAGACCTCAAAGAAATCTTAATGCATCCCGTCCCCCGACCTTGTCGGGGGACGGGATGAACGTCGTCAACCTTCGTGGAGGAGCCTTCCATGGCATACAGGTATGAACAACTGAGCACGATGACGGCGGTGGAGCTTCGCGCCATTGCGATGGAATCCGGACACGAAGAGCTCAAAGGCGTCAGCACGATGCACAAGGAAAAACTCCTGCCGCTCATGTGCAGAGTGTTGAAGATTGAGATTCCGCATCACCACGTCGAGGGGATTGACAAAACGGCCGTCAAGCAGCAGATCCGGCAGTTGAAAGCTCAACGCGACGAAGCGCTGCGGCAGAAGAACAAAGCGAAGCTGAAGGAAGTGCGCGAGCAAATCCATCGGCTCAAGCGCGAGCTGCGGAAACATCTCGTATAAACGAGACCTCCCTCCTCTTGAACCCCTCTTCGATTCCCCGTACCTTTGGCAGGTTTAATCCTGCGGCACCGACTTTTCACATCTCGAGCCTGTCATGGCAGAATCTTCCCCCAGGGACATCTCCCAATTTCTTGACAATCTCTATCGCGCCGAATCGCAGCGTATCCTCGCAACACTCATTCGCCTGTTAGGCGATTTTGATTTAGCAGAAGAGGCGATGCACGACGCGTTCGCTATCGCTGCTGAACAATGGGAACGCGAAGGCATTCCCGAAAACCCGAGGGCATGGCTGGTTTCAACAGCCCGGTTCAAGGGGATTGATTCGCTCCGTAAACAGTCCCGCTTTGATGATGGTTTGGAAGCTGTTTCGGAACGAGTTGCGGCGGAAACAAGAGATCCCGCCGAGAGGATTGATGACGTTGTGGAAGACGACCGGTTGAGGTTGATGTTCACCTGCTGTCACCCCGCGCTTCAAACGGACGCGCGGATCGCCCTGACGCTTCGCGAAGTCTGCGGCCTCACGACTGAGGAAATCGCCCGCGCGTTTCTCACCACTCCTCCAACACTTGCTCAGCGAATCGTTCGCGCCAAAGCGAAAATCCGTGATGCGCGCATTCCCTACGAAGTGCCGTCACAGCACGACCTTCCGGAGCGACTCGATACGGTTCTCCATGTCGTCTACCTCGTTTTCAACGAAGGCTATTTGGCATCCTCTGCGTCAGCTGCCGTCGCCCGTAATCGAGCTGAACCGTGCTGCTGCCGTAGCAATGCGGGATGGTGCGGAGGCGGGGCTTGACCTTATCAATGCGATTCTTGAGCGCGGGGAACTCACAGACTATCACCTTGCCCATTCGGCACGGGCGGATTTGTTGCGGCGGTTGGGGCAGACGACCGAGGCGCGAATTTCTTACGAACGTGCCCTTGCTCTTACCAGGCAGGAGCCGGAACGGAGATTTCTGATAAGACGAATGAAGGAACTGAGTTAAATTTTGATCTCGGTGATGCCGACGGTCAGCGGTTGTGAAAGCTTTGCCTTAAGCGCTGGAACCACTTGCTTTAGTGTCTTGAAGTGTTATCCGGGGCGTTGAGTACAAAAACAGTGATAGGAAATTTTTGGAAGTTTTGTTGATGTTCAAGGTTCCTGTCAAAGGTGATGAGAGCGTCGAAGTGCTCCGCCATCATCAACCTGATCAGTTCTCCGTTGCTTTTTCCGTTCCACGCTTTCTCCCGAACGGTGAACACTTCAACATCTTGAAGATCCTGCTTGAGCCTCTTCGGCAAGTTCTCGTCAAGCAAAAGTTTCATACAAGGATTTCAGGTTCTTTGACGTCGTTACCTTCTCTGCTATTTCTAACACCTGAATGACTTGTTCACGCGTAACGCTAGGAAAATCTTCAAGGAACTCGTCAATGGAAATACTTTTTTCCAGATGGACAAAAAGGCTCTCAATGGGGACTCGCGTTCCTTTGAACACGGGTGTCCCGCCGAGGATTTCCGGATTAATATGGATGACATCAAGACTCATATCGGACACAGAACACTGTCGCCACAAATATCGTAATCAGCGTCGCCAATTGCAAGGTTGATGGAAGTCGATTCACAATCGATTCACATGGCGCCGTCGAATCAGTTTTGTGCATTGCAGTTCGACTACAGTTGATGCTTTTATTTTGCTCTCTCTTTACCAAACAAGGATAAGTCATGAAATACCTCTGTGCTATCTATATCGAAGAAAAAATTCTGGAAGCCATGCCTTTGGAACAATACAATGCCGTTGTGAGGCAGTGTCTCGACTATGAGAAAGAGGTGGGGAAGTCAGGAGGATTGCTTGCCGTTGAGGCTCTCGAGCCTGTTCAG
The DNA here is from genome assembly GCA_041695045.1 of Bacteroidota bacterium. Classification (GTDB taxonomy): domain Bacteria; phylum Bacteroidota; class Ignavibacteria; order UBA10030; family UBA10030; genus JBGFRR01. The sequence continues at coordinate 7,106 of JBGFRR010000071.1, forward strand.
ACGGCAAGCACTGTGCGCGTCCGAAGCGGAAAAACAACCATCACCGACGGCCCTTTTGCCGAAACGAAGGAGCAATTAGCGGGATTTTTTCTTGTTGACGCTCCAGATCTGAACGCGGCCATCAAAGTTGCCGAGGGAATGCCACAGGCGAGAATCGGAAGTATCGAAATCCGGCCGATTAAGGATCTGTCAAAGCATGTGCGGTAGAGGAAGAAAGCCCGTAATTAACATTTTCAGATTTCCCTCATGATCAGCCTCATGTTGAGTCACGCAGTTTCCTCCTCACATCACCTTCCACCAGGGTGCGGCAAGGACATCGTCGGTAATCCAGAACACGTCCTTCCCACAATGAAGCAGGAGTGCGGGAAGGGCGGATTTGCGGTATTCATTTCTGAAGATTCTAAGATGCTTTGCGTCCACGGCGCGAGGTCGCGTCGTGGTTTTAACTTCCACAGCAAGCAATTTCTGTTTCCACTCGATGACAAAGTCAACTTCCTCCCCCGTCGTCGCACGCCAGTACATGACCTCCGCTCCGCTGCCGGTTCCGATCCACGCCAGGATGTCGGAAAGCACTAGGTTCTCTAGGTGACATCCCTGCGGCTGAGACTCTCCGGCAAGATGCAGGGCAAGCCCCGTATCTGCCCAGTACGCCTTCGGCGTCTTGATCAAGCGTTTGGTTCTGTTGACGGCGTAGGCGGGAAGACGGACAAGCTGATACGATGCTTCGAGCGTGTTCAGATGTCGCAGGACCGTGGGCTGCGATAGCCCGACATCGCGCGCAAGTTCTGTCTGGTTGACGATATTCCCCAGTCGCAAGCACACCGCACGCATCAGGCGACGAAAGTCCACGAGCGATGCTACACTGGCGAAATCCTGCAGGTCGCGCTCCAGATACGTCTTGACATACCCCGCAAACCAAGCTCCCCGAGCTTTGTCATCTTCCATCATCAATGCCGGAACGGGATACCCACCGATATGAGCAGCATCTTTCCAGTCAACTTCTTTTGTCGGCTGTTCACGAATGAACTCCACCCAGCGTTCCGGTGGGGATGAGAACAGCTCATCCCATACGCCCGGTGTGTGCATGCCGAGAACCTCGCGCCTTGTCATCGGCATGAGCGCGAAGTACGCTGCGCGACCGGCGAGCGACTCACTCACGCGTTTCATCAGGAGCAGATTCACCGATCCCGTCAGAAGAAAGCGACCGGCGGTTCTCTTCTTATCGACCGACCGTTTGATTGCAAGGAGCACGTCGGGAGAGCGTTGAACTTCGTCTATCATCAATCGAGAAGCCTGTCCTACGATTCCCTCCGGGTGCGTTTGCGCGCGTTCAAGCACATCCACATCATCGAGCGAAAGATACAGACGCTCTCTGTCAAGATGCTGAACCATGGTGCTCTTTCCGGTTTGCCTCGCCCCGGTGACGACAACCACGGGAAATGACTTCAACGCCTCTTTGAGGGTGGATTCGAGGAATCTTGGGATGTATGGATAATTATTCACGGCATGAATGATAATCATTCACGCTGAGAATAGCAAGCCAAGCATATTTTCTATGTGCAGGTAGAGCGATGGGAAATCAGAAAAAATCTCTTAGCCATTACCCATGTCGAATCAGCTATCCGCAAAACGACTATTTGGTAGAAAACAGCTTTCAACGTATCTTGTAACCTTCAAAAAAGGAGAAAAAGTCATGCGATTCGTAATGTTTATGATCCCGGCGGTTTATCAGGGTGAAAAAGGGAAGAAAGCCGGCGCGGATTTTGCCCCACCTCCACCTCCCCAAAACCTTGTCATCACAAACGCAGGTCAGGTGGGACAATCTCCCAACTTGAGCTGGAATTACTCACCGCCTGCCGACTTCAGCCATTACCGGGTCTATCGTCGTGCAGACGGAGGCCCGTACGGTGTTATCGCCACTCCCACAACAACTTCATACACCGACAACCAGGTAGTCATTGGGGGACCTCAAATACTCACCATCTACGACTACTACGTTACGGCTGTCAACCAGAGCAATATCGAATCAACTGCCTCAAACACCGTGACGGTCAATGGCAAGCCGAATACCAAGCAGATTTCTGACATTGCTCATAGTCTCTCACCGTTACCGGAGGATTTTGCACTTTCTCAGAACTTCCCCCACCCCTTCAACCCCGAGACCCAGATCACTTTCGCACTGCCTGAAGTTTCCACAGTGAAGCTCTCAGTACATGATGTTCTAGGACGTGAAATCGCGGTCTTGGAAGATGGGATACTTCCCGCCGGTTACAGAACTGTTCGCTGGAACAGTATAAACACGAAGGGAGAAGCGGTAACGAGTGGCGTTTATTTCTGCCGATTCAGCGCGATTGGTATCAGCGGCAACAGTCTCTCGCGAACAATAAGGATGATTGTATCAAAGTAGCCTCAGCGTAATTCCTTTCATTGAGATGAGGCCTTGCTCGGGTCAGCGTTGTGGGCAAGGCCTTTCTTTGTTACGGAAAATGTTGGTGTGCATTCATCAAAGCCATTATGGTGATAGGGAGTAACGAAGGAATCGGGATGTTGCTCCAACAGTACGGACACCCAGAAAAGATTCAACAAAAAAGCCCCGGCGTGGAAGTCGGGGCTTATCGGAAGCAGCCGCGAAGGCGAAGTTCCTACCGTGCGCTCGATGTCCGTATCGTCGGTCCGAAGAACAGCGCATTCAGGAACAGCTTGTTTGTCCCAAACCAGAAGGCGCGGAAATTCAGGTTGTCCGTCACCAGAATCACGCGGCCGGAGCGGAGCGCGCTGACGTTGGCCACCGCCGCGCCGTTGATGCGCTTCTCGTGCGTGCGGTGGAAGTACCCGCTCGCCAACGGCTTCTCCGTATAACGCAGCGGGGAGGCGTAGGGAACGTTTGACGGATCCATGAAGAGCGTGTTGGTTTTGAAGACGGTCGGTGGAGTCTCATCGTAACCGAAGAGCAGGGGGTGCGTTCTGTCATGCGTTGTGAAGAAGATCGACCCCGCAATGTCGAGCGCACGGCGGTAGCGTTCCTCATGCTCGTAGGGGCGCATCGCAACGACGGTATCTCGACGGTTGACCGTATCCCGCCGGAACGTGGCCGTCGCAAGCTTATTGTTGACAACCCATTCCGTCGCGCTCTCCATCGCGATGAGCGTCCCTCCGTTTTCGACCCAGCGCTTCAGCGATTCTTTCCCGTCGTTGTCAACACTGCTGTACGAGCCCCCTGCCATCACGATGACGTTATAGCGGCTGAGGTCGCGGCTCAAGATCGACGGCTCAATCAAGCTCACCTCCATTCTGAAGCGCTGGTCGAGCAAGTGCCATGCTTCTCCGACTTGTGTGGCCGAAACGCCCGGACCTGCAACAAGAGCAACCTTTGGAAGTTCGAGCGCGGCGAAATTTGCGCTGCCAAGATCGATTCCACTTATGCTCAATCCTGTCGTAAGTACGTGCAGGGGGACGCCATCCTCGCGTGCAATCACCTCAAGAACCCGCGCAAGCGTGTCGGTCTTCTCCGGCTGGAGCCCCAACGGCACGAGGATCGTCCCGTAGTCGAACCACCGCTTCCCGTTGCTCGTTACCGATTCGAATCGCATCGTTGCAACCTTCGCTCGAATACCCGCCTTTTGCAGTCGATACAGTGCGCGGGGAGCGTAATATTCACGCCACTCGAACGCAACCGCGTATGCTTCGCTCAATGACGGTGCGCTCACAGCCGGGCGTGCGGGAACATCAATTGCTTTTCCCAAAAGGTCGCGGGAAAACAAGCGCAATTCGGCGAAGGGAAGGTTGAATGCGTACGGGAGCGTCCACGTGGAGATGTCATAGAAGAGACTGTCGTCAAACTGTGTGCGCCGCTCGAACAGCGAGGTGAGCAAGCGGTACTGCCGCTGGGACGTCGGAACGATGTACGCGCTGCCGGGTTCAAATGTCTTCCCGTCTACGCGGACCTGTTTGGCGAGTTCATACACCTCGATTTGATGTCGGCGGAGAACGTCGAGCAAATGATATGTGCGTCCGCCATCGCCGGCCGACCCGAACACGTACGCTTTCACGGGCGTCCGCTCCGCCTCACGCAGCGCGGAGGTGAAAAACTCCCGCTGATGGCCGAGTAGATCCTTCCGCATAGCATGTGCCGCACGTAAGGTGGAGAGCGACGTTGTAAACTGATTGCGGATCGTGAACGGGAATGTCAGGTCGCCGTGAATGCTTTCCTGCACATGTCCCCGCGAGCTTGCCTGCTCGAACAAGATACCGACGCAGCCGGTGATGTCGGGATAGGTCGACCCCTTGCCGACGTAGAAGTCGTCGAATCCCTCCCGACTATAATAGAGCGCGCCGATGCGATCCAACGCTTCTGCATGATACTTGCTTATGGCGGCGGTCAGCTCGCCGACGCGCTTCGGCGTCAGTGGGTTCCTGCGCGATGGCACCCCGGGCTGGAAGAAGAACGTCGTGTTCGTACCCATTTCGTGATGGTCGGTGAGGACGTTCGGCATCCAGTGATAATATGCTTCGAGGCGTGCGCGGCTTTCGGGATGCTGCAGCGGCATCCAATCGCGGTTCGGGTCGAACCAGTAGTGATTGAAGCGCCCGCCCGGCCATACCTCGTTATGCTCGCGGCTGTTAGGGTCGGCGACAGGCTGCTTTCCCTTGTGCATGTTCACCCAGGTCGCAAAGCGGTTCAGGCCGTCGGGGTTGATTGAGGGGTTGAGAAGAACGATCGTTTCGCGCAGCATGGCCTCGACCTCCGGTCCTTGCGCGGCGGCAAGATAGTACGCCACGAGCGGCGACGCGTTGCTTCCGCTCGGTTCGTTTCCGTGCACGCTGTACCCCATCCACACAACAACGGGCATCGCATCGACGTTGACCGTCGCGGCTCGCGCAGGATCGCTCAGCGCAAGATGCTGACGGCGAAGAGCGTCAATGGTCCTGTGATTCTCCGGTGCAGTGATCGTGAGGAGCCAGATTTGCCGCTGTTCATACGATGTTCCCATCGGCGCCATGGTGATACGGTCGGATGCGCGGTCGAGCGCTTGCATGTAGGCGTGAATCTGCTCCGGCGTGAGATGCCACTCACCGACCTGAAAGCCGAAGAACGATTCGGGTGTTGGGATGGAAGGGTCGTACGAGATGTTGTTCGGCAGGTAGTACTCGAGCGAGACTTGTGCGGAAAGGCGGACGGTGAGGAAGAGTGTTAGAAGTAGGGTCTTCATCATCGGATCTCCTATTGAGAGCACGGGATGATTATGGGATAGAGGCAACCACACCTGCCTGTCCCTGTACGGGATCCCGAAACACGGGACCGCAGGCAGGGATTCACAGATTTCAGCTTTTTGTACCTACGTAGGAAGAATTGTCATTCCCGAACGTTTTCATCGGGAATCCAGGACAGAGTTTGTTCTCGCGATCAGTCTCGCGAGGGCTCCCTCGCAGACACCTTGTGAGGTTGATCGTTGAGTAGATAGTGGTATTTTCAAGGTCTCTTTTGCAGAATAGGCTTCATCGCTTCGACCGCGCGAGCACGATGGCTGATGGCATTCTTCTCTTCTTGCGTTAGCTCGGCACAGGTGCGAGTGTAGCCGTAGGGAATGAACATCGGGTCGTAGCCGAAGCCGTTTGTTCCGCGCGGCGATTCGGCAAGTCGGCCAAGACAGATTCCTTCGGTCAATTCCTCGTAGCCGGGTCCAACGAGCGCTAACACGGCACGAAAACGGGCGCGTCGGCGTCGCGGTGCAACGCCGCGCATCTCCGCTAACAGCTTCTCGTTATTCTGCACGTCGGTTGCGTTCTCTCCAGCATAGCGTGCAGAGCGAACGCCGGGCTGCAAGTTGAGATAGAACACTTCAAGCCCGGAGTCGTCGGCGAGCGTCGGCACACCGGTGTGCTGAAACACCGTCCGCGCTTTCTTGAGCGCGTTCTCTTGGAACGTCACGCCGTCTTCAACAAGCGGAGGAACATTTTGGAACTTGTCGAGGGTAAGGATGCCGAGGTTGAGGTCGGCAAGCAGCTGCTTCAACTCTTCGACCTTGTGCCGGTTCCACGTGGCGAGGACAAGTTGTTTCATTGAACGATACGAGGGAAGAGTTTGTAATACATGTTCAGCACAACGCCGATGGTGGATATAGAATTAAGCAGGCCGAACACTGTATCGGCAATACTCCACGCGTACAGTGCGAGACTGATGTTGCCGATCAATACCAGGACAAGAAAGCCAAGATTGATTGTACATCGACCGAGCTTTACGGTTTCGATGGATTGAGGAATCCATGAGACCACAAGAGCGATGAGGCCTGTATAGCCGAGCCATTGCATGAGGAGTCCTTTCGAAACGGGGTCATCAATCTGGGATTCACCACCCCAGATGAACATAGGACACGGATGAACACAGATCATAACGGATCAGCCATTCATCCGAGCGCAAATCAAAGGATGTAACTGCCAATGAACCTGCCGGTTCATTCGAAAGATAGATCAAACCGGAGGTTTGATAAAATCCTGCTCAGTGAAATATTGAACCGCCGACTCAACGCCTATGCCTCTCCGTGAGACGGTACATACAGACTCAAAGTCTCGGACGCGGAGCGTCAGGCCTTTCGCTCCCACGGAGACCGTGGGAGCGAGGTAAACAACGATGAGGAGTCTCAAATCCTCTTTGTTCCTGCTTTTTCCGTGTCCCATTGCTGTCGGGAGCGGTCAACATCCATGTCCTTTCAATCTGTGGTAAACCTTCAGAGCGACCTGACGTTCAGATGCCGAGCAGGTACATATTTTCATCGCGGAGAAGAACACCCTTACCCCAACAGCTCCTCTAACGCCCGCTCGATGCGATCCACGCCCACCAGCTCGATGTCGCCGTTGGCTTTCAAGCCTTTAAGGTTGTTCTGGGGAATCACGATTCGCTTGAAGCCCAACTTCGCTGCTTCCTGCACCCGCTTCTCGATCTGCCCGACCGTCCGAATCTCTCCTCCCAATCCAATCTCGCCGACCGCGACCGACGATGAATCCACTGGCACATCACGCAGGCTTGACGCAATCGAGACGGCAATGCCGAGGTCGACTGCCGGCTCATCGATCTTCACGCCGCCGGCGATGTTGACGAACACGTCGTACTGGCCGAGATGCATACCGACGCGCTTTTCAAGTACGGCGAGCAGCAGCGAAAGCCGGCGGTAGTCGAACCCCGTGGTGTTGCGCTGAGGCACGCCGTAGCTCGTCGGGGTGATGAGCGCCTGCACTTCCACAAGAATCGGTCGTGTGCCTTCGATGCTCGACACGACCACCGAGCCAGAAGTGCCGTAGCGTCGCTCGGAGAGAAATGCTTCGGAGGGATTCAGCACTTCACGCAGTCCCGTATCGTGCATCTCGAAGATGCCGATTTCGTTTGTCGAGCCGAAGCGGTTCTTGAGAGCACGCAGGATGCGGTAGGCGTAATGCGCCTCTCCTTCGAATTGCAGCACCGTGTCCACCATATGCTCGATGACGCGCGGTCCGGCGATGACACCTTCCTTCGTTACGTGGCCGATGAGGAAGACCGGAATGTTTCGCGTCTTCGCCAGCCGGAGCAGAAGCGCGCTCGATTCGCGCACCTGGCTCACGCTTCCCGGTGCGCTCTCCAAGCCCGGACGATACATCGTTTGAATCGAATCCACAATCACCAGATCCGGACTGCCGCGCTCGATGATATCGAGAATCAGGTCGAGATTTGTTTCCGCTAAGAGCAGGATATGGTCGGCCGTTGCTGCGCGCAGGCGGTCGGCGCGCATCTTCATCTGTCCTACGGATTCTTCGCCGGTCACATACAACACCACCGACGAGCGCTGCTGCAGGGCAAGCTGCATCATCAGCGTGGATTTGCCGATGCCGGGGTCGCCACCGAGGAGCATCAGCGAGCCGGGCACAATTCCCCCGCCCAACACGCGGTCGAATTCCGCTAACGCCGTCGAGATGCGCGGCGTGTCTTCCTTTTCGACACTCGACATCGGCACCGGCTCGATGCGGGACGAAACCGACGCGGGCTTGCGGGAAAGACGTGCAGGCTTGTTGAGTTCCTCAACAAACGTGTTCCACTCCGAACAATTCGGACACTTTCCTACCCAGCGCGGGGAGACGTAACCGCACGACTGACACACATATTGGGTAATACTCTTCGCCATGGCGAGCCGCTGTGATGGAACTGGTAAGGGAATGCGACCGGCAATATAGGAAGGCATGGCACCAGATTCAAGAAATCGTTGCATCCCGAAGAATGGTTTCCTAATTTCGCTCTCGTCTTGTGTAAGCGATAACCGTGCGAAGGGTCTCCCTCTATAGCCTTTCGCAAGGAAGGAACGATGGTTCATAATCGAAAGGATATTATCATGACCCGAACATTGTTTTCTCTGCTCGGCCTTTCTCTCTCCCTCATTTTCCTCTCGTGCCAGCCCGACCCGATTGATCGCGCACTTCAGGAGATTACTGCCGAGCGTCTCCGCAATCATGTCGCCGTGTTGGCTGCCGACTCCATGGAAGGCCGCGGCCCTGCAACCCGCGGCGACGAACTCACCACGGCCTACATTGTAGAACAGTATCGCGCAATCGGACTCGAGCCCGCAGGAGAACACGGAACATACCTCCAACGCGTCTCCATCGTCGGAACGCGCGTTGACCCCGGCGCCGTGCTTGAGGTCTCAAAGGGTGGACGAACGCTCCGGCTCCGCTTCGGCGATGAATTCGTTGCCTTCTCCGGTCTGCAGCAGGCGGTGGTATCAGTCCGCAATGCCGACCTTGTGTTTGTAGGATACGGCATCGTGGCGCCGGAACAGAATTGGGACGATTACAAAGACGTTGACGTCGCCGGTAAAGTGCTGTTGATGCTCAATGACGACCCGCCATCGGACGACCCGGCGTTCTTCGGCGGGAAGGCAAGAACCTACTACGGCCGCTGGACGTACAAGTATGAGATTGCCGCGAAAAAAGGGGCTGTGGGAGCGATCATCCTGCACACGACGGAATCCGCCGGCTATCCGTACTCCGTGGTGCAAAGTTCCTGGGGCGGCGAGAACCTCGACATCGCCACCGACACCCCCGGCGGGCAGATTGCGC
>JBGFRR010000019.1:0-2837 GCA_041695045.1 Bacteroidota bacterium
GATCAATTCCACCTCAGCCAGAATTACCCGAATCCCTTCAATCCCTCCACCGTTATCCAGTTTACACTGCCTGAACCGGGAAATGTTTCGTTGAGAGTGTTTGACCTTCTTGGCCGCGAGGTTGCCTTGCTTCTCAACGAACAGCGGTCAGCGGGAACACATCGAGTTCAGTTTGATGCCAGTGCTCTGCTAAGTGGAATTTATTTTTACAGGTTGGAGTCAGCTGGGAAAGTCACAATTCAGAAAATGGTCTTAGCGCGGTGAATCTTCAGCAACCGGTAGAACCTCGCCCGGCCCATCTTCAATAATTTCGATCCGGCTTCGGCAATGTTACCGCCGGTGACCTTCAATGCGTGTTTGACTTTGGTAAGTCGAACCCCTAAATTCGCTCAGGCTTTGTGAAGCTTCCATCCACACGGTTCATTCACACCTAAACGATATCACCTCTTCATGTAAGAAAGCAGGAGGGCACCAATGAAATACTCAAAACGCTTTGTTCTGGGATTTGTGGTCTTCTTGGCAGCCTCAGTGGAAACGTTCGCCCAGCTCACCATTGAAGGAAGAGTAATAGACGAACGGGGCGATCCGTTGCCATGGGCTAATGTGATTGTCCGGGGAACGCTGTTCGGTGCAGCGACCGACGCACAAGGGAGGTACAGAATTTTCCTTCCGACCGTTCCTGATGAAATCACGGTCGAAGCGCGGTTTTTGGGATACCGCAGCGGGCGGGAAACGGTAACGCAGCGCTCAGGCATTGCAGAAGTGAACTTTCGCCTCGCCATCGACGCGCTGCGGATGGACGAAATTATTGTAACCGGCTCGTCGGTGGCAGTGGAAAAACGTCAGCTTGGCAATGCAATCTCCACGCTCGGTGGCCGGGAGCTTGAGTTGAGTGCTTCGCCGGCAATTGACCGAGCGTTGTCTGGAAAAATTGCTGGGGCGCTGGTTCAACAAAATTCCGGCAACCCTGCGGGCGGCGTCAGCGTGCGGTTGCGCGGCGTGAATACCGTGCTCGGCAGCGCCGACCCGCTCTACATCGTTGACGGCGTGATTGTGAACAACGACTCGCCACAACTGATCGACCTCGGCGGCTACCGGCAGAACAGATTGGTCGATTTGAACCCGTACGACATCGAATCTATCGAGGTCATCAAAGGAGCAGCGGCCGCGGCCATCTACGGGTCACGCGCCAACAACGGTGTCGTGCAGATCTTCACGCGGAAAGGCCGCTTGGGAGAGCCGCAGGTCACATTTTCCACCCGCTTTTCGATGGATGAGCCGCGGAAGAAGATAGAGGTTAACGAGTACCCCTTCGACAAGTGGTTCGACGACCCGACGAAGGTTCCGGTGACGCGCTATGATTACCAGGACTTTGTGTTTCGCCGCGCGTACGGCACGGAGAATTACCTTTCGTTAACGGCCGGCTCTGGAGGCACAAAATATTTTCTTTCCGGCTCGCACATGTTGAACGAAGGGATCATCAAAGGGTCATCGTTCGAGCGTATTACGGCACGTGGGCGGCTTGAACAATCGCTCACACCGTGGATATTTGTCAGCGTTGGCGGAACCTACTCCCGCAGCACCAGCAAAGAGATTCCCAACGGCGGCATCGAAGAGCCGTACGGGGCGTTGACTGGCTTGATCTTCGCCAACAACAGTATTGACCCGCGACCTGTGAATGGCGTCCATCCCTCCATCTCTGTCATCAACCGAACGAACCCCGTCGAGGCCATCGACCGGTTCGATTTCCAGCAGCAGGTCAACCGCTTTGTAGGAGACATGAAGCTGACGCTAACCCCGCTGGATGCGCTGTCCGTCGAGTACATCCTTGGTCTCGATACGCACAATCAAATTGGGACAGCCTACATCCCGCCCGGTACAACGGCCGCGCTGTATCCTCAAGGTCTCTCGCGCAGAGGCGACAGGGATGTTCTACAAGTCAACAACGACATCACCGCGCGCTACATGTTCTCTCCAGCAGAGAACATCCACTCAACCACTGTCGTCGGCGGCACGTTGCAGTACGAAAAAAGCATGACGCTTACGGCCCACTCGACACTGCTCATCCCTGTCACACAGGTGACGACGGCAGGGGCGACGCAAGTGATCGGAGAATTCCGCAGTGAGGTAGCCATCTACGGTTTGTTCGCGCAGCAGACGTTTGGCCTGTACGATCGTCTCTTTCTCACTGTTGCCGGACGGTTTGACGCTTCTTCCGTGTTCTCTGAAGAGCACCGCTGGCAATTCTATCCCAAAGCAAGTCTTTCGTACCTCGTTTCCGAGGAACACTTCTGGAAAGAATACGGTGTCTCCTCGTACATTTCCGGACTCAAGTTGCGCGGATCGTGGGGTGAATCCGGCGGACTGACAGCCGTTGGCCCGTTTGACCGCTACACGACGTACTCTCCTGTGTCATATGACGGGAAAGGCGGACTTATCACCAGCACGCGACGGGGTACACCGGATATTCGACCGGAACGCCAACGCGAGATCGAAGTGGGTGTCGATGTCGGTCTTCTTGGCGACCGTGTTGGGGTGGAGTTTACCGTCTACGACAAATTCACCCGTGATCTTCTGCTGAATCGAACGCTCGGACCTTCGACGGCATTCATCAATCAACTCCAAAATGTTGGAGAGATGACGAACAAGGGATGGGAACTCCTCGTGCGTGCAGTGCCATTCCAATCCACCGACATCCGCTGGAGCAGCGTTCTCACCTACAGCACCAACAAGAACAAAGTTGAGGGCATTGAGGGTGGGTTGGTGGCCATTGCTGGCGGATTCGGTCAGGTGTATGCCATCAACGGTCAGCCGTTGGGCGTTTTCTACACGTCGCA
>JBGFRR010000076.1:0-15962 GCA_041695045.1 Bacteroidota bacterium
ACAGCGTACTCTCGTGGCTGTGAGAAACAACTCGTTTGCCGTCCGGGAACTTGACAACGTCATTGTCGCTCAGACAACAGCAGGTACGCCAGTGCGATTGAGCGATCTTGGCACCGTAGGGGACGGGCTTTCAGAGCCCCGGAGCTTCTACCGCATCAACGGAAAGCCGACCGTCACAGTCGTCATTGACAAAGAGCCTAACACTAATACGCTCGCATTGGCCGATGCGGTCTTTGCAAGGTTAGAAGAGCTGCAAAGCACCTTTCCCTCCGGGTTCTCCCTTACCAAGGAATCGGATAAAAGTCAGCAGATGCGAAAAGAGCTTGGCAAACTCTATCAAGAGATCATCGTTTCCGTTGTCTGCATTTTTCTCGTTCTCCTGCTTTTCCTTCGCAATCTCAAAGCACCGCTGCTTATTCTTTCCTCCATTCTCTTTTCTCTTGCCGGCACATTCTTGCTCTTCTGGCTTTTTGGAATTGGCTTACACCTTCTAACTTTGGCAGGACTGGTCCTCGGATTTGGACGACTGGTGGATGACTCGATTGTAGTCCTTGAGAATATCAATCGTCATCTTTCAGGTGAACCGACGGATCGGAATACTTCCATCAGCAAGTCGGTTTCGGAGATTGCCCTGCCTGTTGTCGCCTCAACGCTTACGACAGTTGGCGCGCTGCTTCCTTTGAATTTCTTGCCGCATGATCTGAAACCATACTTTCTGGATTTTGGCATCGCCGTGAGCGTATCGCTGTTAATGTCCCTTCTTGTTTCCTTTACACTTATACCCGTTGCATCTGCGCATAGTACACTTGTCTCCATTAAGTTTTCTCTGTTAGAAGTGTTGGGTTCAACATTCGTCGCAATCTATCAATCAGTGTTGCGAGTTGCGCTGCGACATAAAAAACTCGTTATAGTCCTTATCGTTTGGCTGTTCGGTCTTCCTGTTTGGTTGCTTCCTGAGCGCATTGAGTCGGAAAGCGCTCTTGCGAGTCTCTATAACAATACGTTCGGCAGCGACAACTATAAAGACGTGAAGCCCTATGTCGATTACATTGCCGGAGGCACCTCTCACCTCTTCACAAAGGTGTCCAAGGGAGAAGTGTGGGGCTTTGGCGAGCAAACTTATCTCATCGTCGGCGTTGGTTTTCCTCAAGGCACAGAAATCGAACGGTACAACCAAATTGCCCTTGACGTTGAGCGAGAGGTTTTACAACAGAGCACGGGAGTGGGGAAAGTTACGACAAGAGTTCAGCCAGATTATGCAGTCGTACGCATCGATATCTCGGAAGAAGCCGCACATACGGCCTTCCCGTTTGAGTTGAAAAATCGCCTCGTCGTGTTTGCTGCGCAGACGGGGGGAGCAACAATCTCGGTCTCCGGTTTTGGGCCGGGGTTTTACAGCGGCGGAGAATCCGCTCCGAGCTTCTACATAAGGGTATTGGGCTACAATTATAACAGAGTAAGGGAGATTGCTGAGCAGTTCCGCGAACGCATAGAGCGAAATCCGCGCATTGCCGAGGTCGATATTGATCGTTCTTTTGGCCGTTGGAACAAGATGTACGAGCTTGTGATAGCGGTGAATCGAGAAGCGATAGCTCGGCACGGCCTGACAGTCGTAGATGTCGTCCGCGCCATTCGCACCTATACCAGAGGAACGTTGGAACAACATCAGCTTACTCTTCAGGGCGAGCGCGTGCCGTACACTGTCAAGTTTGTCGGTTACAAAGATTTTTCTGTGGATGATCTTGGAAAAGCGATCGTGGCGAATGGAAGGGGCGAACAAGTGCGTTTAAGCGAGCTGATCCGGTTTGAGGAACGCCGGGTTCCAAGCAAAATTACACGGGAGAATCAACAATATCTAAGGATGATTTCGTTTGAGTATAAAGGCCCTTACAGGTTTGGAGATAAGTTTGTGGATGAGACCATCAAAGCGATGCCGCTCCCCAGCGGGTATCTCTTTGACCGGTCGCTCGGCTTTTTCTGGCTCACGGAAACAGAGCAAGTCTCGCTGCTCTTGATTGCACTCTTTGCGTTTGTCATTGTATTCATGGTTACGGCATCCTTGTACGAATCGTTTCTTAAACCTTTTGTCATTATTCTTTCGGTCCCATTCTCGCTTGTGGGATTGTTTCTCGCGTTTTATTTAACTGACACGCCGTTTGGAAGGGGTGGATATGCATCTGTCATATTATTGATCGGCATCGTTACGACGAATTCTATCGTACTGGTGGATTATATGGCCAAACAGATGAAGGAGCATAACAGTCTCGAAACAATGATTCACGCTGCTTCAGTACGTCTCCGGCCGATCTTTATGACAACTCTGACGACCATCGGAGGGCTTTTGCCACTGTTGATATTAGGCGAAAGGACGAGCGTCTGGTATTCGCTATCGCTCGGAACGATTGGTGGATTGATCTCCTCAACACTTCTTACAGTGTTCATCGTGCCCATCATTTTTGCCATGATTACCCGGCTTCACATCAGTCCCAGTACTGTCCCCGAAGCATAGGGAGGATAGGATCACACATGGGAACCGACGCGCCAAAGACGTCAACCATTGCTATAAACTCCAACCTCTAACCTCACATCACAAACCGTTTTCTTACCGGTGCCGAATCCGAACGCTGCCAAGGCCTGAGGAGACTTCGATCTCTAACGTCGTCACAGCCGTGCGGTAATTCTCTGTTTCATAGACGCCCTTGGAGACGCGGCGCAGGCAATCGTCAGCCTTAAAACTCGAAAAGATGTGATGGTCAAACTGTACACGGGCGCCGGCCGTTTTGGGAAGGATAATCGTCACGGCGCCAAGCCCTACCTCTACATTCACCGTCCCGTCGCGTAACAGCCGCTCCCCAAAGTCCAGTCGATACGCTCCGACGCCGCCGCTGAATTTCATCCTGCGAAAGTTCAGATTTCCCAATCCCCGCGCATCAAACTTGCTGACGCCGGATTCGATCTCGACGCGCTCGGCGACAACTTCATTCGGCGTATTGCAGACGAGATGGACCGAGCTTGCACCGGTAGAAACGTTGAGCCTGGAAATCTTCAAACCTGTAAGATCGATTTCACCTTCTCCCGCGCCGAACTCGATTCCCATGTCGATAGGAATAGCATCGGTAAACTCTAAATTCCACCGGCGTTCCACCCGGTCGCGGGACTTTGAGCTGCGCCAGAACCGCGCATCCTGACCTTCAATCCGAAGATCGCCTCGATTGTTGGCGACGGTGTAGGAGATATCCGGTCCTCGCCGTTCCGATTCCTCCTGAGTGAAGTTTGCGCGGAGGATCTTGTCGGGGTCGCCCTTACCGATGCGCACGGTTCCGAATGCCGCCTCCACCCGCACGCGCAGTTCCTTTTCCTGCGTGCGTGGGATATCCGATGAGCGTACCGAAAGGAGCGCACCCGCGGCTACGGCGACGGCGGCCATTCCGACGACGATCGCGTATGTGAGGCGTCGTTTCACTGTTGCATGCCTCTGCATGCACCGTTCTGAGTGTGGCAAAGGCTCTTGGTTCATACGCAGGAACGGAACGAGAGTTACGGAACCGGGCTAATAATTCCTCAGCTTGTCCCGCAGTGTCTTATACAGAATTTCACGAGCGCGAAAAATATGCGCCTTGACCGTTCCGAGCGGCAGGTTCAAGATCCGGGCAATCTCGCGGTAGTCTTTTTCCTCGACATGTCGGAGGTGAATCACCCGGCGGTACTTCGGCGGGAGTGATTCGATCGCTTCCTGGAGCATCCGCTTTTTCTGTACGTCGATCATCTCCCTGTCGGGCTCGTACGTCGAGTCGGGCACTTCGAACGTGTACTCGCTGTCCTTCGACGCAATCGGTTTGTTGATCGAGAAGGTCTGGAGCTTCTTCCGACGGAGATGGTCGATGGCGTTGTTGGTCGCAATCTTGAACAGCCAGGTGGAAAACGCAAACTCATCGTTGAAGCTGGAGAGAGAGGTAAAAGCTTTAATGAACGCTTCCTGCGTAAGGTCTTCAACCTCTTCTTTTTCGCGGACGATGCGATACACGAGATAATAAATGGAGTCGTAGTATTTCGCTTGAAGTTTTTTGAAGGCCTTCTGGTTGCCGTTCAGGGCGGCGCGGATCAGCTCGGCGTCTTCAACCCGGGATTCGGTGCGCTTCGTGTCGGCTGGAGTTGCAGGAGAAGGGAGGGACGTATCGGTGGGAGGGGTATGTTTCTTCTTGGATGGCGGCATTCTGAGCGCGCTGCACGCGCAACGACCTCATCGGAAACAATCACATTGACGCCAAAGTACGCAAAAGTACCTACAGCCGCAACTGGCGAGATTGGACGCCGCTGAGTGAACGAGGCTCATGACGTCTGGTGTTCTCATTTCCGTGCATGCTTCTCCGTTTGCATCAGTGTACGAATTTCGGTACTTTGCCGACAACGACTCATTACGTATGCTGATCACTTTCGAAGGTCTCGATTTCTCCGGCAAGTCCACGCAAGTGAAACTCCTTGCCGACCGTCTCACGGGTGAAGGAAAGGCAGTCCTTGTGCTGCGCGAGCCCGGCGGAACGCAGGTCGGCGAACGAATTCGCTCCATTCTCCTCGAGCGCGACACCGCCCACATCACGCCCGAAGCCGAGTTTCTCCTCTTTTCAGCATCTCGCACGCAACTCGTGCAGGAAGTCATCGCGCCGGCACTCGCAGTGGGAACGATCGTTGTGTGCGACCGGTTCTACGACTCGTCCACCGCCTATCAAGGATGGGGGCGCGGCATCGCGCTCGACGCCGTTGAGCGCATCAACACGCTTGCAACCAGCGGCCGGGAGCCCGACCTCACGTTCTTTCTCGACATTCCCGTCGAGGAAGTGGAAAAGCGCATCCGTGAGAAGAAAGGCGTGCGCGACCGGATGGAATCGAACGGCGTGGAGTTCTATGAACGCGTGCGCCGCGGCTATCTTGACCTTGCCGGCCGACTGCAGCGTATGGTCCGCCTGGACGGCATGCTTCCGGTCGAAACGCTTGCCGGTGAAATCTGGCATGCGGTGGAAGAGCGCATACACGTCAAATCGTAACGTAAAGGGATGATACTATGAAGAACGGAAACAGGATGGCATCCGCTTTTGGCGGACGATGGCTTCTCGTGGTCGTGGTGACGGCTGCGACCGTTTCGCTTGGTCTGGTTGGGCTGAGCGACTCAGAACTCCTCTTGAAAATTCACCGCGGCATCGACCTCTTCGGAAAGGTGTATAAAGAAATCACGGTCAATTATGTTGACGACGTGGATCCAGAACGCTTCATGCGCGCCGGTATCGACGGCATGCTCAAAACACTCGACCCGTACACGGTGTATCTTGGGGAGAAAGAAAGCGATGAGCTCGACCTCGTCACGAGCGGCAAATACGGCGGCGTCGGCATTACGATTGGCGTGCGGGATGGAAGGATTACGATTGTGAACACGCTCGAAGGATTCTCGGCGGCGAAGCAAGGGCTTTCGATTGGCGACCGGATTCTCGAGGTGGATGGAGTACCGGTATCGGCTGAGTCGATGGATCAGGTGCGGACGCTTGTCCGCGGCACGCCGGGCACGATGTTGCACATGAAGATCGAGCGGGATGGCGAACCGGAGCCGTTAGAGTTCACACTGGTACGTGAGGAAATCCCCGTCCGCAACATCACCTACACCGGCTATCTTCCCGATGGCATTGGCTACATTAAGTTAGAGCGGTTCTCGCGCACAGCGGGGGAGGATATCCGCATGGCGATCAGGGATCTGAGAGCGAAAGGAACACTCCAAGGACTGGTGCTTGATCTTCGCGACAACCCCGGCGGGCTTCTGGATGTTGCCGTTGACGTCGCATCGAAGTTTGTGCCCGAAAGCAGCCTCATCGTTTCCACGCGCGGACGCAAGCGTGAATCGGAGCGCAAGTACTTCTCCGCCGAAAAGCCTCTCGCCGGCGACATGCCGTTAGCCGTGCTCGTCAATCGTTCCAGCGCAAGCGCAAGTGAGATTGTGGCGGGTGCGATTCAGGACCTCGACCGCGGTATCGTTGTCGGTACTCGAACGTTCGGCAAAGGGCTTGTGCAGACCATCTCGCGCCTGTCGGAGTCGGCGTCGCTGAAGATCACCACGGCTCGTTACTACACGCCAAGCGGGCGCAGCATTCAGGAGATTGACTACTCAAGCCGCGATCTCGCTCCGCTCTCCGGAGTCCCGTCCCGCTTTTCGGGATCCCGTACAGCGGGAAAAAGCGGGACCAAGCAGGGCACGGGAGTCGTGCCGGATAGCTTGCGGAAGGAGTTCAGCACCGCGCACAACCGGAAGGTCTATGACAACGGCGGGATTCTTCCCGACTCGACGGTAGCGGAACCGGAACGAAGCCGCTACCATGAAGCCCTCCTGCGCCGAGCGATGATCTTCAAGTTCGCGAATCACTATGCGGCGCGGAACAAAACGCTGCCGGAGGGATTCGAGGTCAACGACGCGCTTCTGGCCGAGTTTGAGCGTTTCCTTGCCGAGAAGGGATTCGAGTTTCGTGATCAGCCTCAGTTGAGGTTGGAGGAAGTCAAGCTGGCGGCACAGGAAGCAAAATACGGGAAGGAGTTTTTCCAGGAGTTAAAGCGTCTTGAGGCGTTGATGGAGGCTGAAAAGAAACAGGCGCTCGTGCGACACAGAACAGAGATTCAGGTTGCATTGAAAGCTGAGATCATCGGCAGGATACAGGGAGACCATGCTCGTATCGAAGCCATGACCCAGGATGACCCGCAGATCATGACTGCTGTCAGCTTACTCAGGAATCAGAAAATCTACAGCAAAATCCTCAGTGGACGCGCGAAGGATTAATTAGTACCTGCTATGAAAAAAGAGTGAATCTTTGAAAATTTGGAATATTTAAGCACTTTTTTCATCCGGCGTGGTGAAGCCAGGATTCATGACCGCTGATGTTACGCAAACATGCCTGCCTACTGCACCTGTTAACCGCCAGG
The DNA here is from genome assembly GCA_041695045.1 of Bacteroidota bacterium. Lineage (GTDB taxonomy): Bacteria > Bacteroidota > Ignavibacteria > UBA10030 > UBA10030 > JBGFRR01. The sequence goes on from JBGFRR010000076.1 coordinate 6,955, forward strand.
TAGAGGCAGACTCATAGTTGTTCGGGAGTGAAACTCCCTCACAACCCAGCTCTCGTAATGTTCTCCATGTTCCGAGGGAGTTGTACTCCCGAGAATGACAGGCCTTCGCTCCACAGAAAACGGCGGTGGATTCGTCTGCAACGTTTACGGTCAATCATATCATCAATCGTTATAAAGAAGCTTCGGCGTAACATCAGTTAGTACTTTGTGTGCAATCTTTCGCACGTTACTCCTCAAACAAACTCATCTGCGGTAGCTTCGACGTGACGAGGTTGGCGATGTTCACAAAGTCGGCCTCGTTGTGAACGAAGTCGATGTTGTCGATCGGAATTGTCAGCACGGGCCCGATGCGGTAGCGCGCGATCCATTCATCGTAGTGCTTGTTCAGCTGTTCTAAGTACACCCGCTCAATGCTCTTCTCAAACTCCCGCCCCCGTCGGGCAATCTGTTTCATCAAGGTGTCGACTGAAGCTTGCAGGTAAATCAACAGGTCGGGCGGTTTGAGGTATTCCATCATCACATGGAACAAGGAAACGTAGTTGTCGTAATCGCGTTGGTCCATGCGCCCCATCTCGTAGAGATTCCGTGCGAAAATCTCGGCATCCTCATAAATCGACCGATCCTGAATCACCGGGAAGCCCGACTCGACGATTTCCTTATGGTTCTTGAACCGATTGGCGAGGAAGTAGATTTGCAGGTGGAACGACCACCGCTTCATGTCTGAATAAAAGTCGGCCAGATAGGGATTGTCGTCGACCGACTCGTAGTAGGGTTTCCATTTGAAGCGATTGGCGAGGAGCTGTGTGAGAGACGACTTGCCGGCGCCGATGTTCCCGGCGACGGTAATGAAGAGGTTGTGGGAAGGGGAATTCATCGGTCGGAGAGGGATCGAACGGCGGCGGTTGCTCGGTCGACACCGCTGCATGAACGCTGCACGGTCTTTCGGCTGAGATGGCGAAAGGCCCGCGCCTGTGGTCAATCGATCGGACGTTACTTGAAGGCGGCGACGGCGCCGTTGATGGTCTCGTGGTGGTCGAACACGGTAATGAGTTTGGTCACAATCAGCAAGCTCTCAATCTTGTCGGAGGCTCGCGCAATCTTCAGGTCGCCGCCCGCATTGCGCACGGTGGTCAGGCTGCCGATGAGCATCCCGAGGCCCGAGCTGTTCATGAACTTCACTTCTCCTAAGTCGATCACCATCTTCTTCTTCCCCGCCTCGATGAGCTTGTGGATCTCGTCATTCAAGGCGGTGGCGTCCGGCCCGCCCATGACATTCCCCTTCAGCTCGATGATCGTCACATCATTGACATCTTTGGTCTTGAGTTTCATACAAGCGCTCCTCGATGAATGTGAAGGGAGTGAGTGATCACCGGGTGCAACAGCGACGATTCCCCGTGTTGGGGAAATCAGGACGATGCTTGTTTTTTCTTCCGCTCGCTCCAGTCCAGAACGATGGCCGATGCGATGTAGACGGACGAATACGTTCCCGTCAGAATTCCAACCGTGAGGGTGAAGGCAAACCCGCGCGTAACTTCGCCGCCCAAGAGCAGCAGGATGATCAGCACAATGAGGATGGTACCCAAGGTGATGATCGTGCGGCTGAGCGTGTCGTTCAAACTTTTGTTCATGACTTCCTTGAGCGTGAGGCTGCGGTAGATCTTCAGGTTCTCGCGTATACGGTCGAACACCACAATCGTATCGTTTACCGACAGACCGACGACTGTCAGGAAGGCGGCCATGACTTCTTGTGTGATATCGAGGTTCAATCCCGGAATCACCCCATCAAGAATGGAGATGATGCCGAGTGTTACCAGCACGTCGTGGAACAGCGCCGCAACAGCCCCCACACCATAAAGAAATTTAAAGCGAATTGCAATGTACCCGAGAATGACAATGAGCGAGGCCACAACGGCGTAGACAGCATCCCGCCGCATCTCCTGCCCGATGCGGGGGCCGATCTTATCCTCTTTCAAGACTTCGAATCGCGCCTCGGGCATGCTGCTCTGTACGGCCTCCTTGATGCGGTCGCCAATACTTGTGCCTTCGCCCTGCTCGGTCGTCCGCACGAGGATGTTCTCTGGACTTCCAAACGTCTTGATCTCGCTCTGCGCCAAACCCACCTGTGCAAGTGCCGACCTGATCTGCCCGATCTCGACCAGCTGCTCGAAGCCTAATACCAGCTCGGTACCACCGCGGAAGTCGATCCCAACCCCGATCCCCTTTACGAACAGCGACACCAACCCTGCAACGATCAGTGCTGTCGAAAACCAATAGGCCTGCTGCCGAATTTTAAGAAAGTTGATATTTGTCTGCCGAAACAATCGCATGGAATCTCATTCTCCTAATGTCGGAACGCGCCGCGGCTCTTAACCGAAGCTGGGGGTGAGGTTTCGATCGGTCAGCATGTTGAAGATGACCCGCGTAATAAACACGGCGCTAAACATGCTCGCCACGATGCCGATCATCAGCGTCAGTGCAAAGCCCTGAATCGGCCCCGTGCCGAATTGGTAAAGGATAAGGCCGGTAAGGAAGGTGGTGATGTTCGAGTCGACGATGGCGCTCAGGGCCTTGGAGTACCCGGCATCGATGGCGGCGCGTACGGTTTTTCCTCCCAGAAACTCCTCACGCACCCGCTCGTAGATCAGCACGTTGGCATCGACCGCCATGCCGATGGTCAGAATGATACCGGCAATGCCGGGAAGGGTGAGTGTCGCCTGAAATCCCGAGAGCACTCCGAGAATAAACAGGATGTTGAACGGCAACGCGATGTTTGCAATCAATCCGGCAGCACGATAGTACAGCACCATAAAGGCCATCGTGAAGATGAGCGCATAGAACGTTGCCGAGATACCGGATTGAACCGAATCCTCACCTAACGATGGACCAACCGTTCGCTGCTCAACAATGGCGACCGGGGCTGGGAGAGCGCCTGCCCGGAGCACGATTTCCAACAACCGTGCCTCCGACGGTGTATCCATGCCGGTAATACGCGAGCGCCCGCCGACGATTTTCTGCTGGACGACGGGAGCGGAGAAGACCGTATTGTCCATTGCAATAGCAACGCGTTTGCCAACGTTTGCCCCGGTTATGCGCGCCCACTCACGCGCACCCTCGGAGCTCATCTCCATGTTCACAATGGGGCGATTATCCTCGGGATCCACACTCGCCCGCGCATCGACAACAACGCCGCCGGTGAGCTCGGGCTGTTTCCGTACGGCATACAGCGTGAAATATCGCAGTCCATCGCCACCCTGCACGGATTTTGCCGACCACAAAAACTCGAAATCGTGCGGTAACAAGCGTTGCACCTCCGGGCGTTCAAGAATCCGCCGAACGCGATCACGATCCTTCTCTTGCACAAATCCTTCGCCCGTCTGCGGGTGAGGCCGCACGTGGGTGAAAAACGGATGTTCTCTGGCGAATTGCGCTTCCGCCGAAGTGTCGGCTTGAGTACGACCGGTCAACTCGGCAAGAGCATCCTTCGGCTGCTCCTGTGTCGTGCCATCCGTTGCCGTCAGCGTGTCGGGTTCTCCTTTGCCGGCGAGGAATTTATCAATCGATTCCATGACGCGGTAGGCAATGGTGGGATCCTTGAGCATGCGGAATTCCAACATCGCCGTTCCTTTGAGGAGCTGCTGGACTTCCGCTTCGTCTTTGACGCCGGGAAGCTCAACGATGATCCGCCGGCCGCCCTGCTTTTGAATATTCGGCTCGGATACGCGGTACTGGTCCACACGGTTTCGGACAATTTCAATTGCCCGGTCGATGGCCTTTTCCGTCTCGCCCTGAAGCTGGCTCAGGATGCGGTCATCGTCGTCCCGGATTGTGCCGTAATAGCGGCTCAGGCGCATTCCCCGCTGCTGAAACGCGTCAGCGAGGAGAGGGATGACAGACTCATCGCTCGCTGCCGCCTTGCTGCGAACCTCCTGCATGATCGCGATGAAATTTTCATCCTTGTTCTTGGCAAGGTCTTCTAACAGCTGGAGCACATCGACTTCCAGCACGACGCGCATGCCGCCCTGCAGGTCGAGACCGAGCTTCAAACGCTTCAGCCGCGCTTCGAGGATCGCGTCTTCCTTCTGTTCGAAAAAGGCGAGGCTGTCAGCGCCCGTCAAAGACACAAGCTGCCGGCGGTACTGGTAATCTTGATAGGTCGGGTAGAGAAAAAACAGTGAGAGGACGACCGCGATGAGGATAAGAACATACTTCGACAGATGATTTCTCACAAACGAATCTCCAGGGTAAGCATGACAGCCTGTTGGTTGATGGTATCGCGCCGTCGAGAGAACTTCGCGTCGCACAAGCAGAGTACTTCAACAAAGCGAAACAAAATATACTCCAATGTGCCTCGAAAGTCAATAAAAAATCATTGCATTTCAAGCGATTCACGGGTATATTGACCATCATTCGTTGATGCAATTATTACGCTGAGGAGCTTCGCTTCGCATGGCATTAATAACGCAGATTCGGAACAACCTCGCCAAGGCATTTGCCGTCTTTGCCGGCTTCTTCATCATCTATATTGTGTTCGATTGGGGCATGGAACTTCCGCAGATGCGCCCCGGATTCACGGGCGACGTCGTCGGTGCTGTCAACGGCAAGAAACTCACCTACCGCGAATTCTCCGAATTTCTCCGCCGTGAAATCGAAAACTACCGCAACCGGGCCGGCAAAGATCCGGATGAAGATACCGAACGCTTTCTGCGCGACCAGGTGTGGAATTCCTTCGTCCAGCAAACACTCATCGACCAGGAAATTGAGCGGCTCAGGATCGAAGTTGCCGATAAAGAAATCATCGACCTCGTTCACGGCCCTAACCCGCCGGATTTTCTTGTGCAGAACTTCACCGACTCACTGGGCAAGTTCAATCGTGCTGCGTATGACCAGGCCATCGCCGACCCGCAAAATCGCGCCGCCTGGGTGCAAGTGGAACAGGCTCTTCGCCAGCAACGCAAACAGGAAAAACTCCAAAGTCTCTTGCTCGCCGCCGTCCGTGTGACCGAAAGCGAAATCCGCCAGCAGTTCATCGACCAGAACACCACCATCGAGGCGGAGTACGTCCTGTTCGACCCCAATCACCTGGTGCACGATTCTCTCATCCAGGTCGCCGACGATGAAGTCCGCAGACAGTACAACGCCAATCAGGATGAATTCAAACTGCAGGCGGCACGGAAGATCAAGTATGTGCTCTTTAGCCTTACGCCATCGCGGGAAGACACACTCGAAATGATGCACGAAATGAACCGTATCCTCGAGCAGGCGAAGGGGGGAACCGACTTCATGGAGCTCGCCAAGACGTACTCCGAAGTCCCACCCACTGAAGCGTTCTTCAAGCACGGCGAGTTGAGCAGGGCCAAGGAAATTGCAGTGTTTTCAGCCCAAAAAGGGGATATTGTGGGCCCGATTGCGGACGTCGACGGTTTCCATTTGATCAAGGTCGTAGATGAACGAAAAGGCGCCGCCGAATTCGTCCGCGCAAGCCACATCCTCATCAACTATGAGGCGGGGGAAGATAGTCTCCCCAAAGTCCAGAAAGCCCGCGATCTCTTGCGGCAGATTCGTGAGGGAGCCGATTTTGCCGAGCTTGCACGGCAGCACAGCGACGATGTTGGTTCGGGACAGGAAGGCGGCGAGTTGGGATGGAATGGACGAGGTGCATGGGTGAAACCGTTCGAGGATGCAGCGTTCCGCGCTCGTGTTGGTGAAGTGGTCGGTCCGGTGCGTTCGCCGTTCGGTTGGCACATCATCAAAGTTACGGGGAGGGATAATCGTGAGCTCAAGCTCGCAAGCCTGACAATGCGCCTGCGTCCCAGTCCCACAACCGTTGACCTCGCCTACAAGCAGGCGGAGGATTTTACGCATCTTGCCTGGTCGGAAGGATTCGAGAAAGCCGCAGAGTTCAGCAAGCTTCAGATTCACGAAACGCCCGAGTTCAACAAAGGGGGGACGATTCCGACGATCGGGTTCCACGAATCGATCATGAACTTCGCGTTCCGCGAGAAGGTGGGCGCCATCAGCGACCCCTATACAATCCGTGTCGGCGTTGTGGTCGTCAAGCTGGCCGAGGCACGCAAAGAAGGGGTGCGCCCGCTGGATGATGTGAAGGGGATTGTCCGCTCGATGGTCGTGCGGCAGAAGAAAATGCAGCAGTTGCGCGAGCAGGTGGATGCGTTCCACAAATCGCTGCAACCGGGAGCCGACCTCCTTACCGCCGCGGAAACCATCCCGTTAGTCACAGCGCAAAAGACCGGCCCCTTTAAGCCGGGTGAATCCATTACGGCAATCGGGCGCGATCTGGCGTTCATCGGAACGGCCATGGCACTGAAGCCCGGGGAAATCTCCAAGCCGTTCGAAGGCCAGCGCGGCTACTACATCGTCAAAGTAACGTCGAAGTCGGAATTCGATGAAGCTCGCTTTGCCGCCGAGCGCGCGACACTCCGCGAGCAACTGCTTCAGGAGAAACGCAACCGTGTGCTCACGCAGTGGACCTCGGCGCTGCGAGAGAGAGCCGACATCGAAGACAATCGCGATCGATTCTTCCGCTAATTGAACGGAGTCTGTTGTTGTGCGTGCAGGGCTGGCCGTCGGTATCGTTCTCTGCTGTGCAATCCAAGTTTCCCTGGCGCAGGGGAGTGAGCGGATTCTCTCGCTCCACCTGCGCGGAAGTTACACAACGTCCTCCAAGATCTTCCTCAACCCCGATGCTCAGAGTCTGGAAGCCCGCAACCAGCATATCGCAATCGAGGGTCTCCCCGGCGGCGGCATCGAAGTACAATACCGTTTGCCGCGGCAGAACTACTTTCTCGCTCTCTCCGCAGACTTCATCTCGAAAACAGAAACCCAGCATCAACTCGTCGCCTTCTCTCACCCCCCTCGTCGGCTTCCTGTGGAGGAGGGCTTCCAGCTCATTCCGATTGAACTCGGGGTGTACGCGTACATTCCGCTCGGCTCGGATCAATTCCGTGTAACGATGGGCGGAGGGCTCGGTGCCTATGTGGCTCATCGTACGCTGAGTATCGCAGGAGTTGAGGCGCGGCCGGACGGCAATCCCGTGGCGTACGGAATACACGTCGAAAGCGCGGCCGAGTACCGACTTGTCCCGCGCGTGTGGCTGAGAGGTGCACTGCGGTTCCGCGACCCGGAAGTCACGGTGATGAATCGCTTCGAGGATGATGCCATCGTCATCGACGGGACGGTCTTTACCTTCACGCGCAGCGAATTCAAGTCTCGAATCAATGCGAACGGCATGAACTTCTCGCTCGGCGTCGTCGTGGAGCTGTTCTGATTCTGCGTGAGCCGAATGCGATAAACCTACCGACAGAGACAAATCAATCCGGCGTTTCCCCGTGCTCGAACGACCTCGCACACAACTCATCTATCTCACCGGCTTCATGGGAAGCGGCAAAAGCACCGTCGGTCCCATTCTCGCCAACACGCTCGGCTACCACTACCTCGACATCGACAAGCTGATTGAAGAGAAAGCGGGGAAGCCCATCGTCGAGCTGTTCGAGACGGTCGGAGAAGCCGGCTTCCGCGCGCTCGAACGCGACGTGCTCGCTGGCGTCGCCGCGCTCGACCGCCACGTCGTTTCTCTCGGCGGCGGCACCATGGCCAATGAAGAGAATTTTGCCCTGATTCAACACAGCGGCATCCTCGTTTACCTGCAATTATCCAAAGAGGGAATCCTGTACCGCGTCCGCAACAAACACGACCGCCCCATGTTGAAAGACGCGCATGGCAAGCCCCTGCCTGCCGACGTGCTTTCTGCGAGGATCGATGATTTGCTCAACCGACGCGAACAATTCTATAACCGAGCCGACCTCATCGTCACGACCGACAACAAGAAAGTGGGCGTGACGGTGGATGAGATCGTCCAGCGCTTACGAACGCTGCCCCGATTTATCGGGGCGAAGGAGTTGCAGTGATCCATCACCGCATCGAGGTCGAGCTTGGCGACCGCAGTTATCCCATCTACGTCGGCACAGGGATGGTGGCATCCTTCGCCCCAACCTGCCGGCAGCACGGCATTGCCAATCGCATCGTCATCATCACCGACACCAACGTTGCGAAACTGTACCTCACACCCTTCGCCAAGCATCTTCACCACTTCAAGTTCGACGTCGCCTCCGTCGTCATCCCGCCGGGCGAACGGCAGAAGAGTCTCCGCCGCGCGGAACGTGTGTTTTCGGAGATGTTGAAGAAGGGAGTGGGAAGAACATCGGCAGTTCTTGCCCTAGGTGGCGGCGTGGTTGGCGACCTCGCGGGATTCGTTGCGGCCACGTATCATCGCGGCGTGCAGTTTGTGCAGGTTCCGACCACGCTTCTCTCACAAGTGGATAGTTCGGTAGGAGGAAAAGTTGCCGTGAACCATCCGCTCGGCAAGAACATGATCGGCGCGTTCTACCAGCCCGTGTTCGTCTGGACGGATGTCGATTGCCTCAGAACGCTGCCGGCACGCGAAATCTCCTGCGGACTTGGGGAGATTCTGAAGTATGGAGTGATTTGGGATGCGGAATTGTTCGAGTATCTTGAAACAAACATCGACCGATTGCTCCGATTAGAACACGATGCGGTCATGCACGTACAAGCGCGCTGCTGTGAAATCAAAGCGCACGTCACATCGAACGATGAGAAAGAGACCGGCCTGCGGATGATTCTGAATTTCGGCCACACCGTCGGCCACGCGCTCGAAGCCGCCGGCAACTACCGCACGCTCAAACACGGCGAGGCTGTTCTGCTCGGCATGGTGGCGGAAAGCTTCATCGCCCGGCAGCTCGAACTCATCGACTCGGCAACGCATGAACGGATCGCGGCGTTGGTGAGCCGTGTGCCCATTCAGGCTCGCTTCCGCACGCTCAAGCCTAAAACCGTGATGGACGCCATGAGTCGCGACAAAAAAACGGTGAGCGGCAAAAAGCGGTTTGCCCTCCCCACGCGCATCGGCGAGGTGCGTGTGGTGGAAGACGTTGACCCGAAGCTCGTGCGCGAATCCCTCGACCGTATCCTCC
>JBGFRR010000052.1:0-2781 GCA_041695045.1 Bacteroidota bacterium
CGGTGGGGGTTGTTGCGTTGGGCTGGAGCCTTCGTCCGAGCAGGAAAGACTCGCAAAGAGGAAAACGATTGCAAACGCTGCGATGATGATGGATGATTGGTTCCTCATGAATCCCCCTTAGCAGGTGTTGAAACACTGTTTTTCTAGTACCACTTCTAAAGCTTGTTAGAGATAGAAGTGCATCATCAGATGGAAGTCGGTGATGTTCGTATTCAGTTTGGTGTCATTGGTGAAACGGATGAGCGGGCGGAGCTCAACGCCACTGACGGGAAAAAACTCCAGCCCAAAAGAAAGCCGCTCAGCCCTGCCGCTCTTGATGTCCACATCGGGGTCGAAGAAATCGTACATGAACTTGAGGTCGATACCCTGCATGATTGCCCAGCTAAGTTCCGTAAACAGGGCAAGTTGTTTGAGCTCGATGCCCGCGCTGTTCCGCTGGTTGCGGTCGCTGCTCACGCTCATCAATGTTGACGTGCCCTTCATGTGTTGCACCTCAGCGAGCACGGTGAAGGCCTCGCCGAACGACACGCCGCCGAAGCCGCTCAACAACGTCAACCTGCCGCCTGCGGTGTTGTCGCGGTACGCGGAAGCGCCGAGCATGATTCCCGCTGGCCCAATCTTCACGCGTCCATCCACACGACCGTAGAGCGCCTTCGAAACGTCCGATGCGCGGTCGCCCGAGACGCCGTTGGTAATCGCGGCAACAATGCCGATCGGTTCGGGGTAGATGCCGAGTTCAATGCCCGCTTGCTGGCCCGAGTTGTTGCGGAACGGCGTCGCCTCTCGCACGTACGACGTATGATCATCCAGCCGCATCGAGTACGACGGTGTGAAGCGCCCGACCTTCACGTAACCACCCGCCGGAAGGACTTTGGCTAAGCCGAAGACTTCATACCGCGGAAACGGCCCGAACGCGGGATTGACGAAAACACTGATCTTACGAGAGAGTTGAAGGTTGAGATACACATCCGCTTGCATGGGGAAGAAGGAACTGCGGTCGGCGCTCCCATCATCTTTCGATTGATAGAAGTACAGGAAGCGAACGTCAGCGCCGTAGGAAAGGAAGTCCGTCAGGTTCGTGTTGAACTCGTCGAGCGCAAACTGTTCCTGCCACGTCGGGATGGGAAGCTCTTCCCGGCCGTACGAATTCCCGAACGGCGAGCGCATGCCCCCGCCGGTGGGATTCACGTGACAACTTTTACAGGAGAAGTTTGTGCGGCTGGCAAACCGCGGAAGAGCAACTACAGAATCAACGAGAAAGCAACCGATGGCGATGAGAAGAGAGAATCTGCTAACCATAGCCCCCTCGCAGAGTGGTCGATGGATACCGTAAGTATTGCGCCCAAATATAGAGAAAAGGGGAGTGATTATCAACACCAATTTCCACAAGCTTGATTCTCCCCGAATCGCCTTCTACATTGCGGTGCAAAGAATCGGCGCATGCTCATGCCACAACCACCCCTGCCCAAAGATTCCGTGAGTTTCATAACGCACCTCGAATGCAGCGTGTGTGGCGACCGGCACTCGCCGCATGAGCTCCAAACCGTGTGCCGAACATGCGGTAAATCGCTCCTCGTGCTGTACGACCTCAATGCCGCGCGCACCCATCTCCGTCGTGATTCCCTGCAGTCGTTCCCTCCGGGTATGTGGCGGTATCGCGCGGTGTTGCCGATTAAACGCGATGAGAATATCGTCTCACTCGGTGAATCGATGACGCCGCTGGTTCCGTTGACGAACATCGGGCGCGAGCTTGGCATGCATCGGCTGTGGATGAAAGATGAGGGACAGCTTCCGACCGGTTCGTTCAAAGCGCGCGGCCTCGCGATGGCAATCTCGAAAGCGAAGGAATTGGGAGTTCGGAAAGTCTGCATTCCCTCCGCAGGCAACGCTGCGGGGGCGTGCTCGGCGTACGCTGCGCGGGCAGGAATGGAATGTTTCGTTTTCCTTCCGGAAGACACCACCGACATCAACATCCGCGAATGTCATGCGTACGGCGCGCATGTCGAACTGGTGAAGGGGAATATCAGCGATGCGGCGAAGGCGATGAATCAGAAGAAGCAGCCGGATTGGTTCGATGTCTCGACTCTCAAGGAGCCGTATCGACTCGAAGGCAAGAAAACAATGGGCTACGAGTTAGCCGAGCAGTTTGAGTGGGAGTTGCCGGATGTGATTGTGTACCCAACCGGCGGTGGGACAGGGTTGATCGGTATGTGGAAAGCGTTCGAGGAGATGGAGCAGTTGGGTTGGATTGGTTCCAAGCGGCCGAAAATGGTCTCCGTGCAAACCTCAGGCTGCGCGCCGATCGTGAAGGCGTTCATCGAAAAGAAAAAGGAATCCGAGTTCTGGCAGAACGCTCAGACGATCGCCTCCGGGTTGCGCGTGCCGAAAGCGTTCGCTGACAATCTGATCCTCAAAGCCATTTACGAGAGCAACGGCTATGCGGTGGCAGTCAGCGATGAGGAGATGGTGGCAGCCGTGCGGGAGATTGCCTCAAAGGAGGGACTGTTTATCTGTCCCGAAGGCGCGGCGACGTTGGTTGGGTTGAAGAAGTTGCTGCAAGAGAGAAAGATCGGTCGGGATGAAACGATTCTTCTTTTCAACACGGGCGCGGGGGTGAAGTACCCGGAAGTGATACGAGATTGATTCATCGACGTTGGGTCATTGACTCAATGAAATACTGTGCGCAGGAAGAAATTCCATGGTCGGCCAAATTCCAAAATCATCCACGAACGTTTTATGTGAGTGGCTGTGATTTTGAGAATCCCGCTGTCCTTCAGCGGG
>JBGFRR010000015.1:0-2747 GCA_041695045.1 Bacteroidota bacterium
TAAGTAGTTGTGAGAGAATAGCGATGGTTTTAGCCACCTTTCGAATACTTGATTGTGCTTCACCTCAGGTAGTGCATAGGCAACCGAAATCGCTGGCGGTGTGCGGGGGCGCATTTTTTGTGCGTTTAATTTCGGTGCAGGTGCATACTCGAAGTCGAATCGACTACTCCTGACGCACCGAAATTATGGCGCGTGCGTTGGTGGTTTATCCCGTGCGTTGCGATTTCGGCGTCCTTTTTCTTTTCGCCCCTTTTCTTTTTGGACGAGCAAAAAGAAAAGGGGCACACAGCTCTCAGTACAAAGTAATCTTCACTAGTCGGCTTTCAGTCAAAGGCTGATGATCCTATGACTCAAAGGCGAAGGCGTTGCTAGTGCTCGTGTCCGTGAGCAGGTACCTGCGTTGAGAGTGATGCAAGTCGCACGTGGTACGCTCCCACCGTAACAACCCGTTCGCCTTGAGCAATGCCGCTTCGTATCTCGGCCAAGCTTCCGTTACGCTCACCTACTGTGACATCGCGCTTCGCAAAGGCCTCACCTTCGACATGAACATAGACACTGTAACGGCCCTCCTCTTCGATCAGGGCGGACTCGGGAATGACAAGCGCTTCCTTTTCTTCTCCCGTCGCTATGAGGATTTCTCCATACATGCCGATTCGAAGGCTTCCGCCTGGGTTATGTGTTTCAAAGATGACGGGAAAAGAGCGTGTTTTTTGGTCGATGGCTGTTGCAATCGAGACTAACCTGCCGTTGCGCTCATTGATCACGACGTTATTCGTCAACCCAGCCAACCGAAGCCATGCACGGCGAGGCTGAGTCAACGTGCCGATGTCCGCCGATGCGACATTTGCGCGTATCCATACCGCCCTCGAATCGATGATGCGGTAGAGATGCTCACCGGCATTGACCTGCCTGCCGGGGACGACATTCGCCTCGATGACCGTTCCGGCAATCGGCGCCGTGAGCGTAAATGCATCCAGACCACCATCGTTGCGTCGGATGTATTTGCTCAACAGTCGGTAGGTAGCGTCGGCCTGCTTAAACGCACTCTCAGCCTCTTGATATTCTTTGTCCGATATGGCGTCAATTCTGCGGAGCTGCGTTGCTCGTTCAAATTCTTTCTCAGCAAGGGCACGGTCTGTTTCTGCTTGAATAAACCGGGAGGCGAAGTTCTCAAGACCGCTCGGTGTTTCAGCGGAAGGAACCATCACCGCAAGTTGTGAGCCTTTCTTCACCTGCTGTCCTACCACAGGAAGAACCGAATTGTCTTCTGGCGGAATTACTCCGGAGAAAGGGGCCGAGACGATGGCTTCATTATTGAGCTTGGGAATGATCTCACAGGCCGCACGAACTGTCCCACTTATGCGTCTGCGAACAACGGGTTCAGTTCGGAAATCGATCTTCCACTGCTGCTCTTTGAGAAATGTGATCAGCTGTTCCGCCTGTGGGCTTTCCGTTTCGGGCGGTATCTCGCCGGCTGACGCAAACACGCGTATTCCGTCAACATGGAGAGTGTCGCGCGATCTGCCATCAACGATTAGGGTCAAGCGGTATGTACCGGCCTTGTCGAAGGTGATGGTGGGCCGAAAAATGCCGGGCGATGTCGGCCGTTCTGCCGATGTTTGCTTCCGGGTCCCATCGCCCGACGTAAACCCTAAATCAAGCCGTCCCTCCGTGACAGGCTTGAAATCCGAGAGCCAGGTAAGGTGGATGGCAAAGCGAGCCTCTTGTCCGACGACGAGTGCGGGGTACTCCATAAAGAGTTCCGACGTTGACGTCCACAGAGTAACAGATCCACCCGAAGGTTCGGTTTGGTTTTCATCAGCTACTCGACTGCAACCAATGAGGAGTGCGATGATGAAAGCAAATGGGTACAGAAAAAATCTTTCCATAGGACTATTCCCTATTTTGTTCGAACAACCTCTCTGGGTAATGAAAAAGGGTAATGAAAAAGATAGAGATCGCCCCAGCTTCAGAGAAAGAGGGGTGAAAATAAAGGGAATGCTACGTGGTAGGCGGGCTTACGCCCACCGACCCCGCCTCAGCGGGGCAGCCCGCAGGCGGTGAGCGGCCGAGGTGTGAATGAACTGTCAGTGAGTGAAGCGGCGGTAAAGTGTCCGGTGAAAATACAACAAGAAGGATACGGGGAACAATGAGGAAAGGAGCGGATGGTACATCAAACGAGTAAACGGTGTTCTGCTGAACCGACTTGGAGGATTTCGGATGTAGTGCACGAATCGCAATTAACTGAACGAGGGGAACGGGGTGTCTATGTTCATCTTCTGACGGAGAAATGATCTCACTGTGGGAAGCTGCTGATGGTATGAGTGTCGTAGCGTGAACGTGGGCTACTGGTGAGTGTCCGTGGAGGCCTTCATTGTCGTGTTCGTGGCTCAGCGTCGCATGCACGTGTAACCCACTTCCTAAGACCATTCCGATCAGATAGGAAGCGAGAACGCCTACACGCAGGGGAGCCCAGGGTATGGACAAATTGAAAAGCATGGCGATTCGCAACCAATATACCAAATGTTAGCTCTATTTCCAAGCATTCCGCCTGCCGTACGGTTCCGCTTTCCAGAATCCCGCTTTCTGCGGAATCCCAAAAAGCGGGAGATCCCGTCTCATTGTATAAGTAATTGTGACGGGAAAGGCGGGACTGAGAAGCGGGATAAGTCCTGACACCACTCCGTTTCCTTTTTCAACATCTTGTTAGACTTCTTCAGATGAGAAAAGATGGTATTCCCGGTGTG
>JBGFRR010000025.1:0-15240 GCA_041695045.1 Bacteroidota bacterium
ATGCCGCATGAATGACAACCGAAAAGTCCTCACCGTTTCCGGTCTCACCAAACTTATCAAGCTCAAGTTAGAGTCCGATTTTCCTCAGGTTTGGGTGCAGGGCGAAGTTTCGAATTTCAAACAGCACACCTCCGGCCACCTCTATTTCACACTCAAGGATGAAGACGCGCAGCTCTCTGCCGTTATGTGGCGGAGCCGCGCGATGCAGCTTACAGTCATGCCGGAGGATGGGATGCAGGTGATTGCACGTGGTTCCATTACCGTCTATCCACCCCGCGGCAACTATCAGATCGATGTCGTCCAGCTTCAGCCCGTCGGCATTGGTGAGCTGCAGCTTGCGTTTGAGCGACTCAAGAAGAAACTCGTCGCCGAAGGACTCTTCGACCCCGCGCGCAAGCGACCGATTCCCGACCTTCCGCGCAGCATCGGTATCGTCACGTCTGAGACGGGAGCCGCGTTGCAGGACATTCGTTCCGTGCTCGAACGCCGCTTCCCGGCAGTGGAGGTCATTGTTTATCCGGTGCGTGTGCAGGGTGCCGGCGCTGCACAGGAAATTGCGGGGGCAATCCGCGAGCTGAATCGTTACGGGAAGCTCGACGTACTGATCGTCGGACGCGGCGGAGGATCGCTCGAAGACCTGTGGGCATTCAATGAAGAGGTCGTTGCACGGGCAATTGCAGGTTCAACGATTCCCGTCGTCAGCGCCGTGGGGCATGAGATTGATTTCAGCATTGCCGATTTTGTGGCCGACCTGCGCGCGCCTACTCCTTCTGCGGCGGCGGAAATCGTCGTTCGAGACCGCTTCGAAATTCTTGATAATCTACGCAACATTTGCTATACTATGCAGCAAAGCGTTGAAGAGCGCGCAAGCTGGTTGGGAGAACGAATCCAATCTCTCATGACCAGCTATTCATTTAATAGACCGAAAGACCTCCTTCGTCAGTACTCCCAGCGTGTCGACGAGCTAGAACGAACCCTCATGTCAACGTTTTCCCATCGGTTTGACAGCTCCTTGCGAGACCATCGTTCTCTTGCACAGCGACTCGAGATTCTCAACCCGAAGCACGTTCTTCGGCGCGGCTACGCCATGGTATTCAAAGACGGCAACGTCGTAACCGGGAAACGGGAGCTGTGGGAAGGAGACAGGGCGAGAATCCGGTTTCATGACGGCGATGTACCCGCACGAGTGGAGAAATCCTGATGACGGCAAAGAGTGTGAAAGCGAGCAAGGCGGACTCGCACGAGCTTTCATTCGAGGAGGCGCTCAAGAGGTTGGAAGATATCGTCGAGTCTCTCGAATCGGGCAACGTGCCGCTCGATAAAGCGGTCGATTTGTATGAAGAAGGCCTTTCTCTGTCGAAGCGTTGTGCAGAAAAACTGAAGGCAACGGAGCTGCGCATCAAGAAGCTCAGCAAAGGGCTCGATGGACAGTTTGAACTCACCGATCTGGAGTCTTGATGGAACACGGCAAGTTTCGATATTTTGGCTCAATCAATTTTCCTGAAGACCTGCGCAAGCTTGAAGTGAAAGAGTTGCGGGCGGTTTGCGCGGAGCTTCGGGAGTTTCTCGTCGATGCGGTTTCAAAAACCGGAGGCCATCTCGGTGCTGGACTCGGCGCCGTTGAACTTACCGTCGCGCTCCATTACGTCTTCAACACGCCGCACGATAAACTTGTGTGGGATACAGGACATCAAGCGTATCCCCATAAACTTCTCACTGGACGGAAAGACCGGTTCCACACCATACGCCAGCTCCATGGCCTGAGCGGATTCCTTAAGCGCACGGAGAGTGAATACGATACGTTTGGTGCCGGCCACGCCAGCACAGCAATTTCCGCCGCTCTGGGGATGGCAGTCGTCAGGGACTTTGCGAAAGAGAATTACAAAGTTGTGGCGATCGTGGGGGATGGCTCGCTCACCGGCGGCATGGCCTATGAAGCAATGAATAACGCAGGCCTGCTGAAAAAAGACATGATTGTCGTCCTCAACGATAACAAGATGATCTCGCTCTCCGCCATCAAGCCAAACATCTGGTCGTTGCACAATTACTTTTCGGAAGTCCTCACGCATCCGACCTACAACAAGTTCAAGGCGAACGTGTGGGAGTTGACGGGCAAGCTCGACGAGTTTGGGGATCGGCTGCGCCTTATTGCGCAAAAGTTGGAGAAAGGGGTGAAGTCGGTCGTGACGCCCGGAATGCTGTTCGAGGCGTTGGGATTTCGCTACTTCGGTCCCTTCAACGGCCATAATGTGGCGAAGCTTGTTGAAATCTTCCGCCACGTTAAAGATTTGCCCGGACCAATTCTCGTCCACACGATTTCGGAAAAGGGAAAGGGCTACGCTCCCGCGGAACAAGAAGCCACCCGCCTGCACGGTGTGACGCCGTTCGACAAGGTGACGGGCAAGTCTCCCAAAAATCCTAATGCAGCACCGGCCTACACGACCATCTTCGGGGAAGCACTTGTCGAGATCTGCAAACAGAACGAAAAAGTCGTCGGCATTACCGCTGCAATGCCGGATGGTACCGGCCTTGCTATTCTCCAAGAGGCCATGCCCGAGCGATTCTTTGATGTCGGTATTGCTGAGCAACACGCCGTGACGTTTGCGGCCGGTATGGTGACGCAGGGATATATTCCGGTTGCCGCAATCTACTCGACATTTTTGCAGCGTGCGTTCGACCAGGTCATCCATGATGTTGCCATCCAGAACCTCCATGTAGTGTTTGTGATGGATCGCGGCGGCCTTGTCGGCGCTGATGGTCCAACGCACCACGGTGTGTTCGACCTCTCGTATCTGCGATGTATCCCCGGCATGGTAATCATGGCGCCAAAGGATGAGCAGGAGCTCCGCGACATGCTCTACACGGCCATCGAATACCACCAGGGCCCGATTGCTCTGCGCTATCCGCGCGGTAACGCGTTAGGGGTTCCCGTTCGCGTCGGTTTCCAAAAGCTTGAAATCGGGAAGGCCGAAACCGTACGCACCGGTCGCGATGTGGCCATCCTTGCCATCGGCAATATGACGCCCAACGCGATGAAGACCGCGGAAATTCTGTCGAGCGAAGGAATAGAAGCCGAAGTCGTGAACATGCGCTTCGTGAAGCCCCTCGATGAAGAGCTGCTCGATTCTTTGGCGAAGCGGTTCGACAGCTTTGTCACGGTGGAGGATAACGCCGTTCATGGTGGATTCGGGAGCGGAGTGCTTGAGGCGTTCAGCAAGCTTGGCATCACGCACGTGTCGGTTCGAGTGCATGGTATTCCGGATCGTTTCATCGATCACGGCACGCCGCAAGAGCTTCATCGCGAACTCAAGTTAGATGGTCCCAGTATTGCCGATGTGACCAAAGAGTTTCTTTCCTCTAAGCATGGCAAGTCGGCCATTGAGTTTATCACGACGTAACTCCCTTCATGGAAAAAACCCGCATCGCCATCGTCGGTCTCGGCACAGTAGCGCAAGCCATCCACCTTCCGATCCTTTCCCGTTTGCCCGATGTTGAGATTGCGGCGGTGTGCGATTTCGACCCGGCGAAGGCGGAGTTTTGCGCGAAGAAATTCGGCATTCGCCGCACCTACACCGACTACTACGAATTGCTCCGTAAGGAAGATGAGATTGTCGGTGTCGATATCTGTACATCGACCAATGCACACCGCGATGTGGCAATTGCAGCTCTCGAAGCGAAGAAACACATTCTGGTCGAAAAACCGTTGGCGAGAAATCAGAAAGAAGCTATGGAGATTGTCGCGGCAGGAAAAAAGGCGAATCGGAAAATCATGGTGGGGATGAACAACCGTTTTCGCCCCGACGCGATGATCCTGAAAAGCTTCATCGACAATCATGAGTTGGGAAAAATTTACTACGCCAAGGCGGGGTGGTTCAAGCGGCACAGTGTAGCAAATCCCTGGTTCACGCGCAAACAGCAGTCGGGCGGCGGCGTGGTGCTCGACCTCGGCATCGTCATGTTCGACCTTGCATTCTGGATGATGGGATATCCTGAGGTGAAAGAGGTGTCTGCGTCGAACTATTTCCATAACACAAAGGAAGTTGAGGATTCATCCGTTATCTTTTTGAGGATGAAGAATGGCTCGACGTTGACGGTTGAAGCGAGCTGGTCGTTCGAGTCGACCGAAGATTTTTTCTATTGCGACTGTTACGGCACGGAAGGCAGCGGCTCGTTAAACCCGTTCCGTATCCTCAAGCGTATGCACGGCAATCTTGTGAACGTTACGCCCGTCTCGAACGAAACACCGCAATCGCTCTATCGCAAATCGTACGAAAACGAGCTCCGGCATTGGGTTGGTGCACTGCGAGGACTGCATCCCGTCATTTCGACGGGCGAAGAGGCCGTGCACCGCATGAAGGTTGTCGACGCTATCTACGAGTCTGCCAAGTCTGGCAAAAGTGCCCGCCTACCGGTCGGGCAAGCCCGCATCGCCAAGTGAGTCCGTGGGTGAGGTGCCCTCATGAAGCGAGCCGCTCCACGCGGCAAGTCTCAACACGCTCCGCTCATTGCGCTGCTGACGGATTTCGGTCAGAGCGACCACTATGTTGGCACCATGAAAGGTGTCATCCACTCCATCAATCCTGCTGCACACATCGTTGATATCACGCATGATGTTCAGCCGCAGCACATCCGGCAGGGGGCATACCTCCTCTGGGCGTCGTACCGGTTTTTTCCGGTAGGGACAATCTTTGCGGCGGTTGTCGATCCGGGAGTTGGGACGGAACGGAGAATCATCGCACTGACGATGAACAAGCAAGTCTTTGTAGCTCCAGACAACGGACTCCTCGATCTGGTTCGAGGTGATGAGAAAGTGGAGAAAGCTGTGGAGGTTTCAACACAAGGGTCCCGCTACACAGTCGACCCTATCTCAGCGACGTTCCACGGGCGGGATGTTTTTGCGCCAATCGCCGCTCACCTGTCGAACGGTGTAGCGCTCAAGAGGGTCGGTTCAAGAATCGATCTCAAGCAGGTTCAGAATGCGTTCGTTCGCTCCCGTTCCGACCGGGGATCGTGTGTGCTCCACATTGACAGATTCGGGAACATCATTACCAACATTCGCATTGACGAGCAACGCCAGGCGGAGCGTATGGTGAACGGCGTACGCATTCAGCGACAGCTGGTCGATGCGTGGACACGCACATTTGCGGCTGCAAAAGAAGGCCATCCCTCGCTCATCGTGGGGAGCAGTGGACTTCTTGAAATTATTTTGAAGAATAGCAGCGCTGCGCGTGCATTGGGTGCTTCGTTGGATTCGCCGGTGGAGGTGGTGTGGCGTTGAGCAAACATGACGAGCGGTTCATGCAACGGTGCCTTGACCTCGCGCGCAGAGGATCCCCTTTTGTGAGTCCCAATCCGATGGTGGGATGCGTTATCGTCAAGCATGGGAAGGTCGTTGGGGAAGGATACCATCGGGCATATGGCAAAGCGCATGCGGAAGTGCATGCACTGCGCCGTGCGAGTCGTGCAGCGAGTGGTTCAACGCTGTACGTGAACCTGGAGCCATGTTCGCATCACGGCAATACTCCACCCTGTGTCGATGCCATCATTCGGGCAGGGGTTCGCCGCGTCGTCGTGGCCGTTGCTGATCCCAATCCGCTCGTATCTGGCAAAGGATTGGCAACGCTTCGACGTGCAGGCATTGCGGTGACATTGGGAGTTTTGCGTCGTGAGGCGGAAGCACTGAACGAGAAGTTCATGACGTACATGAAAGAACGCCGCCCATTCGTAACGCTGAAGATTGCCCAGACGCTCGATGGTAAGATCGCTGACGCGCGGGGACGGTCGCAGTGGATTTCCTCCCAATCCTCCCGGCGCTTGGTGCATACACTGCGCAGTCAACATGACGCCGTGCTGGTTGGCGCCAACACGGTGAATATCGACAACCCGCGGTTGACGGTGCGAGGCGTAAGGGGAAGAAACCCGATTCGCGTGGTTGTGGACGGTCGCTTGTCGGTCAGTCCTTCGAGAACAGTATTCAATGGGACGCAGGCAATGACAATTCTTTTAACATCCGAGAAAGCTGTTTCAAAGCGTCAGAGTCTCGTTCAACGATTGGAGCGTCGTGGTGTTGTCGTGTATGCCATCAAGGGCAACAAGGTTTTTTCTGCGCGCAGGATTCTCCACGCCCTTCATGCGTTGGGTATCTCCTCGGTTCTTGTGGAGGGGGGAAGTCGAACCGTGAAGAGGTTTCTTCAGTCTGGGCTCATCGACCGCGTCTATTGCTTTGTCTCCCCAAAGATCTTGGGTCGTGGCGTCGATGCGTGGTCGATCCGACCGCATCGCCTGCTTCCCAGGGCAATGGTGTTGCAGAACGTTCAGATCAACCAATCGGGCAGCGATGCGCTGATCACAGGGTCGTTTCGGAAAGGTTAATATGTTCACGGGACTTGTCGAAGAAGTGGGTACTGTTCGGGCGATTCGTCGCATGAAGGGGAGTATTGTCTTCACCATCTATGCCCGAAGTGTTTCTCGTGGACTACGTATTGGCGACAGCATTGCCGTGAACGGGGTCTGTCTCACGGTCATCAAGAGATCGGGAACATCGTTTGCCGTGCAAGCCGTGGAAGAAACGCTGCGCAAGACGAGCTTGGGTGAGCTTTCGAAGGGTTCGGGCGTTAACCTCGAGCGGCCTCTGTTGCCGACAACGCGGCTCGGCGGTCATTTCGTTCTTGGCCACGTCGATAGCATGGGGAACATTGTGTCTCTTGAACGGCGTGGCAGCAGCTGGTTGTTCTGGATTTCTGTTCCGAAACGATTTACTCACTATCTTGTTCCCACCGGCTCGATTGCTGTGGATGGTGTGAGTCTAACCATCGCACAACTGAAATCGAACCGCTTTGCAGTGTCCATCATCCCCCACACGATGAAGCAAACGATCTTTTCCACGTACGCGGTAGGGGACAAGGTGAATCTTGAGTTCGATGTTCTGGGAAAATATGTCGAGCAAATGTTTCGACGGCGAAGGAGGAGGCGATGAGCAGACGGTTGATCTATAAGATCGAATCGCTTCCCATAAACCGAGTTACGAGCGATGAGTGGAGCGAAATCCTCCGGCTGCAGCACTGGTACAACAGCGAGTTTGAATGGACGGGGAACCGACTTGCCTTTAAGCGTTATGTGCTGTTTCCTAACGCTGAAGAATTCTCCGACCTTGACCATACGGTTTGGGAGATCATCGCGCAGCGTCATCAAACGCTCGTTGCGGAAGGGCGAACGGAAGAGGAAGTTGTCGCACAGTTGGAGCGTGATGGTCTTGTGTTCGTCAAATGGGGCGGCTATTTTGACGGCTGCTCTGCCAGCGGCTTTACGCGTGTAGCCGATAATGAATGGAATGCCTATCTCGTCTGCGACTTTTTGCTCAAGGCCTCCCTGATCTGCCGACACGCAACGATCGTTGTTTCGGACGAGGGAAAGTTCATCAAGACGGGCGTCGTGTTTCTGCGTGAAGGCAACGTGCTTGTTCCGGATGATTCGACCGGCGTGTCGGCCTCGCTTGTCGAAGCACGCCACGTCTTCTCCGTTGTAGACCCAGAAAAGTATGACGGTCATCCGGCGGCGAAGCATATCATTCCCGAATTCTCCAAGCTGACAGCCCAGGAGCGCCTCAAGTATTTGAAGCAGTGGAACTGGCTCGGCTATGACGATAGCTACGACGCGAATGGAGACGACAGAAAAGGATTCGACCTCAACACCAAAGTCAAGTCGTTTCAGATCGTGCGCGCATGAACCTTCAGCGCCTTGCATGTGTAGTGATCGATCGGTATATTAACGCTCGTGATGCCCCAGGTTCTGGGGTTTTTGCATCTCAGGAGAGCACGTATGTATACTCTGTTCATCGTTATCGAAGTTCTTATCAGCATCCTTATCATCATCGTGGTGTTGATGCAAGCGAGCAAAGGAGGCGGACTTGCCGGTTCGTTCGGTGGAGCCAACCTGGGAACGGTCTTCGGTGTTCGTCGGACATCGGACTTTCTAAGCAAGACCACGACAGTCCTGGCCACGCTCTTTCTCATTCTGGCGTTGTTCATCAACATCGTCGTCCTGCCGAAGGGCGAGCAGACCGAGCAGAGTGTGATTCAGTCGGTTCCCCCGCCGGCGACATTACCTCCGACCTCGGCGCCGCCGTCTCAACCGACAGCCACACCCCAGCAGTAATGTTTCGGCACCCATGGCTCAATTGGTAGAGCAACTGACTCTTAATCAGTGGGTTCCAGGTTCGAGTCCTGGTGGGTGCACGATGAGAAATGCGGATTGTGGAATGCTGAGTGCGGAATTCAACATTCCGCGTTCCGCATTTTGAGTTAGTTGCCGAAGTGGCGGAATTGGCAGACGCGCTGGACTCAAAATCCAGTCTGGCTTACCCCGGGTGAGGGTTCGACTCCCTCCTTCGGCACTGATGCAAAGGCTGTCGTTCACGGTCTACGTCTTACGCTCATTGAAGGATGGGAAGCTGTATGTTGGGATGACGCAAGACCTGGGGGAACGACTGAGAGCTCATCGGGCGGGACGAGTTCCGTCAACAAAACATCGTCGGCCGTTGGTGTTATTGTATTCAGAGTCTTGTGCGACGCGAAATGAGGCGAGGGAGCGAGAGCAATATTTCAAGAGTGGTCCTGGTCACAAAGCTCTGGCCGCGATTTTGGCTGAGAAGAGGGATGAGGCAGACACGTCCCGATGAATCGGGACAAGCTGGACTCAAAAATCCAGCCTGCCCCGTTAACGGGGTCTGCCCCGTTGACGGGGTGTGGCTTACCCCGGGTGAGGGTTCGACTCCCTCCTTCGGCACTGATGCAAAGGCTGTCGTTCACGGTCTACGTCTTACGCTCATTGAAGGATGGGAAGCTGTATGTTGGGATGACGCAAGACCTGGGGGAACGACTGAGAGCTCATCGGGCGGGACGAGTTCCGTCAACAAAACATCGTCGGCCGTTGGTGTTATTGTATTCAGAGTCTTGTGCGACGCGAAATGAGGCGAGGGAGCGAGAGCAATATTTCAAGAGTGGTCCTGGTCACAAAGCTCTGGCCGCGATTTTGGCTGAGAAGAGGGATGAGGCAGACACGTCCCGATGAATCGGGACAAGCTGGACTCAAAAATCCAGCCTGCCCCGTTAACGGGGTCTGCCCCGTTGACGGGGTCTGGCTTACCCCGGGTGAGGGTTCAACTCCCTCCTTCGGCACAAAGAAGATGAGGAGAATGTTCATGCATTAGGATACCGGGTTTCGTTTTCTTCATCACTATGTATCCTTCATGACATTCTTTGTCGTCACGATTACCCTCCTCTGTGGGTTTATCGTCTTCCAGCCGCGCGCCGCAGCGCAAGAAAGCGTTCCGCCGTCATTCCAACCTCGATATACCCGTTCTGAAGTTATTCGACTCATCCCCGGTGAGCCGTTCTATCAACTGTCCAATCGATTCATCTTGCCCGAAAGCGAGCACATCATGCTCGACACCACTGCTGCGCTTGCTCGCGACACTCAGTACGAGCTTGATTACAGCAGCGGTCGGCTGACAATCCGTTGGGATGAAATACGGTCGTTGGTATCGGACACATCTGTTCACTGGCTCACTGCTCATTATCGAGTTCTTCCATTGACTTTGCGGCCGGAGTATTACCTTCGCAGACCAGCCACGCTCAAAACGCAAGGAGATGGCTTACAAGCTGTCGTTCAACCGGCACAGCCATTTTCCGTCGATGAACTCTTTGGGTCAAATATTCAGAAAAGCGGCTCGATTGTGCGCGGATTCACCGTCGGCTCAAATCGTGACCTCTCGCTCAGCTCGGGTTTCCGGATGCAGTTATCGGGGGACCTGGCCCGCGATGTCCGTATCGTTGCTGCGCTGACGGATGAGAACACGCCGCTTCAGCCGGAGGGAACAACGCAAACGTTGCGTGAGGTGGATAATGTTTTTGTCGAGCTGAACGCGCCCGGCTATGCAGCAACGTTGGGAGATTTCAACTTCTCGATCGGCGAGCACCGTGGTGGGGAGTTCGGACAACTGAGCAGGAAACTGCAGGGGGCAACAGGCTTTGTGCATCTGGGAGAACGACAGCAAACGACCGTTCGATTAACAGGAGGAACACAACGCGGAAAGTTCCACTCGAATCAATTTCGTGGACAAGATGGGAATCAGGGTCCATACCGCCTCACCGGCCGCAACGGAGAGCGGCGCATCCTGATCGTGGCTGGCTCGGAGCGCGTCTATTTGAATGGCGAACAGCTCGCGCGAGGAGAGGTGCAGGATTACACGATCGATTATGCGAGCGGTGAGATCGTCTTCACCAGCCGGCGACTCATCACCAACGCGTCGCGTCTTGTTGTGGACTTTGAGTACACCGACCGTGAGTTCACGCGAAATCTCCTCGGTGGTGGAGTTTCGACCACACTGTTCGATGGCATGCTTGAGTTGAGCAGCCACTTCACGCAAGAAGCCGATGACCCGGATGCTGCTGTTGAAGCCACGCTCGATGATGCGGCAAAGCAGCGCCTGCGAGAAAGCGGCAGCAACCGGTTTGCCGCTTCGTTGCCGGGAGCGCGCTACGCCGGTGTCGATTCTTCCACAGGATTCGGCCGAGGCCAATATGTGAAGACAGACACGGTCATCAACGGAAGGCCGTATACGGTCTACCACTTTGCACCGGGAGACTCGCTTGCGCTCTACGCTCTTGTTTTTTCAGTTGTGGATCGTGTCCCTGCCGATTCTGCCGGCTACGAGCGTGTCGGTATCGGGCAATTTCGATTTGCAGGTATCGGGCGCGGCAATTATATGCCGGTCCAATTTCTTCCGATGCCGCAGCGTCATCGCATGGGAACACTCGTTGTCCGTGCGCGCCTCGCCGATGAACTTGTGCTTTCCACCGAATACGCTGCCAGTGAATTCGACCATAATCGCTTCTCAACGCTTGACGATGCGGAACGCGCCGGTTCAGCGTATCGGGTCGGACTTCGCTTCAATCCCCGTTCGCTGAGAGTGGGAGGAAGCGATCTTGGCGAACTTGACCTGTCGCTTTCCGAGCGGTCGGTCAATCGTCGCTTTGTCTCGTTTGATGAAATCAATGAAGTTGAATTCGACCGCAAGTGGAACATCGAACAAAATCGCATCGCCGATGAACGAATTCGCGAGGCGACCCTTCGTTACCAGCCGTTGAATGCTCTGACGCTCTCGGGGGGATACGGCTCGTTGACGCGAACAAACATCTATGACTCGGAGCGAATAAGTGGGGGAGTAGTGTACCGCGACAGTGCTCAACGAGTTCTGCAATATCACGGCGAAGACATTCGCACTCGAGATTTCGTCAACGGTCTTACCTCAACTTGGACCCGACACCGGGCAATGGGAGAGCTTTCCATGGCAGGCTTGCGACCGGGATTGCGGGTCGAGCGTGAAGAACGAACTCAAACTGTGAGCGGCCAGAACATCCTCCAAGCGGGGAGTTTTGCCTTTCAGGAACTTGCGCCGCGTATCGGAATGAACATCGTCGCACCGTTTGAAGCTACGGCGGAGCTGCAGCTTCGCGTGGAGGACAGTGTCTCGGTCGGAAAGCGTGAGCGGGCGTTTGCATCCGTCACGCAGCTGTATCACGTCGACGTGCGTGGACTCAGGAACCTCACGAGTTCTGTGGGACTGAGCATTCGGAAAACCGAGTTTACCGAGCCGTTCCGCCGGCGCGGCAATGTCGATGGCTCGGTCATTCTGATGCGAACACAAACGCGCTATACACCTTTCGACCGAGCCGTTGATGCGACTGTGTTCTACGAATTTTCAAACCAACGCTCGGCGCGGCTGGAGCGCGTCTTCATCCGCGTGCCGAGGGGAACTGGAAACTACCGGTATCTCGGCGACTTGAATAACAACAACGTCGCGGATGAGAACGAGTTCGAGCTCACGAGATTCGACGGGGATTATATCGTCATCTTGACGCCGTCTGAGCAGCTGGTTCCTGTCCTCGATCTGAAGACCAATTTCCGGCTGCGCCTTGAGCCCGGCCGCTTTTATCGTCGCTCCACTTCGACGTTAGAGGAGATTCTCGCGGCGCTCTCGACGGAGACCACGGTACGCATCGAAGAACGAAGCAAGGAGCGGGAGGCGAGGAAGGTCTACTTACTCCATACGTCGGGATTTCTGAATGACGAAACCACCATCGCCGGCGCGCAGGTCTTTATGCAGGATGTCCATGTGTTTGAGTATCGAAGCGATGTTTCTTTCCGATTCCGCTATGGACATCGAAAGAACCTTCTCCAACTCCTTCCCGCGACGGAGCGGAGTCGCGGTGTGGAGCGCTCGGTTCGTCTCCGTCTGCAACTTCTACCGGAGATCGGAAACCAGACAGAGTATCGCAACAACCTCGACCGTGTGCAGGCGACTGCACGTTCGCCGAGGGAGCGCGACTTGACAATCGAGGCTATCAATACTGATTTTTCCTATCGGCCTGAGCCGGCGTGGGAGGTGGGGTTCCGCATTGAGGTTGGTCGTGTGCGGGACCGCTTCCGGGCGCCGCACGCCGTTGCGGACCTCAACGAGCAGGAACTGCGTGTGTCGTATTCGGTGCTTGGTATGGGTCAACTCCGTGCTGAGCTGCGTCGCGAAGAGGTGGTCTTAAGCGCCGGAAGACCCGATCCCGTCAATCCGTTTCCATTTGAGTTTACGAATGGCCGCGTCATCGGTCGAAGCTGGCACTGGCAGCTCGGCGTCGAGTATCGTGTAAGCCGGCATATACAGCTCTCGCTCCGTTACAATGGCAGACGAGAGGGCGCGCGGCCGGTTGTGCATTTCGGTCAGGTTGAAGCGCGCGCGGTGTTCTAATGTCGCGTCCCAGAAATACGTTAAAAAAGTGGAACCGCTAATCCACCTGCCTGCCGCCTGCCTGCCGGTAGGCAGGGCAGGCAAGCGCGAATCGGCGCTAATGGGTTTCAAAAAGAACTCCATTCGCGAGGATTCGCGGTTGAATCTTTTCCAGGGATTTGTTTAACGTATTTTCGGGACGGTACACTAACAGCTTGTTGAAATACTGATTCCAGCATGGCCTCAGGAGGTCCTGACGCCGCAAGAAGCGACTTCATCTCCTTGCCTTTCAAACTCCCATTCCTTATACTCCATTCCGTTTCTCACCCTGTTCAATCAACGTATGGAGAACCGTATGCAATCGAAGTCTTCCCCTCCCTCCAACATTACCTCTGTCTTACGGGAAAAGCGTGTGTTCAAGCCGCGGTCGGAGTTTTCGAAGCAAGCATACATCAAGTCGTTCGCACAATACAAGAAGATCTATGACGCGTCGATGAAGAACCCAGACATGTTTTGGGCCGGTGTAGCGAAAGAGCTCCATTGGCTTAAACCCTGGAAAAAGGTTTTGACCTGGAAGTTGCCGTTTGCCAAGTGGTTCGTTGGGGGAACGATCAACGCATCGTACAATTGTCTCGACCGCCATCTCTCAACGTGGAGAAAGAACAAAGCCGCAATTATCTGGGAAGGCGAACCGGGAGAGACCCGCACGCTCACGTATCAGGAACTGCATCGTGAAGTGTGCAAGTTCGCCAATGTGCTGAAGGGATTGGGCGTCCAAAAAGGAGACCGCGTTGCCATCTACATGTCGCTCGTGCCGGAGTTAGCTATTGCGATGCTTGCGTGTGCGCGCATTGGGGCAACGCATTCGATCATCTTCGGCGGCTTTAGTTCCCAAGCGCTCGTCGACCGCATCAACGATGCTCAAGCCAGTGTAGTCGTTACCGCAGACGGCGGGTATCGCCGCGGAACAAGTATCCCATTGAAGAAGAATGTGGATGAAGCGGTCCGCAGCACACCGTCTGTGAAGCATGTGATTGTTCTGAAACGAACGGGGCACGAAGTGACGATGGAAGCCGGCCGCGATCACTGGTGGTCGGAGCTCATGGCAGTCGCATCCGAGCGGTGCGACGCAGAGCCGCTCGACTCCGAACATCCCCTCTACATTCTCTACACCAGCGGCACAACGGGTAAGCCGAAGGGGGTAGTGCATTCCACCGGCGGCTATCTCACCGGTGTGTACATCACAACAAAGTGGGTGTTCGACATCAAAGACACCGACACCTACTGGTGCACGGCGGACATTGGCTGGGTAACGGGGCATTCGTACGTCATCTACGGTCCTCTGGCAAACGGAGCAACCACGCTCATGTACGAAGGCGCTCCGAACTGGCCGGAACCCGACCGCTTCTGGCGCATCATCGACAAGTACAAGGTGAACATCTTCTACACGGCGCCCACGGCGATCAGGGCATTCATCCGCTGGGGTGAACAGTGGCCGATGAAGCATTCGCTCGATTCGCTGCGCTTGTTAGGAACCGTTGGAGAACCGATCAACCCCGAAGCATGGATGTGGTACTACAAGGTCATCGGTAAAGAGCGCTGCCCGATTGTGGACACGTGGTGGCAAACAGAAACCGGTGCAATCATGATTACACCGTTGCCGGGAGCAACGCCCACCAAGCCGGGCACGGCAACGCTGCCGCTCCCAGGAATCCTGCCGGATGTCGTCAACAAAGAAGGCAAATCGGTGGGAAAGAACCAGGGTGGATATTTGGTAATCCGGAAACCCTGGCCATCAATGCTGCGCACAATCTATGGCGACCCAGAGCGGTTCAAAAAACAATACTGGAGTGAGATCAAAGGGATGTACTTCACGGGAGACGGTGCGCGGCGGGATGAGGACGGCTATTTCTGGATCATGGGACGTGTTGATGATGTGTTGAACGTCTCCGGCCACCGACTCGGGACTGCCGAGGTTGAAAGCGCGCTCGTGAGCCATCCCGCGGTCGCTGAGGCTGCGGTTGTTGGAAAGCCGGATGAGATCAAAGGTTCGGCGATCTGTGCATTCGTGACGCTGGAGGGTAAGCGCACGCCGACAGCGGGATTGAAAGAAGAATTGCGGCAGCACGTGGCCAAGGAGATCGGCGCGCTTGCCCGGCCGGATGAAATTCGCTTTACCGATGCCTTGCCGAAGACGCGCAGCGGGAAGATCATGCGTCGGCTCTTGAGAGAGATCGCCACGAACGGCGCTGTCAAAGGCGACACGACGACGTTAGAGGATTTCTCCGTGTTGGAAGCCCTTCGTGCAGGGGAGGAAGAGTAATTGGTTTTATATGCAACAAAGTTTCTTGTTGCCACGAGCTTTAGCTCGTGGGAATTGAAAAATGAAAGGAAAGGGTTTTAACCCTCGTTTCTGTGGAGCGTGGGCTAAAGCCCATGATTATTTTGTTTATGCCTAG
>JBGFRR010000156.1:0-2620 GCA_041695045.1 Bacteroidota bacterium
GATGAAAAAAGTGCTTAAATATTCCAAATTTTCAAAGATTCACTCTTTTTTCATAGCAGTAATACAGTTGAGTGCTTCTGCCGGCCAATTCAGGAAACAGATAGTTAATCTGGATACGTCTGAGGTCAGAGCACGAAGTTAGCGACCATACGAGAGGCGGTTTCTTGTGTGGTGAAAGATTCAATTCTGGGAGAGTGCGACGGATTGCTGTTGCCACATCGCTATGACCTGCTCCGTTGTCTTGATCTCGGCACCGTAGTTGCCCTTCAAGTAGATGAGCCCTTCGTCGTGAGCCTTTTGATCGAACGCTTCAACCCCATCCTCCAATACAACCAACTCATATCCCCGGAAAAAGGCGTCTGCGGAAGTGTGCCGGTCGCAAATATTGGTGTGCAACCCGGTGATGTACAGTCTCGTCACACCGATGCTTCGCAGGAGTTGGTCAAGACCGGTTTCGAAGAAGGCTGAGTAGGTCCGCTTCTCCAGGACAAAATCAAAGCTTTCCGGTTTCAACTCTGGGATCACCTCCGCCCCCTTGGTCCCCTTCATCGCATGCTCTCCCCAAATGCGAAGTTCAAAGTCCTCCTTCAGATGCGCGTCGCCGGAATAAATCACGGGAACTCCGGCTTTGCGCGCCTCCACCAGGAATGTTTGGAGACGCGGAATGATCCGATCTGCCCGCTCACAACGCAATTTTCCAGTGACGAAATCATTCAGCATATCAATGACAAGTACTGCTTCAGATCGTTTTGGCATGGAAGTTTCCTCCTCATTGTTTAGAAAATCGCGTGGTTGAAGATATGTGTTGAATGCTACACGAAAAACGAACGAATAGCAATAGGTTTCTCAACTTCGCGGTGCGTTTGGAGCAGACTGAACGCGCTGGAGAAGCAAGAGTCCCGCGAGCAGCAGAACGCCGACGGCAATAATGGCGGCGCGCTGACTGACGTTGGACGAGACGACGCCGAAGAGCGCGGGACCGAGAATGGCCGACGCCTTTCCGAAAAACGAATAGAAGCCGAAAAATTCCGTCTTCTTCTCAGGCGGCACGAGAGTGGACATGAGACTGCGACTTGCCGACTGCGACGAACCGAGAGCGACTCCTGCAAGAACGCCGACCGCAAAAAATGTCGGAGCATCCTGTGTAAAGTAGGCCGCAACCACAACGACGAGCCAGAGCAACAGCGAGATGGTGAGTGTTTGCTTGTGGCCGATGCGGTCTGCCATAAAACCGAACACGACCGAGCCGAGCATCGCAGACGTTTGCACGATGACGAAGAAGAGGATGATGTCGGTGATGCCTAACTTCAGCGTCTCGTTGGCAAAGATGGATGAAAAGATGATGATGGTGTTGATGGCATCGATGTACAGGAAGTAGGCGATAAGGAAACGGCCGATGTTGCGGTAGCGGGAAAACTCGCGGATGGTGTTCGCGAGGCGCTCAAACCCCACACGCACAACATTCAACGTCAGTGTGGCCCGTCGCTGCAGGTCGGGAACGAGCGTGAAAAGCGGTAGAGAGAAGATGAGAAAAAACGCCGCGGCAAGAAGAAAACTCGTGCGCACATTCGCGAGGTTGCCGGGCTCGAACCCTCCCTCGTACAGCGGCAGGGCAACCACCAAGGTGATGAGCGAACCGACATACCCCATCGCAAAACCGTAGCCCGAGACGCGGCCGTAGCTTCGCTCGGAGGTGATTTCGGGAAGAAACGCGTCGTAGAACACCAGTCCCGCCTCAAAGCCGACGTTGGCGAGCACAAGCAGCAGTATACCGGCGATCAGCATGCCTTCGTGCACAAAGAAGAGCGCCGCTGTGGCAAGAAGACACAGCGCCGTAAAGAGCGCGAGAAACCGCTTCTTCCCCGCTCCGTGGTCGGCCATAGCACCGAGCACCGGCGAGATGAGCGCAACGATCAGCATGGAGAGGCTGAATGCCGCTCCCCACAACGCATCGCCCTGCGTGGTTTCTGATGCAACGATCTTCTTGAAGTAGAGGGGATAGCCGACAGTAAGGATAAGGACATAAAACGCAGTGTTCGCGAAATCGAAAAGCGTCCACGCTCCGACGCGGATGCGTACGTGCCACGGGTTATGGGGCTGGTTGGTTATCCCCGCTTCGGTCATGACGCCGAGGATTTTTTAGTGGGAATGTCGAGCAGGCCGCGGCCACGCTTCTGGAGGCGGCCGTTCTGCTTCATCCGGTCGAGCACGGAATCTAACACGCCGTTCACGAACTTGTCGCTCTTCTCGGTGCTGAAACGGCGCGCAATTTCGATCGCTTCGTTGATGGAAACTTTGGGGGGGATGTCTTCACAATACAGCAGCTCGCAGATAGCGATGCGGAGGATGATTTTGTCGATCACCGCCAACCGGTTGAACTCCCAGTGCTCTACCTGACTGCGGATCATTGTGTCGATTTCCTCGCGATGCTCGATCACGGACAAAATCAGCGTCTTGGCAAACGTAAACGTCTCTGCTTCCTTTTTGAGAGAGCCGACGATCGTATCGAGGATGAGGTCGATTGGCTCGCCCGAAAGCTCGTACGCATACAACGCTTGCAACGCCTTCTCACGCACCAACCGACGTTTCATTGCCATACATCACCGTTGATATAGAATCC
>JBGFRR010000013.1:0-2569 GCA_041695045.1 Bacteroidota bacterium
GAGCTTCTGAGACAGCAACGGAAGAACCACAACAGTCGTAGAGGCCCGGCTCCTCTCTTGAAAAAATCGTCCTGATGAATTTTTTCGCTGTCATAACCACTTTTTCAACAGCCTGCTAGGGCGGGATGCGTCGGAATGCTCCCCTTGGACGCTCCTGCGTCCAGCAACGACGCCGAGCTTGTCTGGGACGGGCGTGGGAACAAGCAACTGCCTCAACGAAAAAACGTTCACTTGCCGTGCTGCACCGTTGAGGTATCGCACACCTCAACGCCAAACCATTTGGAAATGCGATGCCGGTTGGCGGCAACGAGGTCGTAGACCGCATCGCTCAGCCAGCGAAATCCGGGAAGCGCGATGAAACGGAAGATATGGAATGGCAGCGGCAGCGCCCGGAAGATTGTTGCAAAGGCAGCGGCCTTCGTTGTCTTCTCGCCGGTCGTGTCATCGAACACCACGAGCGTCGAATTAAGCTCCGCCTGCGGAATCTGATGCCCGAACGACGTCCGGTCGCTATTGCCGATGAAGCGAATCATTCCCACCCAGTCTGCAGCGGCGATGAGCCGTTTGCATCGCTCGCAGATACCGCACGAGTCGTCATAGTAGACGGTTATTGGCGTTGACCGCTGTATTTTCAGGATTGCAAGCATACGAGCAGGCAGAAACCCGACGGACTTGAAGAAGGGTCTTTCGACCGGCTACCACACACAGCCACCACAACAGCTACCAACTCAATGTACGGAAGCATGACACGAGGCGCAAGGATGAGAGCAACTTTTGGCCGTCTTCTGCATCTTATGAGCAGTAGCTTGACAGTGGCTCGAAATTGCGTAATTTGCCGGACACCCACCACGGAGCGCGTGTGCCACTTCTAACAGACGAACACCTCGTCGAACGACTGCGCGCAGGCGACGATCAGGCGCTCGGCATTCTGTATGAACGCTACTCCAGGGCTGTGTATGCCTTTTGCCTTCAGATGCTGCGCGATCAACAGAGCGCTGAGGACGTAGCGCAGGAAACATTCCTCAAACTCCGCTCGGCGATCCGGAGCCTGCAGAGCATTCCTGCATTCAAAGTGTGGCTTTTCCAGATCGCACGCAACGAAGTGCTCCAAACGCTCCGCCGCACGCGACGCAACAGCACGGTAGAGCATGATGACGTATGGGATCCGGACACGCCGCACAAGCTTGCCGAGCGGGAAGAGGTTCGCGAGTTGGTTCAGCAGTGTCTTTCATCGTTGAAAGTTGAATATCGCGAAGTGTTGATCTTGCGGGAGTATGACCGGCTCTCGTATGCCGAGATTGCGGCTGTCACGGGAACGACGGAAAGCTCGGTGAAGTCGAGAATCTTCAAAGCACGAAAAGCATTGGTCAAACGATTAGAGCCGTATTTTGGTGGAAAGGAGCATTGAGATGTCGCACGAATCGTATCAGGAACAGATCAGCCAGCTTATCGATGGCGAATTGGAGGCAGGATTACAGCCGCCCCTCTTCGCTCATCTCAGCGCATGTAATGAATGCCGGCTCTTTCTCAACTCGACAATCGCCCTAAGGTCAAAGCTCACAGCTACAACAATACAGGTTCCACAGAGTCTTGACCAAAAGATGCTGAGCAGTCTCTCGGTGCCACTGATGTATCAATTAAATGCAAGACCTGCTGCATTTCGTCTTGCACTGGCGGCATCGATTGCATTCATCTTACTAATAGGAAGCATTTTGATAGGCCCGCAAATCCTGAGAACGGAGCAGGAGCCGCAGTCGAATGAACTGCCGGTGCAGAGTTTTCTTCCTCCACAATCGTACTGAAAAGGTGCCATTATGAAAAAGGTTGAATCGTTTCTTCGCTGGGTGTCGATCGTGCTCTTCACTGTTCTCGCGATTTTCGTGACTGTTCCGGTCCTCGCCATGATCCAGAATGCTGCACTGAGAAGGATAAACCCCTTCACACTCATGGTACTGGCAGCGGTGCTGCTATGGTTCATCGTTGTGCGATTTTTGTTTCAGGATTTTTACGTGCGGGGTCAACTCTCAGGGGGGATCAAACGCTTCTACGAGTTGATCCTTGCTCATCCTATTCAGGCCACGTACTCGCTCCTCCGAAAAAGCCTCAACACGCTAACGCGGCGACTTGTTCTCGCTGGCGTTCTGATAGTTGGTCTCGTCACTGTTGCGACAAAAATTCCACAGTTTGAAGTCATCGGATGGAATATCCTGACTCGCCCATTTGTACCCAATCGCCAAGCGGTAGCGCAACCTCCTCCTCACACACGATACCTCACACTCCTGACAGGTGACAATAGCCGCAGAGAGTACCTTCGAGCCTGTTTAAAAATTGCCAAAGACTTGAAGCAAGCTGGCGCACGAGTGGTAGTCTTTGAGCTTCCCGGGATTCCTCAGACCGAAGAAAATATACAGCTTCTTGCAGAAGTTGACGCCACGGAGATCGTTGTCTTTGGAGTTCGACCTTACGAGAGTATTTGGCGTTTTGCTCCCACTCCCCTCGCAGGAAAGACTTCCCTTTCGTGGGGTGTATTCACACACGAAAAACAAAGCTCAATGGATTCGCCGTTCAT
>JBGFRR010000042.1:0-14679 GCA_041695045.1 Bacteroidota bacterium
CCTAAGTAGGGGAACAGGAGAACTTACTTCGCCGAACCCACTACAATTGCCTTCCTTCCATCATCACCTTCAGCAACAACCGCTACACCATCGATCCCGATGGCCCTGTCAAACCCGCTCCGCGCTTTACACTCGGCAACCCCGATTTCAGCTTCAAGTCGCTGCGCACCAACGCGAGATTCTCTCATCCCTCACTTGTCTCCAGAGAGAAACCCGTGCTTCCTCCCCCTCATCACACCCTTAACGTGGGCAGGCAGGCGTGGGCAAAAAAATCTTTAGACACTACTGCGTCGGCTTCACCTGCACAATCGCGGTAAACTCCGGCTCTTTCTTCATCGCGTCGAAATCGGGATTGAGAATCTCGGTGAAGCTGTATTCTCTTTTCACCGCTTCGCGGAGGGCTTCCAGCGCTGCCTCTTGTTCCCCCAGGATGGCGTGGATGTTGGCTTTGCGGTAATAGTGAGATGAGGTTTGAGGTTCAAGTTGAATCGCGCGGTCGGCAAGCACCTTACTGCGCTGGTCGGTGCGGTAGCGAACGAGCAACAGGCCGAGATAGGATGACGCCGTCGCATCGTTCGGATTGACGGTCAGCAGACTCTCAGCAATCGCAATGCCGCGTTGGTAGGCTTCCTGACCTGGTCCTTCGAAGCGTTTGCCCACCCGCTCATACGTGCGCGCCAGCCAATAGTAATACCTGTAGTCGAGCGGAAATCGCTCTAATTGGTTCCGATAGAAATCGATTGCCGGTTGTTTGTCCATTTCCGCCGTCATCCATGCGTTCACTTTGTAACGAATGGTAACAAGGGAGTCGTTGGCCCCGCGCTCGAGTGCGGCGTCATAGCTCGCAAGCGCGCGGCCATACTCTTGCCGCATGTGTGATACGAGACCGGCGACGAGATGAGATTCGGGATTTCTCGGATCGAGTGAGAGTGCGCGTTGGGCGATCTCCTGCGCCCGACCCGCGTTACCCTCG
The DNA here is from genome assembly GCA_041695045.1 of Bacteroidota bacterium. Classification (GTDB taxonomy): domain Bacteria; phylum Bacteroidota; class Ignavibacteria; order UBA10030; family UBA10030; genus JBGFRR01. The sequence continues at coordinate 974 of JBGFRR010000042.1, forward strand.
ATGAGGTCAAGCTGCGCGAGCACACGAAGAGCATACGCGCTGGCCGGTTGACGCTCGAGGCCGCGTTCTAGCGAAGACCGTGCATCGGCAAACTGCTGTTGATACCGGAGCACTTCGCCCGCGACCTGGAGAACCAGCGGGTCGTTTTCGGAATGTCGAAGCGCCGCTTCCGCGTAGCCGGCTGCCTCACGCACAAGCGCTCTATCAGACTCCCCGCCGAGCTTGTACAGCGTCAGCAATCCTTTTGCCAATCGCGCGTGTGCCTGCGCAAATCGGTCGTCCGTTTGAACGGCGAGCTTCAGGAACTCTACGCCCAGCCGCACCCGCGGCTCGCGACCGTCTTCAACAAGCACCGTCCCCTGGATGTACTGTTCACAGGCGTTGTTGCTGCCGGTGAGGGAAGCGAACGGCTGGACATCCTCACCGATTCCCAACGCATCAAGTACCTGAGCAACGATCGATTCCCGCAAGCCGGTCAACGAGAGCGCGTTCGTTGCGTTGAGCGTTTCCTTCCAGAGTGTTTCTTCCTTAGCGTTGACGAGTTCGACATCTAACGAAAACTCAGGACTGCCTTTCCGTGCATTCACCACCATGACGGCATCGACGCCCAACGATCTGACCAGCTCGGCACGCGCGGTGTTTACGGAGGCCATTGCGCTCGTTGGCGATACAACGGAAACATGTTGGTAAGAGGCAAGGTCCTCTGCCAGTAGGGTCGCAAGACCGTTGCTCAATTGTGCGTCGGGGGAATCCGGGTTGGGCTGTGAAGCTGCAAGAACGACAATCGAGGCACGCGTTGGGAAAAAGGTGGATTTGATCACCGTTCCGATGAAATACAACACCACCAGCGCTACGATGCCAACACCGACCTGTAACGGCAATTTCTTCGAAGCCTTCTCTTTCTCTTCAACCGGCTGTTCGAGAATGACGCGGGCCTGCTCCGCCCGCTTTTCGAGAGCCTCTGCTAACTTCCGTGCTTGCTCCTCCGCCAGGAGCCGTGCTTGTTCCTCACGCTCCTCTTTGATGCGCGCGACTTCCTGCTCGATCGCTTTTCCTTCAGCGTGGTCCGGTTCAATCGTGTACAGCTCTTGAACCGCGATCAAGCCGTCGTCAAACTCTTCTCGCTTTAGGTGCAGGCGAGCGCGTTCCAGGAGCGTTTCGACCTTATCCTGCCGTTCCTGCATTGCCCTGCGTTCCGCTTCGATCCTCCGCCGGCGCTCTTCAGCCTGCTTGAACCGTTCCTCTTCAATCTGCGCCATGATCATCTGTGCGCCGTAGTGAATGGGCACGAGCCGGTAGATCTCTTCGATCGCCTTCGCCGCATCATCCAACTGCCCTTTCTGGAAGAATTCCTCGGCCTTCTTGTAGTGTGCCTGGACCGCTTTTTGCCGATCTTCCTCTTCCTTGTCCACCTTGACCTCTTGCTTCGCCGGCGTCGGTGGGCTCGTCAACTTGTCAATCTCAGCTAACTCCTTCTCCGCTTCATTGTACATCCCTTTCTGGAAGTAAATCTCCGCCTTCTTGTAATGCACTTTGATTTTGTCTTCAACCTGCTTTTCGACTTTGAGCTTGGCCGCTTCAACACTCTTTGCCTCTTTGGCTTCCTGCTCGGAAATCTTTTCGGCTGCTTTACGGGAGGGAGCTTGCTTGGCTGTTTCGGAGGGTACGGACAACCCGGGGATGTCGTCTATCAGGATTTCGTACACGCCCACCGGTTCGTCGATGTTCTTGAACTTCATCGATCCGATGTTGAACACATTCAGGTGCATCTTCTTCTTCACCTGGCTGTAGATATCCTGCGTGATGCAGATGCGGTTGGGCTCGGTGATGGCTTCTACGCGCGAGGCAATGTTGACGCCGTCGCCGAACATATCGCTCCCCATGTCGATGACGTCGCCGAGGTGGATGCCCATGCGGACTTCGATCTTCTCGAACTCGGACTTGCCCTTGTTGTATTCCCAGAAGTTGCGCTGAAGCTGGATGGCGCAGGAGACGGCATTGACGGCGCTGGCAAAATCCACCATGAACGAATCACCGATCGACTTGATCACGCGCCCGCCCGATTGGTCGATGACGTCTTTCATCATCGCATCGTGCGTCTTGAGAATCTGCATCGCGGCAATCTCGTCCGTGGCCATCTTCCAGGAGAATCCCCTGATGTCCGTGAACATGATTGCTGCAAGCTTCCGTGTTCCGCCGTCGCCTTGTGAAGCCATGGGAAGATTCACTTCCGTGTGTCGGTGAAGAGGGAGTTATCGTGCCCGTGGGTTTTCCACCCCGACTTATCGGGGGTGAGAAGGGACTCGGCAACAGGAACGAAGCGTGCGCGCGTCATCGTGCCGCCAAGAATCCGTTTCTCTTGGATGACCTGTGCGTGGAATGCTATCTTCAAGATATTGATGCGTTGAGAGATTGTCAATCGCAAGGATTACATTCCTGCAGGGGTCTGCGAATCGACAGGAAGGGTTGAAGAAACAGAAGGAATTTCCACGCTGGAACCGCTGAGGTAATACCGCACGGTGTACTCGACCACCATGCGGTCGGTATTATACATGGGGATGATCGTCCTCATCGCATGGCGGATCCGGCGCATCCAACGGAGCGGGATACCCCGTTCGTCGCGCTCATAGAACTCGGGTAGTACATGGTCTTTGAGCATGGAGTAGAGCGACTGGAAGTCTTTTTCATCCTGCAGGTCGGGATTTGCATCGGACGTATCGTCGCCGATCGACCATCCATTGCCGCCGTCGAACGCTTCGCGCCACCAGCCGTCGAGGATGCTGAGGTTCAGCCCGCCGTGGATTGCCACCTTCTGGCCGCTCGTGCCGCTTGCTTCGAGCGGACGGCGCGGCGTGTTGAGCCACACGTCCGCACCGGCAACAAGGTGCCGCGCAACGTTGATGTCATAGTCTTCCAGAAACACCACGCGCCCTACCAACTGAGCATGCTTTGTTAAACCGATGATGTGTTGGATGTATCGCTTTCCTCCGTCGTCTCGCGGATGAGCTTTGCCTGCGAAAATGAGCTGCACGGGTCGGTGTGTGTCGGTCAGCAACGGGATGACGTGTTCGAGACGCTGGAAGATGAGCGGCGCGCGCTTGTACGTCGCGAACCGGCGGGCGAAGCAGATGGTCAATGCATCTGGCGACAGGAGCGACACCGGGCTGGCGGGTTCATGGTTGCCGAGGCGCATAGACCGGTCTTCAACTCTCTTCCGCACAAACTCCACGAGGTCGCGCCGCAGCATGCAGCGAAATGCCCACAGTTCCTCGTCGTTGGCGAGGCCGTCCTCTTCGATCTTACTCCAGAACCGTGGATCGACCAGCTTGTCGGTCCAATCCACGCCGAGACGCTTGTTCCAAAACTCGTGCGCTCGCATTGTTGCCCAGCCGGGGGTGTGCACGCCATTGGTAATGTATCCGATCGGAACGCGTGCCTCGTCTTCGACGCCGTAGAGTCCCTTCCACATTTCCCGGCTCGTGCGGCCGTGCAGTTCGCTCACCCCGTTGGCAGAGCGTGACATCCGGAGTGCGAGCACCGTCATGGTAAACGGTTCATGCTCGTCATGAGGGTTTACGCGGCCGTAGGCCATCATCTCCGCGTGTGAAAGACCGGTGGATTCCCAGAACCGCCCTAATATACTGCGCAACGCATCCGGCGTAAAGCGGTCGTGTCCGGCGGGAACAGGAGTGTGGGTTGTAAAGATGCATCGTGAACGGACATGATGCTCAGCGTCCTCCTTGGATTTGCCGCGCGTCAATTCTTTCCGCAACAACTCCAGAGCGAGGAAGGCTGAGTGGCCTTCGTTCATGTGATAGACGGATGGCTCGACGCCGAGTGAGCGCAGGAGACGCACGCCGCCGATGCCAAGGACCACTTCCTGACCGATCCGTGTGTTCGTATCGCCGCCGTACACGTGGCTTGTGAGATTCCGAACGTGTGGCTCGTTTTCCGGCACGTCCGTATCGAGCAAGTAGAGTTTGATGCGCCCGACGTTCGCTTGCCATGTACGGAAGGTGATGGATTGGTCTCCGAATAAGACACTGTTGAGTAACGGTGCACCGTCCTCCGTCCGAAGGAGCTGCAGGGGGAGTTGCTCGGGAAAGTTCGAGTGGTCGTGTTCTTCCTGCCACCCATCTTGCCGAATTGCCTGTCGGAAATAGCCGTGCTTATAAAAGAGGCCGATGGCAACGAACGGAAGGCCGAGGTCGCTTGCCGATTTTGCGTGGTCGCCGGCAAGAATGCCCAGCCCGCCGGAGTAGATGGGGAGGGATTCGTGGAGCCCGAATTCGGCGCTGAAGTATGCAATCGTTCCCGTGAACTGAGGGATAAGCTCCGAGGCCCAGGTCGTCTTCGGGTGCATATACGCATCGAACTCGCCGATGACATGTTTGACGATGCGGGAGAAATCGCGGTCGCGCAGCCGGGCCTGAAGCTCCGAGTCAGAGACTTCGTTCAGGACGGCGACGGCGTTGTGGTTCGCGCGTTCCCATGTGAGGGGGGAAAGTTCTTGGAAGATAAGCTGAGCGTCGGGATTCCAGGTCCACCAGAGGTTATAGGCGAGTTGCCGAAGGCGAACGGCAAGCTGTACAACGTCAGACGCGGGATGAGTCAAACGGTAAACCTATCAATCGTGAATAAAAACTTTGGCGGGTAAAGAGTGCAAAAAAAATAGGAGAAATGCCAATGGGGCGAAGTGGAAGAAAATGGAAGAGGAGAGATGCACACACCTCTCCTCTTCTCCAGAGACAAGCCACGAGTGAATCGTGGCGTTCAACGCTGCTACGCGTGGTTAGAGATTCCTTGCATACAACAACGGTTCAGCGAAGCTATCCGGATCTCCGGTGAAGCCGCCATTTCCATCGCCCTGGCACGACTGGGTCTGCGGCACACCCGCCTGGATGATTGCATCCCGGACAGCTTTTGCACCGGCGCCGTCGGTCGGCTTGGTGCGACCGACTAAGTACAACGCAGCAGCTCCAGCGACATGCGGCGAAGCCATGCTCGTGCCGCTGATTGTCCGATAGCCGCCGTCATTCCACGTTGAGAGGATGCATACGCCCGGCGCCGCTATATCCACAACGGAACCGAAGTTACTGAAATCGGCAAACGTATCGTCCACGTCGCTGCGGCATGTTGCGGCAGCGCCGCCTCCGCACAGGCCATTGAAGTCGGCAATCGCTGAAACGCACAGCACATCCGGGCTATTTGCCGGGCTTGTGTTGCCGGCATCGGTTGCGCTGTTGTCTGCCGCGACAGCATACACCACGCCTTTGTCAGCGGATTTCTTGATAGCGTCTTTTAACGCTTGTGAATCGCCACCGCCAAGGCTCATGTTTGCCACTTCGATCTCTGCAGCATTGGCCGTTACATAGTCGACGCCCTTAATAACATCAGAAGTGAATCCCGACCCCTGTTTATTGAGAACCTTCACCGCCCAGAGGCGCGCACCCGGAGCAACGCCCACAACGCCGATGCCGTTATCCAACGCCGCGACCGTGCCTGCAACGTGTGTTCCGCGGCCGTTGTCATCGTTGCCGCTTCGTGTTCCTCGCACAAAGGTCACGTTCTTGTAGACATTCAGATCAGGATGGTCGAGGTCGATGCCCGTATCGATGATCGCTACGTCAGCATTTATTCGCTCATCGACGCCATCAATCTTTGCCTTTGTGTTCAAGTCGGCGTCAACCCGGTTAACGCCTGTCGGAAGAGTTTGTGCGGTGGTCCTGAATACTTGATCTTGTTCAACGTACGCCACGCGCGGGTCGTTCTGAACGGTAGAGAGCCGAGCAGCAGGTATCGTCGCTGCAAAACCGCTCAACGCATGCTCATAGACATGGAGAACGCCCAACCCATGAGCACTTGCCATTTGTGTTGCAACAGCAGGAACATTGGCCACATCATCTGCTGAGTTTGTGAAACTGAGAACTTGTTAAGTAACTCGCGGTTAAGGAAAATCCGAAAGTCTACGCTCGTAGCCATGCGAGAACCCTTCATATTGTCCTCCTTCTTCAGTTGTTTGTTCTGGTGGGAAAATAGTTGTGCCATCGACCGGCAAAAAGTCGCAGGAACTTACTCGCTGAAACCATCAAAAGAAAGCGAAAAAAAAATTTGAGGTGCGACTACCCAATCTATGCCACGGCAGTACTTGAGGAGGAAAACCTGTTGTGAGTACTTCGAGCGATGATGGGGTTGACGAAGGAGTGGGTAGTGTTGTTGTGTAAACCTGAGAATTTTCCGCGTCAGAAAAATATGACAGCACGTAAAGACTTCTCGCAGTTACAGTGAAAAATATTTCGAAGCGTGTCTGACCTGACCTCGGAGGAATGAATGCCCAAAAGATACTGTAGGGCGGGACGCTGTCCCGCCAGTCGACTCAGCGAGTCGACCTACAAGTTCGTAAACCTCAACCGCAGCGAGTTCATCACCACACTCACTGAGCTGAACGCCATCGCTGCTGCCGCATAGATTGGATTCAACAAACCGAGCGCTGCTACAGGAATGCCAATCACGTTGTAGATAAATGCCCAGAAGAGATTTTGCTTGATGGCCCGGATGGTTTTGTGTGAAAGCTGGATTGCCTCTGCTACACCGCGGAGATCGCTTTTCATCAGTGTGATGTCAGCCGTCTCCATTGCAACATCGGTACCGGTGCCCATCGCAATGCCCACATCGGCCTGAGCGAGGGCAGGCGCATCGTTGATGCCGTCGCCGGCCATTGCCACGATTCTTCCTTCCGCTTGAAGTGCGTGCACATGCTTCGCCTTATCATGCGGAAGCACCTCGGCTATGACCCGCTCAATCCCAGCCTGTCGAGCAATAGCTTCGGCTGTGCGGCGATTGTCACCACTCATCATCACCACTTCAAGTCCCATCTCCTTAAGTCTTACCACTGCCTTTTGCGATGATGGCTTGATGGTATCGGCGATAGCGATAACGCCGGCTAACCGTCCGTTCAACGAGACAAGCACAGGCGTTTTGCCTTCTTCGGCCACTCGTTGAAGAATCATCTCTGCCTCGACGACATTCACGGAAGACCCATCCATCAGCAGCCGATTCCCGATGAGAACGGCGTCGCCGTCGACAGTTGCGGTGATTCCCCTCCCCGTAATCGAGAGAAACGAATGAACATCGGCCGGTGCGATACCTTTCGACTGCGCGTATTCGACGATGGCTTGACCTAACGGATGCTCGGATCGCTTCTCGACGGAGGCCGCACGGTGCAGGAGCGTAGCCGAATCGAAACCGTTGAGCGGAACGACATCGGCGACCGACGGCTTGCCGCTCGTGATCGTTCCCGTCTTGTCCAACACCACCGTCTGAACCTTATGCGCTCGCTCTAAGCTTTCCGCATTCTTGATGAGAATGCCGCGAGTCGCTCCAAGTCCGGTCCCAACCATGATGGCGGTCGGCGTCGCCAGTCCCAGCGCGCAGGGACACGCGATGATCAGGACGGCGATGAAGTTCATCATCGCAGCCGTAAACCCCGAACCTCCAACCACGAACCATAGGACAAATGTCAGCAAGGAAATTCCAATGACGATCGGTACGAAGACCGACGCAATCTTGTTCGCAAGTGTCTGGATCGGTGCTTTGGAACCCTGCGCCGCTTCAACGAGCTTGATGATCTGGGCGATGACCGTTTCTTTTCCGACTGCTGTTGCGCGGAACTCGATACTGCCGTTTTTATTGATTGTCCCGCCGATAACTTTGTCGCCGATGGTCTTCTCGACCGGGATGCTCTCCCCCGTGACCATCGACTCATCCACCGACGTAAAGCCATCGGTAATCAGACCGTCCACTGGAATCTTTTCGCCCGGCCGCACGATCACAATATCGTCATGCACTACGTCCTCGATGGGAATGCCGATGTCTCGCCCGTTGCGAACCACACGCGCCGTTTTCGGCTGTAATTCCATCAGTTTTTTGATGGCGTCGGAAGCGCGCTGCTTGGCTTTCGCTTCGAGCAGTCGGCCCATCAAGATCAACGTAACGATGACGGCTGCCGTGTCAAAGTACACATGCGACCGCACGTCTGATGGAAACCAATGTGGGAACAGAACCACGAGAGTGCTGTAGAGATACGCCGTCCCCGTGCCGACTGCGACTAAGGTGTTCATGTCGGATGTGAAATGACGCGCGAGCTTCCAGGCGATCGTGAAGAACCGCTTTCCGGAAACTGCCATCACGAGCGTGGTTGCGATGAGCAATAGTTTGTTCGTGTCGTCCATCGAAAGCGGCCACCAGGCCGTGAACCCTGCCCAAGTCGGTGTCATCATCACCATACTGATGACCATAATGGGCAGTGTGAGGATAGCGCTGAAAAGGAACTCTCGTTTGAGTTTCAGATAACTTTCCGTGGGTTCTCCGGTCGGTGTTTTGTGGTGTTCGGCGGACTCTTCGGTCGGCACAACAAGTTTGTAGCCTGCTGCATCCACTGCGCTGGCAAGCTCCGGCAACTTCACTTTTGACGGGTCGAACGTGAGTGCGACCTTCTCCGTCGCAAGGTTAACGTTCGCTTCCTGCACTCCTTCGATCTTTTTCAGCGTCTTCTCGACACGCAGCACGCAGCTTGCACAGGTCATGCCTTCAACGGGAAGGGTGAGAGTTTGATATGACTCTTTCTTGTTCATTGTACGTTTCTATCCAACTTTCAACAATATAGCTTCAGTTGACTGAGACAACTCGATAACCGGCTTCCTCAACTGCCGCAGCCAGTTGTTCGTTTGTGACCGTTGTTTCATCGACCTGCACTTTCGCGCTCCCGATCCGCACATCTTCGACGACGACCTTGGGCAACTTGCTGAGCTCTTTGCGCACCGCCATCACACAATGTCCACACGTCATTCCTTCGATCTCCAGTTCGATTGTTTTCATAGAAATTCTCCAAGGTTATGAGCCTGAGGCTCATGCGCCTGCCTGTTCGGCAGACAGGCCTCTGGCGTAGATTTCCGTTGCCCTTCAACCATTTCAACAATCGCCATTGGCTGCCTGCAGGTTTATCGAATTACTAAATCAATCTGAGTTAGATCGCGTTTGAAATGGATGACAGCGAGAACTTCTATCCTCTCTGTGGAGAGTTGATAGATAAGGCGGTAAGAGTAGAGAAAGATTTCACGAACACTGGGATCATCAATTTCTGGAACGATACGCCCCTTCTTGGGAAAACGCAGTAGTTCCTCTGATGCTTGAAGAATATCTGCCGATACCTTTTTAGCGTATCGCCTCGAATCTTTCGCAATGAAGTCGTGGATGAGTCGCAGGTCCTGTTGGGCGGGACGGGACCATATTACCATGACTCCATTTCCTTTTTCAAATCTTCGGTCGAGATAACCTCTCCACGCTCGACAGCAGTTCGCCCCCTCCGAACTTTCTCAATGACATAAAGCCGATACATGATATCATCTATTGTTGTCTCGTCCGGAAGCTTTGCGATTGCATTGAGTGCTTCTTTCTTCAGGGATTCCATATCACCTCCTTCAATACTGTCTAATGATATTTCTTTCCTCCATCAGAATCAAGCCGCGAAATCGTTAGCTTTGGAAAATGTTACAAAACCCAGACTGAAGCAATAGCTTGACAATTCCGAAAGTGCGGCATACATTCGTAGAAGAAAATTCTATGATTGGGGAGGAGTTGTGAAGGCAAGTACGTTTTTGGATGAATTCCACCGCTTTTTCTTCGGAGAAAGTCGTGATGGTATTTGGCTTGGTGGTCTTGAGAGACCGATGCCGACGGCGCTTCCGGCGGAAGAGCAGGTTCAACATCTCGTCCAGCATGCGTATCTCGCGGATTGCAACGAAAGTTCCGCACGGATGTATGGATGCGACTCGCCAACAGAACTTGTCGGTGTTCGGCTGCCTGAGTTGTTTGTCCTCTCCGACCCAATGAATATGGGTACTCTGAAACGTTTTCTTGCTTCAGGTTTCAGAATTCACGATGCTGTCACACACGAGCGTGACCGGCATAGCACGTCGGTGTATTTCATCAACACAGGGGTAATGTCCGTATCTTTGTGTAAAAAAAACTAGGAGGTGCCGCTCCGATAGATTAGATTTGTAGAGCAACCTAACAAACACAATCTATCATAAGGAGACAGCACCCATGAAGAAGGTATCAGCAAAAGAACAGAAGCGCAAGGCATATGAAGAGTATTTGCAGCAAGAAGGAGTCTTGACGTTCGAACATTTTCAGAAAGCCGCGATGGAACGTGTACTGCAAGACGCCGTGGAAAGTGAAGTTGATGTGTTTCTCGGACGGAAGCGCTATGAACACGCGGCCACGCCGGCGGAGTTCCGGGGCCATCGCAATGGTTCGTATGAGAGAACCATTAAGAGTGCGTATGTGCGGGGGCTATCGACCCGCGACATCGAACAAACGCTGATTGACGAGAAGGGGAAACCGATTCTCTCGCGCAGTGTCGTGAGCGAGTTGAACGAACGCCTGTACGCAGAGTACGAGCAGTTTCGTCAACGGGACTTGAGCACGCTGGAGGTGGTCTATCTGTTTGTTGATGGCGTCTATGAAGCAGTGCGCAAGTACACGAACAACCAAGCCATGTTGTGTGCCTGGGCGATTCTGAGCAATGGTACCAAGCAAATGGTGCACATTGCCGTAGCACAAAGTGAAAGTCAACAGGCAGGGGAAACCTTTTTTGAAGATTTGTTGCGACGCGGGCTGCGTCAGCCTTTGCTGGTGATCAGCGATGGGAATCCGGGATTGGTGAATGCAATCGTACAGAAATTTCCGGTCGCCCATCGTCAGCGGTGCATTGCGCATACGTTGCGCAACATCATGGTCAAGCTCCCTCATGATCGTCAGCAGGAGATCCTCACGAAGGTGAAAGAAATCTACTACACAGCAAGTTACGAATCGGCACAGTTGCTCGCTGCCCGCTTTATCGAACAACACGCGAAAGACTTTCCGGAAGCGGTGAAATGTTTCAGTGATGGTCTTGAGGCATGCCTCACACATTTGAAATTCCCCGCAGGACATCACAAGTTCATTCGGACAACGAACCTGTTGGAGCGATCATTTGAAGAAGAGAAACGTCGGACCAAAATTTTGCCGCGCCATGCACACGAACGAGGAATGATGGGCCTGGTCTTCGGTGTGTTGCATCGAGCGTCCCAGCGTTGGCAGAACGTCTCGATGAATGCAGTGGAGTTCTCACAACTCAGACAGATTCGTCATCTTGTCTGTCCCAAAGATTCAGATAACAACTACATTTCCTCTCGGATCGCAGCGTAAGCCCGCCTCAGGCAGGTGCAACCTCCGAAAAAAGTTTACACAGAAAAAAGGACTTGACCGTCTTTCAAACAATCTTGCGGGAAACACGGAATGCTGGACTCGTCATTATCATGCATGACGCATTTGAATACATGAGGTTCTTTGATAAGATTGTAAGTTTGAGCGGGCCTCGCACATCGGCGGTGCAGACCACAACACAGGAGGGTGTACACTATGCATAAATGGTTCTTCTCATTCATCCTCCTCTATGCAGCTTATGCCCCTCTTGTTTCAGTTCCCGCGCAAACCATTGTTGCCCAAAAGCTTGAACGCGCTGAAGAGCTTTACCATCTTCAGGAGGGATACAAGCTTACAACCATTATTCCGGCTCTCGCTCAGGAGACAGAAGATTCTTGCATCGTGCGCCTTGGCTATACACGTTCAGAGTTTCTCGTGCTTTTCCTGAATTATCAAAAGCAGATTGACGCCAATTCTCGTCGACGAGACGCCGAAGGATTAGCGCGGCAGCAAGAGGATGCGGTCTACGTATTGTTGTCTTCAAACGGGCTGGGAAAAGACTCTTATTGGATCGCCACAAATCCTTTGGGGACAATTCTGGATAAAGTGCTTACGGCTGCCGGCCAGTCGGAATGGGATGGTGATCTTGAGGTGGAGGTTCAAGAAACAGCCTATGGATGGACGGCGCTGTTGAAAATTCCCTTTTCTACAATCTCGTATGTCCAGTCGGATTGGGGAATCCAGATCATGCGGGTGGTTTATCGCAAAGGCACAATTCAACTCCTCAATCCTACAGCGATCGGCAACCTGCTCCAAGAAGTTAGACCATTTCAACTTGACTTTTCGTATATCCGGCCGCCAAAAGGATTTGATCTCTCCTTTGTGCCCAGCATAAGGTTTGGACGGGAAGGCCAAACGACGGAGCTTTCCGGTGGAGGGACGTTCCGATTTAAGCAGGGAGAGAATAATCTTCTCGACCTCACCTACAAACCTGATTTCTCTGAGGTGGATGTCGACATTCAGCAATTCAGCTTGGAACGACTTCCGATTAACTATCCTGAGAAGCGCCCGTTCTTTGTCGAGGGCGGTTCATTTCTTCGTTCACCACTCCCACTGATCCGTACTCGAAATCTGATCCTTCCAGATTATGGAGCAAAGTTCTATTCGGTATCGGAACGACACACTTTTGTTACGCATTTCGTGAAGGACAGCTCCTATCAGGACGTTTCATTCTCTCGCTTTGTGTACTCCCCCTTTCGACAAACACACCTGGCGACAGCTCTTATCTTGAGCAACGAGAATTATAACGTCGCTTCACTCGATGCTTCACATTACATAGAGCCATGGAAAGTAACCTTTCAAGGGCAATTGGGGAAGCGCTTGAATAACAATGCCACGGCGCGCTATCTCAGCCTTGCGCGCAGAGAAACACCCGGTTTTTCCGCTTCAGTTGAATTCACCAACCTCGACCGAGGTTTTCTTTCCCCGTTCAACCGCATTTCCCTCGTGTTTGACGACATCCGCCATTGGAATGCACAGGCGAGTTATTACTATTTTACACACTTCTTTGTCCAGCCGGCCATCGCATACACGTCCATTGTGCAAAAATCGAGCGATAGATTACTCTTTGAAACACTCCATGGCTCCGTGAGCGCGGGGAAGATTCCCTTCTTGGTCTTTGCGGGGGGTACGCGTTCCAACCTTCGATTCCTTCCTCTCTCGAACACAGAGGTTCAAACCGTTTTGATCGGCGCCGGTTATCAAATTTCATCGTGGAATGCATTGATCCTGCAGTACACCTTTGGAGACTATCTCGGTGGATCAATACGACGAATCGACGGAGAACTCAAGATACCGCCGACAAGCACGATTAATCTCGGCTTGAGTGGATTTCGGATTCAGTCGCCACTTGACGATTTCCTGCTTCTCCAGTTGTTCGGAGAAGCCGAGCTGTTTCTCAAAGGCTTATTCTTGAAGCCCTACGTCTCTTACCAAAACGACCGCTTGAGGAACCAAAAACGGATCTTTGTGAATGGAATTCTTTTGTACGAGCCAAGATTTCTCACGGGAATTTATTTGGCATTAAACAGGCAATTTGCTGTGGATCCGGTTGTCACCCCTCTTTCCAATAAAGAAGTGTTCAAGATTCAATTTGGATACACATATTAACTGCTCAAGTTGAGCGCACGGCTTTTTTGCATGGGCTGAAGCCCTTGGTGTTTTAAGGGATTCTTTAGTCCCCGACCTGAAAGGTCGGGGCAATAGCCACGTCCTTCAGGACGTGGTCAACGATTTTAATCAACAAGTACGGGGGGTTTCAACCCCTTCAAACAAGCGCTCAACTTGAGGCCTCAACAAAGGCGTTGCCTTTCTTGTTCATTGTGATGACATTGATCTCCACACTTTTACAAGCAGTGTAGCAGTCCGTTACTTGATGCTGTTGCTGATGCTCGTACTTG
>JBGFRR010000058.1:0-14498 GCA_041695045.1 Bacteroidota bacterium
CGCGCATGATGGACGATCTCCTCTGTTGGTGGTGAGTAGCTACAAATATAATACATCATCGCGCGGTTGCGACATGGAATAGAAAAAATATTTTCTATGAGTTTTTCAACAGCCTGCTAGACCGGCGAGCCGACCCTGCTCGATGAACTCTTGTATCGGCCGCACAACTCGCTCAGTCTCCAGAACCAAAAAGCGAGCGAACGTGAAGATCAGGGAATTTCTGTTTGTAAAGCGGAAGCTCATCAACCAGCTCAGCGACGAACGCTACCGGGCCATTCAAGGGACGATGGATACCGAGCATGCCTTCGCGCTCTTTCTCGTCATCGCTGCCGTGGCGCTGTTTGCATCGGAGCGGTATCCGGTGGACCTCGTTGCGCTGATGCTCATGGGCGTGCTCCTCGTCAGCGGCATCGTAACAGCGGAAGAGGGCATTTCGGGATTCAGCAACACGGCCACGGTTACCGTTGGGGCGATGTTCATCCTCAGCGCGGGGCTGTTCAAGACCGGCGTCGTGAACATGATGGGCGCATGGGTGGTGAAAGCGTACCGATTCAATTTTTGGGTCGCTCTGGCGATGACGATGGTCGTAGCGGGGGCGCTGTCGGCATTCATCAACAACACACCGGTCGTCGCGATTTTCATTCCCATCACGCTCGGTGTTGCTCTGGAAAAAACCGGCGCGGCACTGTTCATTTCACAGAAGCTTTTAGCACTGTTCGGCTCCTTCGGACCCGTCGCCATGGTTGCGACGTTTTACCTGCTCACCTCATTGCTGACGGAGATGATGTCCAACAACGCAACAGCCGTGCTCCTTGCTCCGATTGTCATCGCCACGGCGGGCGCGCTCGAAGCCGACCCGCGTCCATTCCTCATGGCCATTGCCTTTGCCTCATCGGCCAGCTTCATGACGCCGGTCGGGTATCAAACCAACACGATGATCTACAGCGTCGGTCGGTACCGCTTTGCCGACTTTCTGCGCGTCGGTACGCCGCTGAACATTCTGTTCTTCATCATCGCACCGATCTTTATTCCGGTGTTCTGGCCGCTGTAGTCAAGGAGGGTTCCGATGCAACCGATTTCCGAATGGCTCGAGCAACTGCGTAACGTGCTTGACTTCAACATCATCACCATTGGCAGCACGCCGCTCACGCTCTGGACGAGTTCCAACAACCATCAGAAAGGACTTCATCATGATGCGACCTCAGTTGCTTGCGGTGATACTCTTGAGCTTGTTCGTCGGCACAGCACCAGCTCAGAATGAGAATGAAGATGAGCCGCGGCACAAGGAATTTGTGAGTCTCTTGAAGAAGAAGTATTTCCAAGTTGGGGCGTTGGTGCAGGTGTTTGCAGACTTTCAAACGGAGCGGACAAAGGGAAGGAACGGTTTCTCCATCGCCAACTTGCGCTGGAAGGTAGACGGCGAGTTTGATGACGGTTACGGATACGCATTCGAGATGAGCTTCACACGCTCTCCCGCCATCCTCGACGCGCGCCTTCACTACGCCTTTGACCCAGCGTTCACGGCCGACCTCGGCTTATTTAAACCTCCGTTCAGCAAGCAGAAGTTCTTTCTACCCGCCTGGCGTTCGCCGGCGGGCCGACGAACATCTCATCCGGCTATCACCTCACGGGCGGCTACCGTGTCACAAGCAAGTCGCAGGTACTCGTGCGGGTCGATTCCTTTTCGGCAACGTGGCTCCAGCCAAAATCTACACTGTTCATCCTCGGGTACAACGTCTGGCCGACAAGCGTCTCGAAAATCCAAGCAAACTACATCCACCCGCTCGATGGGAGGCCGAACGAGCGGGGACAACTGTTGATGAATTTCCAGGTTTCGTTCTAAGCATCACGGACCCCCTTCCGGGTAACCATGCGCCTCGCACTCATTTCCGATATCCATGCCAACCTCGAAGCGCTTACCACAACGTTCGAATCGATCGATAAGCGAAAGGTCGATCAGATCATCTGTTTGGGTGACATTGTCGGTTACGGTGCGGATCCCAGCGAGTGCCTGCGCCTCGTGCGGGAGCGGTGTCAGACCATCATCATCGGCAACCACGACCTTGCGGCGGTCAAGACGGAAAAGGCAGAGGATTACAACACTACAGCACGGATTGCCGCGCACTGGACAAACGGCGTGCTGTCGGACGATGAAAAAGCGCATCTCACCAGTTTGCCGTATACAGCAACGCTCGAAAACCTTCTCTTCGTACACGGCTCACCGTACGAGCCGGAAGAGTTTCATTACATCCTCTCGAGTCGCGACGCCGTCGACGCGATGGCGTTTTTCTCCCAAAGAATCTGTTTCATCGGCCACTCGCACGTGCCGGGAATGTTTTCAGAGCAGGGTCGTGTGACGACTATCGGTGCGGAGGAGAGGTATTTGATCAATGTGGGAAGTGTTGGCCAGCCGCGGGATGGAAACCCAATGCTGAGTTTTGGCTTGCTCGATACGGAGAAGTGGAAGTACGAAAACATCCGTCTCTCCTATGACGCAGAAACGGCTGCGCGTAAGATAATTGCCGCAGGATTACCCCCCGTGTTGGGAGAGCGGTTGATGGTGGGAATGTGAGGAAGGAAGATGGATGATGTCAGAGGTCGGGGGACGATGCTGGACGGTACGGCGACCTCATGCCGCCGACTTCTGCTTTCTTACTTCGTCGTCAGCAGAGCAAGGAGGCGATCTTTCTTCATGGTCGAAACGGCGACGCAGAGTGTTCCGCTCTCCGTCGTCCAGAGGACAACGTTGCAGTCGGGGTGCAAAGGGTCGGTGTACCAACCGGTTTCTGCCAACGCGGCCTTTGCGGCGGGGGGAAGCCCGAGGGTGGAATTCGTATCGACCTCACGCTGATCCACTTGATAGACGTACAGTATCTCGTCCCCGATGCGATACATGACGTGCGCAAGCGTTACCCCCGCATACTCCGATGAGATGGCGCCGTACCAATCGCACTCCTCAATCGACTTCACGTGAACGGCGAAGCGCACGTTGTTCCGCTCGAAGAATCCCACCACGCCTTCCGGATAGCAGGAAACGACCGTCGGTTTCATCTCGCCCGAACGGATCAGCGCAAAGTTGACGATCGTCTGGTTGATGATATCGTTGGATGCAGTGTGAAGCGCGTTGCCGTTGTCGGGTTGACGCGGCGTAAACATCAGCACCATCACGACGGCAGCGATTCCCACAGCGAGCGCCGGCGCCAACACGCGGCTCTGGAAGAACTGATCGAGCAAGCCTTGCTCGGCGCGTGTCTCTTGCCGAAGAGTTTGGAGAATGCCCCGTGCAATATGCGGCGGTGTTGTGGCGCGGCGGATACGGGCACGAACAAGCTGTTTGGCGAGCACTTCAAGGTCATGCTCACGCTTGCAGCGAGCGCAGAGCTCAAGATGATGGCGGAAGGATTGTTCAACATCGGTGGAAAGCACGCCGTCGATCGCGTGCCCCATATAATCCTGGACGTCAGAGCAAGTAAGCATAGGCATCATTCATTCAAATAAGGCTGCTCAGTCGGTGTTGATCAACCCTTGTTTCTGTGCGTAATCAAGGAGCGCGGCCTGAAGAAGTTTCCGGCCGCGGTGCAGTCGCGAGCGCACCGTTCCGATGGGAATATCCACAAACTCCGCAATCTCCTCGTATGTTAATCCTTCAATGTCGCACAGGATGACCACCGTTCGAAAATCATCCGGCACCTGCTGGAGCGCCTGCATCACTTCATCTCCCATCAGGTTGCCGTAGAACTTTTCCTGCAAGTTGTTCGGGTCGGTGGATTCCGCGCGAATCGCGTTGTAAAAGTTTTCAACTTCTCCGTAATCAACCGTGTCAGGCTCCTTCACTTCCTTCCGGTAGCGGTTGATGTAGGAGTTCTTCATGATCCGGAAGAGCCACGCACGGATGTTCGTTCCTTTTTCGTACTTGTCCCAAAAGCGGTACGCTTTCAGATACGTTTCCTGCAGTAAATCCTGTGCGTCGTCTTGGTTGCCGGTGGTTCTGAGCGCGAAGTTATAGAGCACATCCATGTGCGGGATGGCCTCCGCTTCGAACTCCTTGTGCTTCTTTCTTGTCGAACGCGAAAGAAGCGCAAGCGGAATACAAACCCCCTGAATAATCGAGTCAATCATGAGCCGCCTTCAAGCAATGCCTATCGGCAGGACCGGCGACCTGCATCTTCAACAGCACTCGCCGCCCGCTAGTTCCACCGAGGAAAGGGATTGTGCAAGCCTCGCTGCCTGCTATAACCTACGAAAAAGCCTCATTGAGAGCAAGCGATGAATCGGCCGGGTCTATCGAGACCGGAGCAGCTTGCTGAACTTACTCTGCGGAAAAGTCCGGTCGATCCGAATCTGCTCCCCACTGAAGCGCAATCCCGCGCCGTCTACCTCCTCGAACGCGCCGAAGGTTGAAAGGTCGCCAATGTCCGTTACCCGCACGATGCGTTCGACTGTTCTGGTGCCGGGAGTAAACTGTTCTTCAATGTTGCAGCCGATGTCCACTGTCGCGGGCTGGAGCGAATCGTTCACTACAATTGTTGCGCCACGGACAATGATATCGTACAGGTTCTCGCCGTTGAACGGTAAACTTTCATACGCGCTGAGTTGTGCCTGATCGTACGAACCAGTGGCAATGCCGTTGAGTGAGGCAAGCAAACCGACAAAGTTGAGTTTGCGCAGGAACATTTTCTCCGGGTCGATCGGCCAACCGCCGGATTCGACAAGGAGGGTGCTCGTCCCCCATTGCTGAAAGTTATCCCCGAACGCACGCGGCTCAAACGTGTCGTCATACTTCGCAAGATGGCCGGGAATGAACAACTGCATCGTTTTAGCAAACGCCGCCGCGAGGGAGAGTGCGCGTTTGCGGGCTGGAGTAATCGTCTTCGCCTCATCCGCCGCGGGAGCATGCAGCGCAATGGCGGCGACCTTCTTCGACGGCCCAACCGTGAAGCGCGGGTCCTGGTCGTGCAAGTTGAATCCAAACTCCGGTTTGTGCTTTTCCTGTGTTTCCTTCAGGATGCGTGCTTCAGATGTGACAAGTTTAAGCGCATCACGGTTTATGTCGATCTCATGCACGCTGCGGCGCTGGAAGCGTTCGGCGCCGTCGGGATTCAACATGGGAATCATCAGTAGTGTGAGTTTTTCCCGAATCGTTTGGACAATCTCATCATCCGGCACGGCATCGAAATAACGCATCATATCCACGAGCGCCATCGTTGCTGTCGGTTCATCGCCGTGCATTTGCGACCAGAGAAGCACCTTCACTGCTCCGGTTCCATACGTGAAGAGTGCAATCATTCTTTCCTCACTTGACTTGCCGAGCGGTTCCTGCTTTATCGTGCCGAGCTCGTGGAATGGTTTGAGCCAGCCCAGAAGCTCAGCCTGCGTGAAGCGTCGTGTTGTGATACCCGGATGCTTGAACCGGTCGTAGTTGTCGAAAAGCCTGCGCGCAATCGCTTCCTGTGCGTGCGACGCAACGGGACTGGTCATAATCATCACCATAAGGAAGAATGGAACGGACGGTCATCGCTGTGTCTCTGACTTGTGTAAGAGGGGTGGATAATATACGGGATTCTTTGTAGGGATGCATGGCGGGAGCAGAACCAGGAGCAGTGTATTGACATTCGGACACTCATTCTTTATATTGGCGGCGGTTTCGTTCCCTCCCTTTCGTACACACAAAGGAGACGTTCAATGTCAGACATTTCGCTCGACGCTCTTGGCATGGTGGAAACCAAAGGACTCGTTGGCGCCATCGAAGCCGCGGACGCGATGGTCAAAGCAGCCAAAGTTACCCTCATCGGAAAAGAACAGATTGGCGGCGGGTATGTTACCGTGATGGTGCGCGGCGATGTCGGCGCCGTGAAAGCCGCGACCGATGCCGGAGCGGCGGCGGCGCAGCGTGTCGGTGAGCTGGTATCCGTGCACGTCATCCCTCGCCCGCACAGCGACGTTGAACTGATTCTCCCGAAACGTCCCTCGTCAAAGTAATTATTCCCCCACGAGACCTGCGAGGCTTTGAAAACCTTGCAGGTCTATTTCATCTATGATTGACTACGCCCTCGGCTTGGTGGAAACCAAAGGTCTCGTCGGCGCCATCGAAGCCGCCGATGCGATGGTGAAGACTGCCAACGTGATTCTCGTCGGGAAAGAACGAACCGACCCGGCGATGATTACGGTGAAGGTCGTGGGCGACACGGCAGCGGTTCGCTCGGCGGTGGAAGCGGGAGCAGCCGCGGCTCAGCGCGTCAGTCAGCTCATTTCGGCGCATGTGATCCCCCGTCCACACGAGGAGTTGAAAGACCTTCTGTATGCGCGGAGCACGCGCTCGCCGCAAGAGGTTGAAGAGTTGTTAGAAAGGGATCCGGTCGAACGCGAGCACGAGGCCGAAGAAGAGGAGACACAAGAAGAACTGTTCGCAATGCCGGAAGGGTTGAGTCCGGAGGACCAGCAATACTTCGAGAAGCTCAGCGGCATGACTGTGCATGAGCTTCGGTCATATGCGAGAAAAGTGGAAGGATTGACAATCTTTGGCCGTGAGATTTCCCGCGCAAACAAATCACAGCTTCTCGAAGAGTTAATGCGCGTGCGGATGAAAAGATAAGCACTTCGCGTTTCTCGGGACGGGTTCTCCTTTCCCCCGCTTCAAATTCACGGTCACGAAATTTCTCCACTGACGGTTTTACAAAGATGATCTTCGTTGTATGCTCCGATTTTTCTTGAGAACGGGTATTTTCGCGTTTCTCCTCTCGTGTCCTCTTTTTCTTCTTCTGTCTCAACAACTTGCCTTCAAGCAATACAACCGGGCAACGGGCCTGCCAAGCGATTACATCCTCTGCATACTACAAGACCGCCATGGCTTCCTCTGGTTTGGAACGGACCGAGGGACAGGTCGCTACGATGGACGATCCTTCAAAACCTTCACGGCGGCCGACGGACTGGGCAGTAACTTCGTCCGAAGAATCTTCGAGGATCGCGACGGCAACATCTGGTTCGGACTGATCGAGGGAGGCGTGACACGGTTCGACGGATCATCACTGAAGACGTACACCACTGCCGACGGCCTGTTTGCGGAATCATGGACGCAGGGAGACCTGCCGAAGGGAATCGACACACTGCTTTCGCGCGGCTATTTCACCACAGACAACATGCTGATCATGAACGACACGTGGAACTGCTACCTCCCGGGGGAGCCGCCGTGTGTTACCAGCTCGATCGAAGAGGATAACCGAATCTGCTTCGAATGGATCAAGATGTTTGGATTGAAGTGTTGGTCCATCTGGGATTTTGCCGACGGCGGACCTGGCGAGCGTAACCCCAACGGCGACGTGAACAACGACGGCACCGGATTAACCCGAAAAGGAGAGATTCACAGGGCTGAAGCATTAGTCTGGAAGGAGATCATTTCACCTCCGCCTCTGGTGCAATAAGGCACGCTCGAAGCTCTCCAACCACATCATTGCCGGTAAAGATGTTGCGCCGGATGGAGTAACAGGAAGATGGATGTACAGCCTCTCGGCGTTCATTCCGGTGGGACCCGATACAGCGCAGGCCGGCCTTGAATTGAGCGTTCAGAGTACGAGAGATGACGTCCGGCTGATCCGGAGCAATGTCCCAACCCTGGTGGAAAATCTCCAAACCCCGGCCGTACCAAAGGCTCTCATCGTTCAGCAGAACTATCCCAACCCCTTCAACCCATCCACCATAATCGAGTTTGATATTCCCTCGGCTGGAGTTGTTTCACTCACCGTGTTCGACCTTCTGGGGAGGCAGGTCGCAACGCTCGTGAACGACCATCTCCAGCCGGGACGTTATCTGACAGCGTGGGATGCGGCCGGGATGCCCAGCGGAGTGTATTGCTACCGGTTGTAAGCCGCGGGTTTCGTGCAGACAAGGCGGCTCGTGCTTCTTCGCTAAAGGTGCAAAAGTCAGGCGAGCAAGCGTTTCAGCGCATCCAGCGTTCGCGGGGGATATGGCTTTGATAGGCGACGTAGCTGCCGCTTGCTGATATCTTTCAGGTCGAGTTGCTCGAGTCGAAGATTCAGCTTGCCAAAGCTTACAAAGTAAAGGGTATCGAGAACTGCTTTTTCGGGAGAAGCTATCAACAAGGAACCGTTTTTCTCATATCCAAAGAACAGAGATTTTTTTATCGAGCGATATTCGACTTCAGTATTTCCGAGCGTTCGGCGTGTGCTTTTTGCGGTCGTGGCAAACGTGAGCACATAGGGAATCTGTGAGAGAACGCCGTATCGCGAAAGGGCGGACTCAAACGAGAGATATGACGGCTGATAAAGAATGTTTGCAACGACGTCGATCTGTGTGTACTGTTCAGGAAGGATATAAATCCCCGAGGTAAGTCGGACCAGCAAGCCCTTCCGCACGAGACGTGTGAGCGTAACGTAGAGCGACTCGCGGGTAAGACCCGTGACCTTCCCGAGGTCTGCCACAGTGTAGTAGGCTTTGCCGATGCGGCGCAGTGTGTCGAGAATTGTGTTCATCGTTTTGCCAGTTGCTCAACGACTGAACGATAGGCAGGAGGGAGATATCGGTTCAGGTCGCGCTTCACGACCGTCGGCGATAGGCGCGGGAGCCCCTCCGGCAGCGGGCGCCGTAGCTGCTGACTGAGATACCAGAGATCGAACAGATCGCGTGCTTCACGCCGATTCTTCAGCGCGGCCATTTTTTCCTGCCAGATCAATTCGGCTGTAGCAACCCTGAACAACACCTGGATATTCGTGATAGGGCTGGTCAGCAGACGGAGTTCATACCCGTTTGCTTTCCGTCGAGGAGAGCGATTGTTGCGGAGTGAAACCTCTAATTTCTGTTTGAATGATCGAGAGATGGCAGCATCGCGAATCCGGAATTCAACGAGATACGTCTTCCGTTTCGCGGCTGCATCTGTCAGCTCCAATGGATATTTCTCCGCGACCTTCTTCGCCCATGACAGGAAGCGCGAATAGGGGATCCTTCCGAGGAGCGAGAAATCCAGATCATCAGAGAAGCGCGGCGACCCGTACGCCAATCGCAGCGCGGTCCCTCCTTTGAAGCCGAGTGCGGTACTCCAGGCTTCGGTGCTCAACTCGTTCAGCAGCGTGATCTCCCAGTACTCGCGCACGATTTGTTCTGGGGAGACTCGCAGCTCGCTCGCTAACCGCTGGACAAGCCCGATTTCCACTGATTCTTTAGTCTTAACATCTTTGTTAAGGTTTATGGATCAGCCCTATGATACGGAGAACTGCAGCCAGAAGCAAAGCTGGCTCCGGATCGCGTGGATTCGAGCGGGGTGTACTTCTATCGGCTGGAAGCAGCAGGGTTGTGCAGACGCGCAAGCCTGTACTCAACAAGGAGATGCGTGGCCATGGAAAACAGGACCGCCCGTGAATAGGCCGCGGCGGTTTGCTTATCGGGGCTTGCTGCCCATTCACTGACAGATGGACACCACCTCAGTATGGCCCATTCATCTAGGCGGGAAAAATCAGATGAAGCCCACTAAAAGGGCCGAGAAAACCGGAAGATAATCCGGTTGAGTCTCGAGCCGTCGGTCGGCCAGACATACGCCACGCGCACCGAGCCGCTGCGGTTAGCAATGCCGATACCGAGATTGCTCCGCACGTGCTTCAAATGAAACTCGCCGAACCCCTCATCCCATCCTGCCGTTGTCGGAACGTTGTTCGTCCACCCTGCATCCGCTAATACCAGGATGTTAATCCCCCGCATCAACCAGCTCGGCCAGAAATCGATGTCATGCAGAATGTCGGCGTTGACGATGTACTCTGCGTTCACCAACAGCATCCGGTTGCCGATATCGTACTTGAAAGGATAGACATGCACCGTGCTGAGTCCACCTAACTCGAACTCTTTTTGGTACGGCAGCGTCCCCTCTGACGTGCCGATGCGGAAACGGATGTTCACATTATCGTAACGGCCAAGCGGTTGGTACCGGCGGACGTCGAGCATGTACTGGTGGAATCCAAAATCCGTGTCCGCGCTCTTGCCGGCGAACTCTGCCGTTCCGTAGATGCTCCAGCCTTCCTGTCCGTACATCGTGCGTGCGACCGTGCTGACGCCGCTGGAGATGAACACGCTGCGCATGCGGCCTTCATCCACGGGGGGATTGAGTCGGAAGCGCTTCTTGCCGCCGAAGATTGCCCACTCGGTGCGGTTTTCCATGGAGCTGTACCGATCGATCAAATAATCGACGCGAAGCTGGCTAGTAAAGTTTTCTTGCTGCACGTAGTACGCCGCGTGCGCGCCGTAGCCTTTTCGCTGGAAGTAATCCCGGTAATCTTCGTGAATCAGAAGCGCTGCCGCGGTGTTCTCTTTCTGACTGATGAGCCATTCGTCCTTCGAGTCGGTGATGTTATGGCCCTCGATGCCGAACTCGATGAGCTTGCCCTCACCGAGCGCAAACTGCCGCGCAAAGCCGAGGTTGTAGCGCCAGCGGTACGACTTCAAACCGTAGCCGATGGTACCCCAGCCGGTGTAGCTGCGTTGGCCTTCCCAGTAGTATTTCTTCTCTGAGCCGATGCCCAGGAACACTCCCTCCACTCGATTGTAGCGGAAAATGAAATCGTCGAGCGTGGTGAGCTCCTGCACCCAGTTGGCGTTGAGGCGCGTTGTGCCGCGTGCGAACCGCTCTCGCCGCTCACGATAATCCACCGTGCGGGCGCTGGTCTTGTCGGTGTATCCTTCAATCACTCCCCCCGGCTCTTTGACAATGTCCCCGCTGATCACGCGCACATCGCCGGTAATGCGTCCGCCATCCTTCACATACACCGTCCCTCCCACAACGAGCACATCGCCGTTGATTTCGCCGTACACAATCAGGTCGCCTGCCTTGACGACGATGTTGCCTTCGATCACGTCGTCCGTTTCGATGACGGTATGCCCTTCGAACGTTCGGGCACCGCGACGCATCTCGTCTTCTACTTCGTCCCAATCGTCTGCCGCACGGCGACGTTGCTTCTTCACCGTGTCTGCCGACACGTTGTCGCCGTGAAGCTCACGCTGAATGGAATCGATGAATCGCTCAATCAGCGTTCCAAGCCGCGTGTCGAAATCGACGCTTTCGGTTTCCGCCTTCGGATGCTTCTCTTTGGTCTGAGCAACACTGAGGATCGGTATCGCAACAATGATAATGCTCCACAGCATGTGCTTCATTGACAATCTCCTGATGTTTGCTGACACACTTCCAGCTTACGGCATGCCGTGCATTGAAGTTGCAGCGGTTGAGCATAAAGTACAACAGATATTCATGGAACTCAACGCTCATCATTCCTTCACTCCGACCGGAAAAAAGCGTATATTCTGTCCGCTTTTGCCGACATTCATTGGCAGGATTCATCATGCGATTAGCGATCAACATTGACCATATAGCAACGGTGCGGCAGGCACGAGGCGGGGTTGAACCGGACCCCGTTGAAGCCGCACGCGTCTGCGAAGAAGCGGGAGCGGAAGGAATTGTTTGTCACCTGCGCGAAGACCGGCGGCATATTCAAGACCGCGACGTGTATCGTCTGCGCGAGACGGTGACAACGAAGCTTGACCTCGAGATGGCTGCAACGGGCGAGATCATCCGTATCGCGCTCGACGTAAAGCCGGACTTTGTAACGCTTGTACCTGAGCGGCGCGAGGAACTCACGACTGAAGGCGGTTTAGATGTGGCAGGACAGCACGAGTATTTGGCGGATGTCATTAACCGCTTCCATGAACACAATATTCCCGTGAGTCTTTTTGTGGATCCCGAGGCGCCGCAGGTCGAGGCGGCAAAGCGAGTGCAGGCGGACATGATCGAGATTCACACCGGCGAGTATACCAACGCGATAGCCGAGTCCGATGTGGAGCACGAGTTTTCGAGAATCAAGTCCATGGCGGCGTTGGGGAAATCGTTAAGCCTGCGCGTGCACGCAGGACACGGGTTGAACTATGTCAACGTGAGCAAAATCGTGTCCGTCAAAGAGATTGATGAGCTGAGCATCGGCCACGCAATCATTTCGCGCGCCGCGTTTGTGGGACTGGACCGAGCTGTGCGTGAGATGTTGCAGCTCGTTCGCCGGAAGTAGGTCGGTTCACGCTTCCCGATTGAGCACGCTCACCACACAATTTTCTCGCTTCAAATCCGATTTAGAACAAGAGTCTGGGCAGGAGGAGGTGCGTAGGCGGCCTGCCTGCTGCAGGCAGGCACGAAATCATGCGGCCCACCAAAAGATCATTGCGAGCGTGAAGGTGCTTTCCCCAAGATCACGGTTACTTGATTCGGCTCGATGGTCTCGAGCGTAAGCCCTTCGGGTGAGAGAATATCGGATCGGCCGATGGTCTTACGAAGGGTGGCCTTACTATCGGGGGTCAGCTTCAGATTCAGCTGGATCTGGCTGCTGTCCATAAACCAGAAAGCCCGGGGCGACCCCGAGAAGGTCGCTTCAATAATGGGGGGATCGATTCCCTGTACGGCGACACCTGCTGGAATGTTCTGAATCTCCACGGGTAATGTATATGTCCGGTATTCAACCTTCGCTTCGTAGACGAAAAAGAACCAAAGGATAACAGTTGCTGCAAGTGCTATTGCGAACTCTTTGTTCGTCTTCTTGTAAAAAGTACTCCAGAGTGCACCCTCTTTTGACGGGTAAAGTTCATTGTAGAATGTCTCCAACGCTGTGCGGAGCTTGTCGGCATCGTGCACGGCGTTGATGCTTCCGTTGCGGGCGAGGGAGATGGTTCCCCGCTCCTCCGAAACAACAAGGCAGAGTGCATCCGTCAGTTCCGCAAGGCCAAGTGCCGCTGCGTGACGTGTTCCCGCTTTCAGCAACTTCCGCAAGTTTTCTGAGAGTGGGAGATAACAGGAAAACGATATGGCTCGGTCCCCCTCAATCACCAGCGCGCCGTCGTGAGCCGGCGAGGAAGGCGCAAAGATACTTCCGATCAACTCCTCACTGAGCTCTGCATCCACACGGACGCCGCCTTTCAGGTAGCGACCGATGGGGTCTTTTCCCTGAATGACGATGATGGCCCCCGCTTTCGCGTGGACAAGATTCTTGGCCGCGTTCACCAAGATCTCTACCTGTTTCCGGGTCGGCGGATATTGCCTCCGAAAGCGCCGACCCTGAATGAGGCTCCGGCTCGCCAGTTGCTCGAGGAAGTGCTTGATCTCTTCCTGAAAGAGAATCACAATGGCAACCAGGAGGATCGCGAAGAACCCCTGGAATACACTGGTCGTCAGGGTTAAATTGAGCTGCCGTGCGATGAGGTACGCCAAGCCAAAGATCAGCAAACCGAGGACCGCAAAACCGCCCCGCGTACGCCGGAACCAGACCAAAATCGAATAAATCACGATCGTCATGAAGAGGATGTCGAGTATATCCGTAATGCGGATCGACTCAAGGAATTCAAGCATCAGTACTCTCCCTGGTGAGAATTCGGATCGAGTGTTCCTGCTCAACCAATGGAACCCTGCGCCCGTGTTGGCCGATACCGAGTTGTTTTACCAACAGATTAGTAAGCGCTCCTTCAAGGTCTTCCGAGGCTAATCCATCCTGCTGATGTTTGACCCTTATTTTGCCCCCCGCAATCTGGCCATGTCCGCCAGCTTCCCGCGGGTGACGACAAATCGAGCGAAGGAGTTCTCCGGCTTGGCCATCGGGCAGATTGGTCCGCAACGACATATGGAGATTCCTCCGGTACCTCCCTGTGCAAAAAGCCCATTGCACGCCTTCACAGGAGAGGAGGAAATCCGCCATCTGAGAGACGATATCGGGTGATTCAACAGGGCCGAGGTGTGAGACGATTAACCGGCCGCGAAGGAATGCCTTCCGGATCCCGGCAACAAGGTCGCCAAAAAATCCTCTGGGGCGTTGAGGCTTTTGAATTTGCGCGAGCACGCGAATATCCGCATGACGCAAGAGACGCAGGTAAATGTCGATCGTTTCTTTGTTCGTACCCCGGTAGAAGTCGAGCGTGTCGGAGAGAATACCGTAGACGAGTGCGGTAGCAAGCCGCGGCGGGATTTCTGCCCCGCTGGCGAGCAACGCACGCCCGAGCAGTACGGAGGTTGCTCCTGCTTCGGTATCCACCAATGCAAAGTCGGCGTTCGGGGGTTCTGTACCGGGATGCTGGTCAATGACGATTGCCGCCTTCCGGTTGTGAAAGAACGTGTTGTTCTCAAAACTCGGTTGTGTATCGACCAGCGCCACGTTTGGGAAGAGCCGAAAATCCGAAGGCCGGAGCTTATGCACAGGAATCTTCAACAGCCGGACCATTTGTCGGTTCTCGCTCCGTCCGATGGCACCACCGTAAGCGGTCCTGCTCTTGATACCAAACACTTGGTCCGCGAGATAAAGCAGTGCGTATGCAGATGCAAGAGCATCCGGGTCCGGATAGTCGTGCGTCATGATCAAGAGCGGACTCAACCGTTCACGGTTGTGCTTGAGATGCTCGAGCAGGCTGGTTTCGTTCATCGCATCTCCTCAATGTTACAACTATAATACCACTTTCATCGGGAAGAATCAAAGTTCTTC
>JBGFRR010000151.1:0-76415 GCA_041695045.1 Bacteroidota bacterium
TCTCCAACGGTGCGACCAATGCGACCTTCCCATGACGGGCGGGGCAATTCACGTCGAGCGTGAAGGCGCGACATTCCGCTTTTGCTGCTCCGGCTGTTCGCTTACACATGCGATTGTGGGGGCGAGAGGAGAAGAGGGAACGGCGGCGCTGATGCTCATCCGGCTGGGAGTTGCCGCATTTCTTTCGATGAACATCATGGCATTGAGTTGGGCAACGTACGATCGCGGATGGGCGACGCTCGGGATGGAGCACGAAGCGCTGCCGTACCTTGAGGCGCTGATGTTCGTCCTTGCCGCGCCCGTGATGATCTTCATTGGTTATCCGTTTGCGCGCAACGCCGTGTACGAGGCACGCACGCGCCGGCTTTCGATTGACAGCTTAATAGCGTTGGGAACGGCGTCGGCCTTCGGATTCTCAACATACCAAATCTTCTCCGGTGGAAGAGGCGTCTATTTCGACACAGCGGCAATGACGCTTACGCTTGTGACCGCAGGCAGGTATTTAGAGTCCATGGCGAAAGTGCGTACGACGAGCGCGATTGCACGACTGATTGAGCTGCAGCCGGAGACGGCGCGCGTCCTTCACCATGGAAACGAGAAGGTCGTTTCATCCGCCGACGTTCGTGTGGGCGACCGCATCAAAGTTCTGCCGGGAGAACGGTTCCCGCTGGATGGAGTTATTCTCGAGGGAACGACCACGGCGAACGAAGCAACCTTGACCGGAGAGTCGGCGCCCGTTGTCAAGCAACCCGGCGATCGCGTCTATGCAGCGACGATGAACCTCGACGGCGCAGTGCTGGTTCGCGTCGCCGCGGAATCCACGGATACGGCTCATGCAAACGTGGTTCGACTGATGGAAGAGGCACAGCAATCGCGCTCCACAATGCAAGTGTTTGTGGATCGGCTCGCGACGATGTTTATTCCGATGGTCATTGGCATTGCAGGACTTACACTGATTGGGTGGTTGTTCGTTGCTCCGCCCGCTGTTGCAGTATTGCATGCGCTCAGCGTTCTCGTCGTTGCATGTCCTTGTGCGCTGGGCATCGGGACGCCGATTGCGAGTGTGCTTGCGCTCGGCAAAGCGGCCGAACGGGGAGTGCTTGTTCGATCCACAGGCGCGCTGGAGCGACTTGCCGCGGTTCATCGAATGGTGTTCGATAAAACCGGAACGCTCACGCATGGGTCTGTTGCTATCGACGCAGTGCACACCTCACTCCCAACAAACACGTTGATGAGTATTGTGGCATCCTTGGAGGCAGAAACGCGCCATCCACTTGCCGTGGCAGTTGAGCGGTATGCGCGGGAGAACGCGCTTTCCCTTCTACCATCCCGCAACGGCAAGACGTTCGCGGGTATGGGAATCGAAGGCGAAGTGCAGATTAACGGCGAGTGGAAGCATGTACTGGTGGGGAGCCACCGCTTCATGAAGGAACGGGGTGTGGCTGTGGAGCATCCCGCCGGTGGTGATTCTACGACGTTTTACGTTGCATGGGATGGTGTTCTACGGGGAACAGTGCAGGTGCGCGACACGATACGGGATGATGCGCGCGCGGTTGTCGAGCAGCTCTCCGCTCGCGGAATTCGTACGGCAATGCTCTCCGGCGATTCGGATGAAGCGGCTCGCAACGCTGCGAACAAGCTCGGCATCGACGCGGTCCACAGTCGGATGTTGCCGGCGGACAAGGTTCGCGTCCTTCAAACCTATCGTCAATCGGAGACCGTGGCGATGGTGGGCGACGGCATCAATGATGCGCCGTCACTCTCCGCAGCCGATGTTGGGATGACGCTCGCCTCAGCAAGCGATATTGCCAAAGAGAGCGCGGACGTCGTTATCGTTGGCGATCATCTTGACCGCATCCCCTGGCTTATCGACGTTGCTCAACGCACATTCCGAACCATCCGGTGGAATCTCTTCTGGGCCTTCGGTTACAACGCCGTCGGGATTGCCCTGGCTGTCGTTGGCCTGCTCGACCCTATCGTCGCAGCCGTTGTGATGGTGTTGAGTAGTGCATTTATTGTTGCTAACTCCGCTCGTTCCTTCAGACATTGCCGGTCTTGATTCTCCCCACTCCATGCCGTAGATTTGTTTGTTCAAACCGTTGGAGGATTATCGATGAAATCGCTCTTGTGTTTTCTTGTTGCCTTTACCGTTCTCTCCTGCGCGCCGCACCCCGCGCCGTTCAGCGGCACCATCATCGACCTCTCCCATCCGTACGATTCTACCACTATTTACTGGCCGACGGAGATGGGGTTCGAATTCCAGAAGGGCTTTGAAGGCGTGACACCGGGCGGATTCTTCTACGCCGCCAACAGTTTCTGCTCGCCCGAACACGGCGGCACGCACATCGACGCGCCGATTCATTTCTATCAGGGCCGCCACACCGTTGATGCGATACCGCTCGACCAGCTCATCGGCCGGGGCATTGTGGTGGATGTCTCCGCACAGTGCACGGAGAACAGGGACTACCGCGTGAGCGTGGAGGACTTTACCGAGTGGGAACGGAGACACGGAAAAATTCCGGAAGGCGCCATCGTGCTGTTGCGCACCGGGTTCGGCCGCTACTGGCCCGACCGCGTCCCATACATGGGCACCAACGAGCGCGGTCCAGATGCCGTTGCCAAACTGCGCTTCCCCGGCCTCCATCCGGACGCCGCCAAGTGGATCGCTGAGAATCGCAGCATCAAAGCCATCGGTCTCGACACGCCGAGCATCGACTACGGCCAGTCGACACTCTTCGAAAGCCATGTGATACTGTTCGAGAAGAACATCCCCGCGTTCGAGAATGTGGCGAACCTCGACATACTTCCGGAGAACGGTTTCACCGTCATCGCCCTGCCGATGAAGATCAAAGGCGGGAGCGGCGGGCCGTTGAGAATCGTGGCGGTGGTGCAGTAGCGCTATTGGAGGAAGATGGAGTAAGGTTGCCGGTCACGGGGTCATTGTTGAAGAATCGTAAGACTGGGTAGACGGCGAACATCCGGCTACGACCGAAAGCGACTGATCTTCCACTGAGTCCTGAGAATTGCTCGAACAATGTTCTGCCAAACAGGAAATACAGGTGGGGATCGGGTAACCATGCTGATTGAGAAAAATCTGGCGGTTACGTTGTCATGATTCGTGACGCGCAGTTGCATTCCTCCACAATCTTCCCTTCCTTCAGAGCGTCATGCCACCGTCAGCACGCCTGAAACCGCCGCGCCTCACTCGTGGTGATCTCATCGGTGTCGTTTCGCCCGCAAGCCCGCCGCCCTCCGCGGAGCGAATTGAGCGCGGCGTGCGGTACCTCGAATCTCTCGGCTACCGCGTCGCCGTCGGGAAGCATGCCGCCGCGGTGCACGGCTATCTCGCCGGCACCGATGAGCAGCGCGCGGCAGACTTCAACGCGATGGTCGAGGATCGTGCTGTCAAAGCGATTTTTGTCGTGCGGGGAGGATACGGCACATCGCGCATCCTCTCGATGATCAACTACGCCGCCCTCAAACGCAACCCTAAGATCATCGCGGGCTACAGCGACCTCACCGCGCTGCAGTTGGCGGTGTATCGGAAGTCGGGGCTGGTAACGTTCTCAGGACCGATGGTGGGAGTGGAGATGTGGGAGAAGATCGATCCCTACACCGAAGAGAACTTCTGGAGAGTCGTGACCTCGCCGACTCGAATCGGGTTGTTGGCGAATCCACCGGAAGAGCCGACGCGAGCGCTGCGGCCCGGCACAGCGACAGCGCGGTTGCTCGGCGGGAATCTCTCGCTGCTCATCTCGCTCCTCGGCACACCCTATGCGCCGGACTTGAACCGCTCCATTCTCGTGCTTGAGGATGTTGACGAAGCGCCGCACCGCGTCGACCGGATGCTGATGCACCTCCGCAACGCCGGCATCACGCGGCGCATTGCCGGTCTTGTGCTCGGCAAGTTCACCGATTGCGTGCCGAGCGATCCCTCTAAACCTTACCTCACGATTGACCAGGTGCTCGACGAGTTTGTCGGCGCGGTCAACCTTCCGACGGTCAGCAATATTCAGTACGGCCATCTCCCTCGAAAGCTGACACTCCCCATCGGCGCGAAGGCTTTACTGGACGGCAAGACGGGAAAACTCGAAGTTCTCGAAGCGGCGGTTCGGTAAAAGCGGGGTAGACACATTTGTTGGTCGGGAGTTGAACTCCCGACCACAATGTGAAGACCAACGGGAAGAGGACGGCTCTGGAGAGCCGTCCTACAATTCGACTACTGCGAGGTTTTCCCTCCGCGAATCTCTTTCACCAATCGCTCTGTGTTGTAGATGCTTCTCAAAGCCTCGAGGATTCCAGCCGAGTGGACGGAAACCGCTCGTTCGACCTCGCCGCTGTAGAGCACATCGTTCGGCAGGCTCTCGATGTTGCCGTCGAAGATCAGTCCCACAATCTCCAAATTCTTGTTCACGACCGGACTGCCGGAGTTGCCGCCGATGACGTCGTTGGTGGAGACGAAGTTGAACGGCGTGCTCATGGTGAACGTCGGCGGCGGGGTCTGGCGCGTGGAGGGAAGAACAGTCGTTCACGGCTCAAGGCCATTGGCATGGATCATGGGGTTAAGGAGGAAATTTGACGGTTGAGGTTCAATGTGGGCAGCGGCATTCCTTTTGAGCGCCAATCTATTCGCCGATTTTGCTTGACTTTACCCCCCCATCGTATATATTTACGGTGAGGGGGACAAGATTTTCACTGAACAAGTAGCCCGAAGGAGGTGTGATTGCCATGATTCTGATATGGCGAGTGATGATACTCGCTGCCGTAGCGGTGGTGATGCTGCAGATGAGCTGCACAAGCGTGATTGCACCTGATGATATTCCAGGACCGCTTCCCGACGACCTGGCGCTGTTTGCTTCATTTGACGGCAACTGGGCCGGTATCAAGGTTATCAACCCTAACACACTAACTGCTGTGGATTCCCTTGAAGGTGCTGATCGCCAACCGATACGGTTGGCGTTTTCGCCAAACTATCAAGAGTGGTACTTCACGACCGAACAGGGGACCGGAGCACGAGCACTGTATGCAATAGAAGTGATGTCGAAGAGTATTCTAAGGACCGTGAGTACTCAAGGGCGGTTGGTAACAACAGACCATCAACAACGATATTTGATAACCTATGGGGGTCCTGCGGGAATAGTGCAGATTTATGAGCGACTGACGTTTCAAATTCTTCACACGGATTCACTCGGGCCAGTTTATTGGAGCGTAGCTTCACCTACGCAGAATAGGATTTATATAATCGCTGAATCGGCAACTCCGTTTAGCATTATCTCATACGATCTTGACTCTTTTGCAATCGAAAAGGTACTCACCTTTGGTGAGTTCTCAGGAAAGACGCCTACAGCTTTAATAATTTCATACGACGGCAGATATTTGTTTCTTACAACATTTACTTGGATGGGCTTTGGCGGTGTTGGAACGTTCTACGCAATCGACCTGTCTACAGAAGCAATCATAGCAAAGTACGATTGCGGAAGCTATTCACAGTTGGGGGAGAGTCCCGATGGAAAGTACGTGTACATTACAGACCCCGCTGGGTATTTATATGAGCTCTTTCCTACCGGTCGAGTTCTGAGATATGATGTCCACAACAAAACGATGGAAGTGTTCATCGATAGTTTCCGAGATATCGGGTTGACGGGCGGCTATGCCATCAGTGACCGGGTGATTATCGCACCTGACAACAGAACAATGTTTCTCACTCTTGGAGGGAATCTAAGAACTCTCGATGGTAGGCTTGTTCACATGATTAAGCTTGATACTCACAGAAAGGAAATTCTTGCATCGTACTCTATCCCACCTGATCACCGCGGATATATTACGCAGCGCTTTGTAGACTTGAAACTTGGAAAATATCCGGGGAAGTAGATGTCGTTTAGAGTTAGAGGAGAGGAGGTGGTTATGATGAGAGCATAAAAACCACGGGCGAAGTTAGACCCTTCACCTGTGGCGCGGTTGGTAAAACGTTGGATACGAATTCAAAACTTGGAGAAAAGAATGAGCTGGCACAGAGCTTTTTCATTGATGCTCACAGCATCTACTCTGCTTTTTCTGCAAACGTGCATGGACAAGGGCGTTGACCCGCCACCGCCAAAAGACATGCGCAAGTTGACATGGAGAGTGGATACGCTTTACACTCCCGGCGCGCAAACGATTCTTACAGACGTATGGGGAAGTTCATCAAAAAACGTAATTGCGCTGGGATGGATGAGCGGCAGGCATATCGTGTACCGATACAACGGCTCGGAGTGGAAGGTTGAGCCTATTCCTGCACCCGACCCACCGTTTGACGCTCTCGATCCGAGGAGCGTTACCGGATTTGGTGCTGATGACATAATTCTGGTTGGAGGCGAGTTGGGCTTGAGGGAAGGAGTTGCCATCGATACTGCTTATGTGATTCGATACAATGGAACTCGGTGGATCAAGATGGGTCTTCCTCAAGGCCGCGGACTTTTTTCGGTGTCTTCGATCTCATCTGGGGAAATTTGGGCAGGGGGTCGGGATGTTGTTTTGCATTGGAATGGAGTCCAATGGAAACAGGTTCAAGTGCCGTTATATCCCCAAGGGATGCAGTTCTTGAGCATTGTGGCGTTAGCATCGAACGATGTGTATATGAATGGATTCAGAAACGATGTTGTCCAGCCGCTTGACACCACGGCCTACTTCCTTTACCACTACAACGGAACAAGCTGGTCCATTGTCGATTCTGTGATTCAAACTGTTTCATCCCCTTTCCGGTCATTCGGTTCTCAGTTGAGAAGGATTAATAATAGCCTTTTTAGTGCCAACTCGGGACTTTGGAAAAGACAGGGAAATGGCTGGATCACAATTCGCGAGCGTGATGTATTCCGTGTTGCGGGCACTAATGAAAAAAACATGATCACTATTGACAGTGGGGGAAAGGTCTATCACTACGACGGAATCGATTGGTACCAGTTCAAACAGTTAGAGAATCCTGATGCAGAACTCCGCGGTATTTGGACTGATGGCAACGAGGTATTCATTGTCGGCTTCATCCAAGGAGGTCTCAGAGGCATTATCTGGCACGGGAAATAATCCAGAAAGGGGGTGATTGCTATGAGAGGATAAAAAACCACGGGCGAAGTGAGGCCCTTCACCCGTGGCGCAAACGGCAACAAAGAGGGGCATAGATTTGACAACAGGAGACATTGTGATGAGATGGTCTAGAAATCTTTCATTCGCCCTGTGTGCACTACTTTTTCTCCAAACGTGTAATGACAGGGGAGTTGGCCCCCAACCACCCAAAGATATGCGCAAGCTGATATGGACGGTTGACACGCTTTACACCCCCGGCGCACAAACAATTCTAAGGGATGTTTGGGGTAGCTCTCCCACCAATGTTCTTGCCGTCGGATGGATGAGCGGCAGGCATATCGTCTACCGGTACAACGGTACGACTTGGACGGAAGAACCTATTCCACCTCCGCCCGCGCCAGAGGAGAGACAAACAGTGAGTCCGAATGCAATTCTCGGTTTTTCTCCCAATGACATTTGGATCGTGGGAATCGTAGGCGGGTGGAATGGTGATACAGCTACGTACGGAACGTATCTTGCACGTTACAACGGCTCTCAATGGCAGAGGTGGCCATCTCCCCCTGGTATGGTAAAATGGCCACCCGGACTTGGCTTTCAGTCGATTGGTGGAACTTCGACTTCGGATATCTGGGCTGCGGGGATGAACATCATCACTCGTTGGAACGGTATCCAGTGGCAGGAAGCACAGGTGCCCTTGTATTCCCAAGGCATGCAATTCTCAAGCATTGCCGCACTTGCCCCTAACAACGTGTATATGATGGGATTTCGAAATGACGTTGTACAACCCCATGATACGACCGCCTACTTCCTATATCACTATGACGGACTTCACTGGACAATCAGCGATTCGGTCGTGATTACTCAGGCAGGTCAATACCAAAAGTTCGGCGGATCTCTGAGAAACGTTGGCCAAACGCTCTTCAGCGCAGGAGACGGTGTGTTTCGCAAGGTAGCGAACACATGGCAACGAATTCTGGATGACCGTGCCATTTTTCGGGTGGCAGGAACGGATGAGCAGAGAGTGCTTGCGATCGGACTTCGCGGAAAGGCATATCATTACAATGGCACTGATTGGCATGAATTTCGAGAACTTGAAAACGCTGATGCAGTGCTTACCGGGATTTGGACCGATGACAACGAGGTATTCATTGTCGGCTTCATTCAAGGAGGTCTCAGAGGCATTATCTGGCACGGAAAATAAACCTGGAAGGAGGTGACCAGTATGAGAGCATAGAACAACCACGGGCGAAGTGAGGCCCTTCACCCGTGGCACAAATGGCAATAAAGAGGGTCTTCGCTTGCCTTACCCAATAGGGGATGGGCGCACCTTTTTATTGCCAGTCTAAGATACAAACAGTTTACGCAAACAACAATTACGCACTTATGAGAAAGGAGTTTTTTGCGATGAAGACGCGAATTGGCTGTCTGACCGGATTGCTTCTGGCAATCCTCTTTCACCCGGCTTACACGCAGCAGTACTCTGCCTTTCCGGTGCCGCCTTATCAAAATCTCTACAAATCGTTCAGTTCTAATCTTCTGACTGTGTATTATCAGACGATCTCACTTTCGCCATTCGATCCGAATGTATATGTTGGAAGGAACGACACGTACACGCCCGACGACTTCAGAAGACGGGAAAGCTTCCGTATGGCCTATCGCTGGGATGTAAGCAGCATTCCCGACTATGCACAAATCGATAATGCTACCCTGCGCGTTGACTGGTATTCCCTCTCAAACAAGTCCGGAGCGACGAACGTCAAGTTCTACATCAAGAAATTTCCAGGGGATAAGTGGGATGCGTTCTCTGAAGCAAAATGGAACGCCGTTAAAGCGGCTGCAAAATACGATTCCGCGGAGGCTCCGTTGAACATCCCTCGCTATGGAACGCAAAAGAACTTTTCTGGGACCAGCACATTCTGCACGGATATCAAGAACAGTCTGCCGGGCAATTATTTCTATTTGTCTCTTCAGACTGACGACGACACAGTCTGGACCACAGGTTCGGGGACAATTCACCAAGTGGACATCGAGCGAGGACAGGATCGCATCGACCTCGGCATCGAGCTCATTATCAATTACCATATCCCGAACTACAGCGTAACGGTCAAGAACAATTTCCCTGGTGGTTCAGTGTACATCGATGAAGTACTCCACGCGAATGTTCCATCTGAGGGGGTCACCAACAGCTGGCTCGGCGGTACAAATCACTCGGTACGCGCTATCGACGGCCAGGTTGTTGATGGATATACATGGAGTTATCGAGAATGGATAAACAAAGATGGTCAGCCTGTCGCATCCACTCCAAACACAAGCCACTCTTTCCAAGTAACCAAAAATGAGACCTATACCGCCAATTACACACGGCGGTTTGTTGTTTCGGGCACTTTTACAGTAGCAAGCGGTCAGACGCGGACATTCCTCCCCGGCGACCAGATTTTTTTTCAGCCGGGGGCCAAATTGCTCGTGTATGGACAGCTAGTTGCAAACGGAACTTCGAGCCAACGAATTACCTTTACACGTGCAGGCTCAAGTGGCGATTACCAAGGAATTGAGTTCATCGGCTCTAACAACTCTTCCCTCCAATACTGCGACATCACATACGCCACCATGCCCGTCAAAGCCACCAACACTAACAATCTCACCATCAGCAACGTCAGCATCGGCAGCTCAAGCTTCTCCAACGGCGTGGATGATGCCGCGATGGCGTTCTATAATTCTTCTCCCACCATCAGCAACATTACCATCAACGGCCAATCAAACTCCTCGAACGGTGTGCGCTTCGCCCTAGGTTCATCGGGTCTCATTCAATACAGCACCATCCAGAACCTCGGCGCAGGCAACGGTATTGTGGTACAAGGGAACTCCAGTCCGTTGATTGCTTACAACACGATTCAGAACAACTACTACTACGGCATCGTGCTGCCTGCCAACGGAACTGCCATGCCGGAAATCATCGGCAATACGTTTTTCCGCAACGGCGAGATTATCAACGGGGCACCTGTCCGGTATGGAGGCATTGCGTTTGATAACTCCCGCGCCAGTGTCCGGGACAATACCTTCCGCTCTAACCACTTCGCCATCCTGTGCGATAACTACGCATCGCCTGAATCGGGCAACTATAGTTCTCCCTCATGGCAGCCGGGGGCGAACTTCATGACGGAGAACAACTACGGCGTCATCGCGTATACCTACAGCACACCCACCTTTGGCCTGTATGATCCTGTCCAAGGCCGCTACTACGGAGCGTGCAATCACATCTATGGCAATGCTGTGCACAACGTCCACGCGGGTTCCTCCAGCACGGTCTACGTCCAGGGCAACTGGTGGGGGTCGAGTCCGCCAGACCCGGCAAA
The DNA here is from genome assembly GCA_041695045.1 of Bacteroidota bacterium. Lineage (GTDB taxonomy): Bacteria > Bacteroidota > Ignavibacteria > UBA10030 > UBA10030 > JBGFRR01. Next base: position 10,413 of record JBGFRR010000151.1, read on the forward strand.
GTTCTACGCCTACGGGGGAGCCTGGATCAACTATGAGCCCTGGCTCACCACTCCGACCATAGACTGCCAGGGAGGGGGCTTTCGGATCAGCGCACGGTTAGAGAACGCCGGTGGGCATACGGCCGAGAGAGCGACCGAGCTGCTCTTGCAGGCCCGGCTTGCACGGGTCAAGAGGCAGTATGCGCTTGCCAGGGCGCTGTATCAAGCCGTTGCCGCTCAGGCTGTTGAACAAGCCGACCGTGAGCGCGGACTGGTGGGGTTGTTCGATCTGTTTCGAGATTCAAACGATCACTCGTTGATCGGAGATGTGGAGCAATACCGCTCGGCGTCCGGCAGCATGAGTGCCATCGCCTCGGAGCTGTTAATGAGCATGTATACGGCAGTGGGACGTTATGCCGATGCACGTGCATTGGCACTTTCCCACAAGGCGAAAGCCACCGACACTCGTCGGCAGATGTATGCGTTGATCCAGTTAGCTTCGCTTGGAGGGTTTGCGGAATCTGAACGCGCAGTTGCCGGTCAGGCTTTGCGAGAACTGCGGGAGAAGTTTGGTTCTACGGTTGATGCTGGGTTGCTGGCTGCCTTGGGAACCGGCGATGTCTCGCCGCCACAGGCATCGGCAGGATTGGAAGAATGGACGGACTTTGCGTTGTCCAACTACCCCAACCCCTTCAATCCATCGACGGTTATCCGCTTTACATTGTCCAAAGCGGGTCATACATCTCTGAAGGTCTTCGACCTTCTCGGTCGGGAAGTGGCAGCGCTTGTCAACGAGTATCGCGCTGTGGGGTCGCATCAGGTTCTCTTGGATGCCTCGACGCTGCCGAGCGGGATGTACTTTTACAGATTAGAATCCGGCGGAAGAGTGATGGTTCAGAAGATGGTGCTGGCGCGATAGCTTCTCACTGGCATTTAGCACTTGTTGGTCGGGAGTTGAACTCCCGACCACAATGTGAAGACCAACGGGAAGAGGACGGCTCTGGAGAGCCGTCCTACAATTCGACTACTGCGAGGTTTTCCCTCCACGAATCTCCTTCACCAATCGCTCTGCGTTGTAGATGCTTCTCAAAGCCTCGAGGATTCCAGCCGAGTGGACGGAAACCGCTCGTTCGACCTCGCTGCTGTAGAGCACATCGTTCGGCAGGCTCTCGATGTTGCCGTCGAAGATCAATCCAACGACCTCGAGGTTCTTGTTCACGACCGGACTGCCGGAGTTGCCGCCGATGACGTCGTTGGTGGAGACGAAGTTGAACGGCGTGCTCATGGTGAACGTCGGCGGCGGGGTCTGCCATCGATCGGGAAGCCACCACGGTTCCTTCTTGCCAAAGGAATAGAACCGGTCGTACATCCCGTAGAACGTCGTCACGGGCGGAGCGACTGTGCCGTTGTAGGGATAGCCTTTGACAACGCCGTCTGCCATGCGGAGCGTGAATGTTGCGTCGGGTGGGATGCTCGTGCCGTACACATCGTAGAGAGCTCTGCCGAGCATCTGCACGCGGGCGGCTTCGCGTGATTCCACGTCAGAGACCCGGCGGCGCACGTCCGTTGCCTGCGCATCGGTCTTCACGATGAACGCGATGAACGGGTCCGTGGAGGCCAGAATAGCATCCGGCCCGGCTTCGACGAGCCACGTAGCAGTCTCTTTATTCGTGAGGATCGTGCTGCCAAGCAGTTCGGCAGCGACCGCGGAGACAGGGCGATTGCCAACGAGTGCGTTGAAGTGCTCGTTGCGTCCGGCAAACGCGTCGCGCATCCAGGTGAGGTGGAACTCGAGCAACGTTCGCTCAAGCTCAACATCGACCTGAGCGGAGACGAGGCGGTCTTTTGTCTGTTCCAGTGCGTTCCCGCGGTAGCGCTGGTCGCGTTCGTTTTCTGGTCGGCGCATTTGCTTCGCATACTCGACGATGTCGAATGCAATGCCGAACAGCGACGACCGCCCAATGCGCCGGAAGGTGAAGGCGTTGTTCTCGGCAAACAGCGCAGCTTTTTCGGTTTGCAGTCGTTCAATCTCCTCCCACAACGCGACGTATTGTCGCTGGAGTTGCGGCTTTGTTGCGACGGACGACCGGAACGTGCGCTCGAAGTCGCGCTTCTTCGCCAGCGTGATCGGATCGCGCAAGCCCTTCAGCCGTCCCTCATACAGCTTGTGTCCGTTCGAATAGCTGAAGAGTTGGGTCTGGTACTGCAGCTTTTTGTCCGGATGTTTGGCCAGATAGTCCGAGAAGATGCGGACGAGGTTATCTAACGCACGGAAGAGGAACGGGTACTGATAGTCGCGCATGAATTCCAGCTGTGCAACGGTGAGCAGGCGGTTCGTTCGGCCGGGATTGCCGAGCACGAACACCGCTTCGTCTTCTGCGGCGCCGGCAGCGCTCCACGGGAAGTAGGTGCTCGTTGTCAGCGGCTTCCCGTCTTCGCCGTAGACGCGGTAGAACGTAACGTCGAGAGCGTAGCGGGGATAGGTGAAGTTATCCGGGTCGCCGCCGAAGTAGCCCAACTCCTGTTCGGGAGCGAACACCAAGCGTACGTCGGTGTACCGCTTGTAACCGTAGAGCGAGTAGCGGCCGCCGTTGTAGAAGGTGATGACGTTGCAGATGAGGCCGGTTTTCTCCGCGTAGCGTTTCTCGATTTCAGCGATAGCATTCTGCCGCATGCGTACACGCTCCTCGTCCGTTTTGCCCTGCTCGAACGCGCGGACCACCTCATCCGTAACGTCTTCAATGAGCACGAGTTGGTCGGCGTAGTAGTTGGGGATCTTGCGCTCGTCTTCGAGCGTCGCGGCATAGAAGCCGTCCTGCGGAAGGTTCTCTCCTTCTCGGTTCACGGCGTCGAGCGCACCGCGCGCACAGTGATGGTTGGTCATAACGAGGCCGTCGGCGGTGACGAACGATGCGCTGCAGCCGGGGAGGCGGAGCGCTGCGAGCCGCGCTTGCTCGAACCATTGCGGCGTCGGCCGGAAGCTGTACGTCCGTTCAAAGTAATCCACCGGCGGGTAGTCGAACGTCCACATCTTGCCGGTATCGAACGCACCGGCCCTGACGGTATCGAGATCGACGGCGCTGTGGACGGCTGGCCTGACAGCCCCGCCAAGGCGGGGCTGTGTCGAGCAACCGGCGAGAAGCAGGACCGTAACAAGCGTCCAGATAAGGATCAACAAGCGTTTGTTCATAGGGACCTCCGGGATTAGCGCTTCGGCATGTAGTGACGATGAAGCTACAGGGAAGCGGAGTTGAGCGGAATATGGAAGCGGTCAAAAGGTAAGAAGAAGGAAGTGCGGAAGCAAAATAAAAAGCCCCACCAAGGCGGGGCTTTGACGTCAAAAAACCAAACTTCGACTGCTTACGATGAAGTTGCCGCCTTCGGTTTCATGCCGAAGAGAACGGCAAGAGCGATTCCGAACACGATGAATTCAACCATCCCGTACAAGAACCATTGCAGAGCGAGGGAATACGGAATCGGCATAACGGCATAGGTGCCGTACGCGAACGGCGTGTTGATCAGCATGCCCGTGTACAGCCCGTAGCGAACACCCTCAGCAATGCCCTTCCCCTCGTAGCCCTTGGAGAAGATCAGTGCAAGGAAGAATGCTGCGACGGCCGTCGTAATTATCATCACTCCCATCTTCATTTCCTCTTCCGGCCGCCATAAGTGCGCCGTGTCCATGTATGCCGACGCCAACAGAATATTATGAATGACGTAATCCATCACGACCGCAAGAACAAACACCACAGCAGCCCCCACCCAGACTTTCTTGTTCATACATCCTCCTGTAAAGATGTGATGAAGGGATTGAGTGAGATACAGCCGCCGCAATACTACAAAACCCGCCGCTGATTGTCAAATGAGCAACATCCGGCGGCACATAACGCTCGGAGAATCAACCTCGTTCCAACGGAGACTATGGGAAGAAGCTCGATGGCGAAAATCAAAATCGGAATCAAGCGCCATCCCCAGTTGCCTTTCCTCGAACAATTCCGTAACGTCTTTCCCCGTGCCGCCACTTTCCCACCATTTCGGCATGGCCTCAACCCCGACAAGTGGGGATTGATCCATACAACAATCCACAGGATAACCACATGAAACATGTTCTTCTTCTCTGTGCCGTTCTGGCCGGTGTCGCGCTCGGGCAGGAGACCCGCCTGCGGGTCCCACTGTACGGGATCCCGAAAAACGGGACTGAATCGCCCTTCGGCGGGCAGGCCCGCCTGAAGGTTTCGTACGAACGCTTCGTGCTGCCGAACGGTCTGGACGTCATCTTGCATGTCGACCGCACAACGCCGACGGTAAGTGTGAACCTCTGGTATCATGTCGGCTCGGCGCGCGAGAAGCCGGGGCGGACGGGCTTCGCGCATTTGTTCGAGCACATTATGTTCGAAGGCTCGGCGAATGTGCCGGAAGGTAAATTCGATGAATGGCTCGAAGCGGCCGGCGGCGACAACAACGGCTCCACCAACCCCGACCGCACCAACTACTTCGAGAACATTCCTACCAACGCGCTCGAGCTCGCGCTGTTCTTGGAATCCGACCGCATGGGCTACCTGCTCGATGCGATGTCGCCGGAGAAAGTCGACGGCCAGCGCGATGTGGTGAAGAACGAGCGCCGGCAGTCGTACGAGAACCGGCCGTACGGTATGTCGTGGATTGTTTTGAGCGAGAACCTCTATCACAAAGACCACCCGTATCACTGGCCGACGATCGGGTATATGGAAGACCTCTCGGCGGCAAGCTACGAGGATGTGGTGGAGTTCTACAAGAACTTCTACGGCCCGAACAACGCCAGCCTCGCGATCGCGGGGGACATTGACGTCAAGGAGACGAAACGACTGGTGGAAAAGTGGTTCAGTGAAATTCCGCGCGGCCGCAGCGTGCCGCCCCTCGATGCACCGGCGGCTCACCTTGCCGAAGAAAAGCGCCTTGTGATGGAAGACCGCGTTCAACTGCCGCGCATCACCATGGCCTGGCACACGCCGGCTAACCTCACACCGGGCGACGCGGAGTTGGACCTTGCCGCGTCGATTCTCGCGGGGGGGAAGAACTCGCGCCTCTACAAGCGGTTAGTGTACGAGCTTCAGGTGGCGCAGGATGTTTCGGCGTTTCAGTACTCATCCGCTCTATCATCATCGTTTCGCATTATTGCCACTGCGCGCACGGGACACACCCTCGCGGAACTGGAGCGACTCATTCAAGAAGAGATCGACAAACTGAAAGCAGAACCGCCCACTGAACGCGAGCTCCAGCGTGCTGTCAACCAGTATGAGGCCGGATTCCTCAATCGCCTCGAGCTCATCGGCGGCTTCGGCGGCAAAGCCGATCAGTTGAACGCCTACTACTTCTACACCGGCAACCCGGATTACTTCAACGAAGACCTCGCCCGCTACAAGGCGGTCGACCCGGAGGATATCCGCGCCGTGGTCAAAACGTATCTCAAAGACGATGCACGCGTGGTGTTGAGCGTGGTGCCGCAGGGCAAGAAAGAACTCGCCGCGGCGAACAGTAAGGAGGTGGCGGTGAAATGAAGACAGAAAGCAGATTCCTGACCGCAGAGAGCAGAAAGCAGCGTGGGAGAAGGAAGGGGATTCACGCAAGGGCGATCGTCGCGTTAATTGTGTTGGTGGGGATGTTGGTCGGTACGGCGACAGTGCGTGCGCAGAAGGTAGACCGCAGCAAGCCGCCCGAGTTGGGACCGACACCCACGCTGAAACTTCCGGCCATCCATCGCATGAAACTTTCAAACGGCTTGCCGGTGGTGATGATCGAGAAACGCGGTGTGCCGCTCATTCAGATCAATCTTCTGGTACGAACGGGAAGCGCGTACGACCCCGCTGGCAAATCCGGACTCGCCAACATGACTGCCGATATGATGGACGAAGGCGCCGGCACGATGACGGCGTTGGAGTTAGCAGACGCTATCGACTTTCTCGGCGCAAGCATCTCAACGTTTGCCGGCCAACACACGAGCGGCGTTTCACTTCACACGCCGGTGAGCAAGCTCGACGAGGCGATTCCGCTCATGGCCGATATCGCGCTCCGGCCGACATTCCCTGCGGAAGAATTGGAGCGCAAGCGAAAAGAACGGCTGACGTCGTTATTACAATGGCACGATGAGCCGCGCGTTGTTGCCTCCGTCATGCTCAGCAAAACCCTCTTTGGCGATGAGCATCCTTACGGCAAGCCCACCATCGGTAACGAACTGAGCATACGGTCGTTCACAGTTACGGACTTGAAGAACTTCCACGCCGCTCATTTTTTGCCAGCCAACGCAACGCTGGTAGTTGTTGGAGAGCTTTCGCCGAAGGACGCGAAGGCAACATTGGAAAGAGTGTTCAGCAAATGGCGCGGCAGGGTGGTACAGCAGCCCGCGTGGCCTGCTGTGAAGCAGGTTCAGGAGCGCAAGGTCTATCTCATCGACAAGCCGGGTGCAGCGCAGTCGGAGATTCGCATCGGCCGCATCGGTGTCCGGCGGACGACGGATGACTACTACGCGCTGCAAGTGATGAATACGATCCTGGGTGGGTCGTTCACCTCGCGGTTGAATCAGAACCTCCGTGAAACGCACGGCTACTCGTACGGCGCAGGATCGGTTTTCGACATGCGCCCGATGCCGGGGCCCTTCTTCGCCAGCTCAGCCGTGCACACCGACGTGACGGACAAAGCGCTCATGGAGTTTATGAAAGAGCTGAACGGCATCCTTCAGCCCGTCTCCGACGAAGAGCTGACGCGTGCGAAGAACTACCTCGCACTCGGCTATCCGGAGAGATTTCAATCGGTCGGACGCATCGCGAGCCAGCTGAACGAGCTGGCGACGTACAATCTGCCGGACGATTACTTCAACTCCTACATCGGCCGCGTCATGGCGGTGACGAAAGCTGACGTCGAGCGCGTGGCGAAGAAATATCTCGACCCGGAAAAAGTGGCCATCATCATCGTCGGTGACCGGAGTGTGATTGAGCAAGGCGTCCGCGCGGTGAACTTAGGAGCGGTAGAGGTGCTGACGGTTGAGGATGTGTTGGGGAAGAAGCCGGTGGTGGAGACACAGTAAGGGTTGATTATTCCAGCGTGAAGCAGAAGCATCTCTTGCTCTTTCTTCAAGATCCCCTCTGTTCCGAGGGAGTTTGCGCCAAAGGCGCATTAGCCTATGGCTGAATACTCCCGAGGACAACAGGTGAGCGGGGTGGGGTGTTCGGGAGTGAAACTCCCTCACAACTTCAAGATCCCCTCTGTTTATCCTCGTTCCCACGCTCCGTTTACCCCGTCGCTCTTTGGCGGGGCGTGGGAACGAATTGGCATGAGACTTAGCGTTGCCCCGACGAGTCGGGGGGGACGCAGTTCCGACGCGGAGCGTCGGAACGAGTTGAACATTCCGACGCGTCCCGCCATAGAACGGCGGGACATCCCGCTCAAAAGCAAGCGGGATTCAAGAGGCGAACACACAACGTGGACCGTCGGAACGAGAGTAACACCCAGATATAATCCTGAATAGAAGAAAAAGCCTCTTTGCGTAACATCAGCGGTCATGAATCCGGGCTTCACCACGCCGGATGAAAAAGTGCCTACGTATTCCAAATTTCAAAGATTCACTCTTTTTTCATAGCAGTTACCCGTTCTCTCCATCTCGCTCTGAGGGGCTGTCGGAGCAACTTGACGCCCCTTGACGCTGACACACGGTTTCACTAATATTAGCACTATACCAGACCACCCTACCGGAGGGACGGTATGCCCGAGCACCGTACACTGCTGGACGTTCTCACTGACGAGCTTCGTCTACGGAATTTACCCCGTGAGATAATGTTGCCTCTCGAGCTCAACCAATGGAGCTAGATTTTTATGTTTACGTGCTTCAATCGGAGAAAGACCGCCAGTTCTACGTAGGATTCAGCCGCGACCTTCGCAAAAGAATCGCTCAGCACCAGGCAGGCGATGAAGAGGGCAGGGATTGAAAAAGATCTCTCTATTCTCTCAGCCTTTATGGCTCAGTCGCCCGCGGTGAAGCCGATGACGAATCGTACATCGACCTCCTGATCGTCACCGAACGCCCCCTCAAACGACCAATCCGGCATCAGATTACGGACATCATCTGCGAAGTCAACCTTCAATATGACACGAATTTCAGTTCGCTCGTCGTGGATCGCAACCCTTGGGAACACGGTGTCTTCACCATCCTCCCGCTGAAAGAAGAAATTCTCCGTGAGGGCATCGCCCTATGAACCAAGACCAACCTCGAAGCGATGTCATTCGTTATTGGTGGTCAAAAGCTGAAGAAAGCCTCGCATCGGCTCAACGAGAATGTGAAGCCGGTGCGTTTGCTTTTGCAATGAATCGCATCTATTACGCCGCTTTCTATGCGGTCAGCGCAGCATTACTTGACCGCCAGACATCATTCAAGAAACATTCTGGCGTTCGTGCAGCGTTTCACAGAGAATTCATCAAAAGCGGAATGCTCGATTCCGATTGGGGCAAGTTCTACGACCAACTGTTCGAAGACCGGCAAGAGGGAGACTATGTCGCCCTTATCGACTTGGTTTGCTGCAGAGGTGCAAGTCAACAGACAGGAGGGTAACTTCGGAAGGAGTCAGAGAGCGGGCGGGCAGAGCCGGTAATTCACACGTTCTTAGGTTGCGTCCATTGCCCGACGTGCTTCAAATAAGTCGTACGCCACTTGAAGGTTCATCCAAAATTCTGACGAGGTCTTCAACACACGAGACAGAAGAATGGCCGTCTCTGCCGTCATATCACGCTTGCCATTGATCAGCGTGTTCACCCGCTGGATCGGCACGCCCATCTTCTTCGCAAGCTCAATCTGGCTCATCCCCATCGGCTTGAGGAACTCATCGAGCAGTATCTCCCCGGGATGGGTTGGTTTTCGATTCTTCGGAATCATAGCTTTCGTCCTTTCAGTGATAGTCCGTGATCAATACATCGTTGGCATTGCCGCCAATCCATCTGAACACAATCCGGTTTTGAATCGACGCCATCATAAATGTCTTCCGTCGTTTTATCCGCAAAGTTCAGAATCACGGACTAATGATAACAATTTAACGGCATATGTGTAAATGACGATATTTTTCCCTTTGCGGCGGACATTCTTCACCTGCCCACCCGATCGCGGAGTCTCGACGAGGACTTTACAACCAGTGTACAACTATCATGCAAACCAACGAACGCATAACAAGCAAAACACCGGCGCTCCCTTTGTTGATAGGGCTCAGTTAAAGCTTGGTAAAGAAATAGTTGTGGTCGCTCTATTGTTTTTGCCGCCTCGATCCCGTTGTTCGGGATCCTGAACAACGGGACTCGTATCTACAGAGACCGATGGGAAATCGAAATCTTTTTCAAGACGATCAAACAGCATCTGAAGATCAAGACCTTTGTGGGAACCAGCCCGAATGCGGTGAAGATCCAACTCTGGACGGCGTTGATCGCCATCCTCTTGTTGAAGTATATGAAGATGCTCTCGACCTTTGCACAGTGGTCGCTCTCGAATCTGATCGCACTCCTGCGCTTTAATCTCTTCACCTATCGCGACCTGAAGGAGTGGCTCAACGATCCGTACGACAACCCCCTCAGCTTGCCTGAGCATATCCAACTCTCTCTTCCGGGTTTAGGACAGCACTGATTGCGGATGGGCTATCGCTCCGAGGGTGACAATATAGCCCTGCGGATCAACTGAGAAACCGATCTCAGAGCTGTAGACTGGAATTCCAGCAAAGGTTTGTTCGTACTCAACGAACCACCAAGAACCATCGGTATCAGCTTTTTTCAACCGCACGATGTCGGGAGTGGCCTTCAGGACGCTTGAGTAATCCAAGATAAGCCTTTTTGCAACGGCATCAATCGTTTGGTATGTCACCTGGGCTTTATCGACTCCATAGTCGCGAATATCATCTCTCAGCCCGAGAATGCGAGTTGCCGTTCCGGTCTTATCATCGATGTGCGCCTGGAGGGTATGCCCGCGCTTGTTCTTGAACGTAACGACTTGCTGTGCCATCGCAAGTTGAAAAAGGCAGGTGGACAGCAGAAGGAAGCCGATAATTCGGTGAAAATGTGCAGATGTTTTCATGGTTCGATCCCTTCTCGAAACGTATTTTGTGTTTTTGTGAAATAGCTTGTACTTTCCCAGAAACGTGAAGCCCCTGGTGTACGCGCTCAGGCGTACATAAGAATTCGTCTCCTCGCAGAGTCTGTTCTTATCCTGAGATATCAGGACCGGGGGCTATTGTTATGCCAAGTCATCTCATCGCACATCACCTCTTTCGCCAACTTGTGGCTCTTGAGTAGGCTTCCCTGTGTGGAAATGGTGTAACTGTACGAACAGAACCATCTGCCACGTTTACGATGAGAATATCCTGTGGAAAATTACTGTACGGATCATTGGGATCGCTTTTCTTGTTTGGGTCTTGTGTGGTGCAAAGGATTCTCTGACCGTCGGGAGACCACTCAATTGGCCACTCGAGTGGGTGCATGCTCAAGAGGTAAACGCAATGCCCTGGCCGTCAGGTGATATGACCGGAACATCATCCGACTCCGCTGGATAGACGGGTGAAAGCAATCCACTTTCCATCGGACGACCAGATAGGTGAGTGATCAATAAAAAGTGGAGATCGAGAATTCGTGAGCCCGTATCTCTTGGTTCCATCGGCATTCATGACTCTGATCGAAGGTAAGTTGCTTGACATCTGAACCATCCTCCTTCATACAGTACAGCTGCCAGGTGCCGCTTTTGTCAGAAACAAACAGAATTGGTCCGGCCTCGAAGCGTTCATCGGGACCGGTTGGGCTACAGCTGAGAGAGAAAAGAAAAAGAACGATGACACTCATCGCAACAACTCGGCTCGTGAACATCTCACTCCCCTCCTTAGATAATGGCGAATGTCCGCACGCAAAGAACCGAGATTCGATCTCATCGAACGCTCGATCTTGTCAAATGAGAAAGAACTTCCGTGTGCGCGCTTGATTCCTCGGTGTTTTTCATTAAATTGGTACACTTTACTGAAGTACAGTATGACCTCACCCTTCTCCATCATGGCTACGCCGAACTGTTGCCCGTGCTGTTGCGCAGGCGCGCTGGTGTCATGTTGCCATGAAGGAGCAAGAGTGCGGTAGTCAAAGCGAATCCGCAAGCACGCGGACCGATTCCCGAACGCCCTTCGTCAGGCAACATCGACGAAGGGCGTTTTTGTTGTACGCGGTGGCTTCGGCTCAGCCTGCCGACCACTTGTGGCGCCAGCCCTTTGGGAAAAGAAAGACGGATGACCAAGGAGATTCCAATGAACATTCTCACAACAGAGCAACTCGAACAGATCGATGATCCCGTCAAGCTTCGGGAAGATCTTCTGGAAACGCGTGAAGCGATTGACCGCTTCCTCAAGGGGGAGATTTCGGAAGAAGACTTCAAGCGTTTTCGTTTGCACCGGGGCATTTACAGCCAGCGTCAAAATCAGCGCGGGTATCATATGATTCGTGTGAAGGTCCCGTACGGCCTGCTGATGTCGCGGCAGCTTCGACGGCTTGGTGAAATCGCGCGTGATCTTGCAGATGGCGTGGGCCACATTACGACGCGGCAAGACATCCAATTTCACTGGGTCAAGGTGGAGAAGGTCATTGATGTTCTTGAACGGCTTGCAGAGGTTGGCCTGACAACGCGCGAAGCGTGCGGCAACACGGTTCGCAACATTGTCGGCTCGCCGTTGGCCGGTGTCCTTCCCGACGAGGTGTTCGACATCAGTCCGTACGCTCACGCGCTCGCGAAGCATCTTCTCCGCAATCCGCTCAATCAGAAACTCCCGCGGAAGTTCAAAATCTCTTTCTCCGGCAGCGCATCCGAATCCGACGGCATCATTCCGTGGATTCACGACATTGGGTTCGTTGCAGCCAGACGAGGAGTGAATGGTCGGGGTGAGCTTGGATTTCTGGTCTATGTCGGCGGCGGGTTGGGTGCGCAGCCTCGGGTGGCGGACCTTCTCGAAGAATTCACACCTGCCGAGCACTTTATGCCGACTGCCGAAGCGATCCTCACGGTCTTTCATCACCACGGCAATCGTGAGAATCGCTACAAGGCGAGAATGAAGTTTGTCATCTGGAAATTGGGGTTGGATGAATTCCGCCGGCTGGTCTTCGAGGGGCGGCAGAAAATTCTCGCGTCCGCCCGCACATTTGAATTGCCGGCACCGACCATTGAACCGGGCTATCTCCAAACGGAGAGCGATCCGCTGCAACAATCTGTTGGAACGGGTTCCGAGTTCGAAGTTTGGAAATCGACAAACGTCGTCTCGCAGAAACAGGCAGGTTACAACGTTGTGTATATCAATCCCACGATCGGCGACTTGACGACGGATCAATTCTTTGCGCTGGCAGATATCTCCGAACGGTTCACGAACCGTCGAGTACGGACGACGACAACGCAGGATGTGGTTCTTCGTTGGATCCGAACCAGGGATCTCGCCTCCCTCTATGCCGAACTGCGAAAGCACCATCTGCACCAGGCCGGAGCAAACTCACTTGCCAATGTGACCTCCTGCCCCGGGGCCGATACGTGCAATCTCGGCATCACGCACTCGCGCACCCTCGGCAAAACACTCACCGCACTCTTTCAGGAGAATGCGAACTGGAGTGATGCGCTTACCGATATTCGCATCAAGATCAGCGGCTGTCCCAATTCGTGCAGTCAACACCACGTGTCGGGCATCGGTTTCTATGGAGGCTCAAAGGCGGTCGAAGGAAAGGAAATCCCCTCCTACGTTCTGCTTCTCGGCGGTGGAATGTATTCGGGAAAGCAGACCTTTGGAAATGTGGTGGGGAAGATTCCCGCGCGCCGTGCGTCTGAAGCCGTCTCGATCATTCTTCAATCATTCCTTGCTGAGCGCGCGCAGAATGAATCCTTTCTCTCGTACGTGGATCGCGTCGGCATTGGCCATTTCCGCAATCGACTGAAGCCGATCCTTGAATTGAAGAAAGAACAGATCACCGACGAGCTGTTCGTCGATCTCGGACAAGCGGCGGGATTCAAGGTAGAGACAGGCATAGGAGAGTGCGCTGCATGAGCACTGATGGATCCGTAACAAGACACCCGGCAGGCATCCCGTCTCCAGAAGATCTGCCTGCTCTCAACGAGCAGTTCTCCACAGCGCACCCACGGAAGATTCTTCAGTGGGTTGATCAGACATTTCCGCACGATTCGGCAGTGTTGGGGACCGGCTTCGGCGCGGAGGGGGTGGTGTTGATCGATCTTGCAGTCTCTCTCAACAGATCGATCCCCATCTTCTTCATCGATACCGATATGCTTTTTCCCGAAACCTACCGGCTTCGCACCGAAATTGAGCAGCGCTACGGCATCTCCATCCAACGGTATGCGTCGGAATTGAGCTTGGAACAGCAGGCGATGGCGTACGGCGATGAGCTATGGAAACGCGACCCCGACGTGTGCTGCGCGCTGCGGAAAGTCCGACCATTGGAGGACGCGTTGCACGGGCAAAAAGCGTGGATCACCGGCATCCGGAGATCTCAATCCTCGTTCCGACAGTCAGCCAATGTCGCCCAGTGGGACGATGTCCATCGACTCATCAAAGTGAATCCGCTCGTTCACTGGACGAAAGACCAAGTGTGGGAGTACATTCGCGCTCATCGACTGCCATACAACCCCCTCTACGACCGCGGCTACGCGAGCATCGGTTGCACGCACTGTACCTCGCCTGTGCTTGCCGGCGAAGACGAACGCGCCGGACGGTGGAGAGGCTTTACCAAGACGGAATGCGGTCTGCACACTCGCGCGCTGGCTGTGAATTTCGCGGATCCTACTCTTGACTCAAATCGAAAGGAGACTCGGTGATGGATGTGCATCTGTTCTTTGAAGCGGCGGTGATCGCTTTACCGGTGGGACTGCTGATTGGGTTGACCTGTATGGGAGGAGGAAGCATCCTCACGCCGCTGCTGATTCTCTACTTTCACTTGCCGCCATTGGTCGCGCTCGGAACAGGATTGGACTGAAACTGATCTAACATCACGAGGAAGATATGGCTCACATTCACACAAACGATCATTCAGGATTCACATTGTGGTTTACGGGTCTTTCAGGTGCCGGAAAGTCGATGATCACACAGGTGCTGCTGAAACGTTTGTACGGGCGCGGCATTGTGCGCACGGAAGTACTCGACGGAGATGAAGTTCGATTGCACCTGAGCAAGGGACTCGGCTTTTCGAAAGAGGATCGCGACACCAACATCCGCCGAATCGGTTACGTGGCGAAGCTGCTATCCCGAAACGGTGTGGCGGTTCTTGTCGCCGCCATTTCTCCCTACCGCACCATCCGTGAGGAGGTGAGAAGCCAGCACGAGCGCTTCGTTGAGGTCTTTGTCACTGCACCGTTGGAGACCCTGATTCAACGCGATGCGAAGGGATTGTATAAGAAGGCGTTCGCCGGGGCCATCACGAACTTCACCGGCATCTCCGACCCCTACGAACCGCCCGAACGGCCCGAAGTGATTCTTCGCACCGAACGAGAATCGCTTGAGCTGAGTGTGAATAAAGTGCTTCGAGCGCTCGAATTGTTAGGCTACATAGCCGAGGGGGAGACAAATCTGTCGGAACAGGATGAGGAAGAGCTGTTGCAACAGCTTCAGAGTGCCGGACACAACGTGCGCGCCCACTCGACCGATGACTGGATTTCTGTGAAGGAACCGAACGAATCTGCAAGCGGAGTAGACGTCCCACCCAACAACAGTATCGAAATCATCACCCCGCACGGAGGCACGTTGATCTCCCGTTTTCTCCCCGAAGCTGAACGCCGGCGTGCTCTCGACCGATTGGAGCAATTCCCCTCGCTGACGATTGGACGGAGAGAATGGTCGGACATCGAGCTGATCGCAACCGGCGGATACTCTCCGTTGACCGGCTTTGTGGATCACCGCGAGTACCGCAGCATCATCACCCACGGTCGATTGAGTTCCGGATTTGCGTGGACGATTCCCATCTTGCTTCTTGTGAATGATGATGAGCGTGATGCGATACGCGGACGCGATGAAGTCCTTCTTCGGGACATTAACGGCAAGAATCTCGCTCTCCTCCACGTTGAAGGTCTCTTCACCGTTGACAAGGAGGAATTAGCAAACGCCGTCTGGCGTACAACAGACTCAGTCCATCCGGGAGTGAGTGCGCTGTTCGAGGCAGGGAGCCACGCGCTCGCCGGGGCCGTCGATCTCATCGCTCTTGCTGATAATCATCCCTTCGCTTCGCTGCGACTCACCCCTGCTCAGACGCGATCCTCTTTCCAGCAGCGAGGATGGAAGACGGTTGCGGCGTTTCAAACAAGAAATCCGATCCACCGCGCACACGAATACATCCAGAAGATCGCTCTCGAACTCGTGGACGGACTCCTGCTTCATCCCTTAGTTGGAGAGACCAAGGGGGACGACATCCCGGCAGAAATTCGCATCGCCTGCTATCAAGTACTGCTTGAAGAATATTTTCCAAAGCATCGGGTTCTCCTTTCTGTGATGCCCGCGGCGATGCGGTATGCAGGACCGAGCGAGGCGATCCATCACGCGATCATCCGACAGAACTACGGCTGCTCACATTTCATTGTCGGGCGCGATCACGCCGGCGTCGGATCGTACTATGGAACCTACGATGCACAACGGATCTTCGACCGTTACACTCGCGAAGAACTGGCCATTGTGCCTCTGAAGTTCGAGCACACATTCTTTTGCAGGCGCTGCGGTGGGATGGCATCCGAGAAAACGTGCCCGCATCAGAACGACGAACGGCTCATTTTGAGCGGCACGAAGGTGCGCGAATTGTTGCAACTCGGACTCGACTTGCCGGAGGAATATTCGCGCCCTGAGGTCGTTGCAATCTTGCGCAAAGCATATAACAAACAGCTCGTCTCTTGAAGCACACGATCATGTGAGAATGGAGAAGATATGAACACGCTGTATCCTGCCTTCCTGAAGTTAGAGGGCAAACCTGTGCTCGTTGTGGGCGGAGGAGCAGTTGCCGAGCAGAAGATTACCGGCTTGCTCGAAAGCCGGGCTGATGTGACGGTCATCGCGCCTGAAGCATCGGCGAGCATTCTTCAACTTGCCGCGCAAGGACGTCTCACACTTCAATCCAGAGCTTTTCAGCCGACGGACACAGCGGGCTTTCATCTCGTCATCGGCGCAACAGACGATCGTGCCGTCCAACACGCCGTGTTTATGGATGCACAACGACAAGGCATCCCCGTCAATATTGTTGATGTGCCGGAGCTATGCTCGTTCTACACGGCGTCCATTTTTCGAAAGGGAGATTTGAGCATTGCGGTGTCCACGAATGGAAAGAGTCCGACACTCGGCAAGCTCATCCGTGATCGCATTCGCGAGCGCTTCGAGCGCGGGTACCCCGAATTGCTTGAACGACTTGGCGCTATTCGCGCCGATGTGCTCGAATTGTTTCCCGACTATGCATCGTGCAAAACGTACTTCGAGCAGCTCGTTCAGGCAGAGGTGAAGGTACTGGAGCTTCGGCATAATGATGATGAAGTCGGCCGACGGAAGAATCAAACAAAGACCGGCAAGGTGTGGCTTGTGGGCGCCGGACCCGGTGATCCGGAGTTGATTTCCGTGAAGGGTCTTCGCATTCTTCGCACTGCCGATGTCGTGATCTACGATGCGCTTGTCGGTTCCGACCTTCTTCGGGAAGTTCCATCCTCTGCCGAAAAGCACTTTGTGGGCAAACGCGCCGGTCGGCATTGCGTAAGTCAGAGTGAAATCAATGCGCTGCTCATCAAGCACGCGCGGGAAGGGAAGATCGTTGTTCGGTTGAAAGGTGGCGATCCCTTCATTTTTGGAAGAGGGGGTGAGGAGTTGGAGGCACTGAAAGCCGAAGGCATAGAGGTTGAAATCGTTCCGGGTATTACGGCGGGAACAGGGGTTCCGGCTTCCGTGGGAATACCGGTGACGCACCGGCAAATCTCATCGAGCGTTGCATTCGTCGCCGGACACCGTTGCGCAAGCTCGACGCAGAAACCGATTGATTGGAAGGCGTTGCGGTCTATTGACACAGTGGTGATCTATATGGGCATCCGCAGCATCCGGTCAGTGACTGATGAAATGTTGGAAGCTGGCTATGATCCTGAACTTCCCGCCGCGGCAATTTTCGGTGGAACAATGATAGAGGAAGTCATCGTCACAGACACACTTGCCAATCTTGCCGATGGCATCCGGAACATTACGACAACGTTGCCCGGGCTTATTATTGTGGGAGAGGTTGTGAGGACATTGAGCAATCGGGAGAAGAACCAACCGGAGGAGGTTGAATATCTTGCGGCACATTAAACAGAGCGGAAGCGAGAAGCAGTGCCGCATCAACGGATGCGACAAACCCCTTGCGACGGCGGGACTCTGCTGGATGCACTACATGCGCGCTCGACGGAACGGAGACGCACACACGACGCACCGTGTCTACCGCAAGCACCACGAATGCCGCTATTGCGGTACGAGGGTGCAATCAGCGTTCTACGCGAACTACAAAGGGATTTGCAAAATTTGTTGGAAGCTTAAGAGGATAGGAAAGTTGAGGTGAGGGAGCGACGCAGTGCTTGAATCGGACCTACTCTTTTGAAATCCGCTCACGTGGGCAAGCCACCCGCCAGAATGCGAAGCGGGCTGGCAACCAAAAATTGAAATGGTAAAAAAAAGGGCTGTAATCCCTCGGGTATTTATGAAATGATCGATCCGGATATTCTTATTTTTATTCTTTTCGGTTTTGTTGCCCAAATGATTGACGGCTGCCTCGGTATGGCCTATGGGGTAGCGTCAACTACTTTTCTTCTCAGCCTCGGGGTTCCTCCTGCGGTTGCAAGCGCCTGTGTTCATACCTCCGAGGTTTTCACCACAGGTGCCTCGGGGATTTCCCACTTCAAGTTCGGCAATGTGAACCGGAATATTTTCTTAAGGCTTCTGATCCCGGGAGTAACCGGAGGCGTGACCGGCGCCTATATCCTTACCGAGTTGCCAGGGGACAAAATAAAGCCCTTCATCTCTCTTTATCTATTGATCATGGGCGTGATGATTCTCATCAATGTCTTCAGAAAAACTAACTTGAAAAAGACGAATATGAGATTAGCCCCATTAGGATTGCTCGGAGGTTTTTTTGATGCCATCGGAGGAGGCTGGGGATCAATCGTCACGACCACCTTGGTCGCCAACGGCAACCAGCCCCGTTTCGCAATCGGGTCCGTCAATTCGGCGGAATTTTTTGTCACCATCACCATATCCATCACCTTTATGTTCACCATCGGGATGTCATTAATGCAACACTGGGAAAAAATTGCCGGCCTCCTCATAGGAGGGATTCTTGCTGCCCCCTTTGCTGCCTATGTCTGCAAAAGGGCCCCGACACGAATCTTGATGGTGATGGTCGGGCTGCTGATCATCGGTTTAAGCGCCAGAGTCATCTACCGGAACTGGTTTTAAAGAAAATGGGCGATGGGGTTCTCGATCGCCTTCGCAAAGGGAGAACATCTTCCTGCAATACTTAGAT
Source organism: Bacteroidota bacterium (assembly GCA_041695045.1). Classification (GTDB taxonomy): domain Bacteria; phylum Bacteroidota; class Ignavibacteria; order UBA10030; family UBA10030; genus JBGFRR01. The sequence goes on from JBGFRR010000151.1 coordinate 28,923, forward strand.
ACTGTCAAATTGTCTCTCATTCATGGTTTCAGCGCCACTACACCGGGGCGCGCACGGCTACACCCCATCCTGAACAAAATTGGCGCCGTGTTTCATGCACCACTCGGCACGTGCTAACTCCTTGCCGAGGTAGGCCGCGTGATCAAGCTGCGATACCCAGCTGTTGCGGATCAAGGTGAGGTAGATGCTGCGGGCGTCGCGACCCTCGATGACATGCAACAGTTGTTCGTCGTAACCGTAGTGTTCGACCGCCAGCGCATCACCGATGACATGGATCACGAAGTAGCCGGCCTTGTCGAGCGTGATGCGCTTTGGGTCGGTGGCGGTGGCGATCACGTGTTCGGCCTCTATCTGACCGGCTGGGGCAGGCGCGCGCTTGAATTCGCCCGCCCCGGCTTCGCTGTGCGGGCCGGGGGGCGCGGGCTGCACCTCGGCTGCCAACTCCTTCGCTCGGGCGTGGATAGCGGCGACGTCCGTGCAGCCGATCATGTCGATTGGTTGCACCTGGTCGCGAAAGGTCCGCACCTCGGTAGCAGACGTGTTTGGCAGGATCGGGCGCACGCCGGGGGCTTCCGGTATCCTGTGGTTCTCATCGATGCCGTTGGCGAATAGCGCTAACATCGTCGCGCCGCTCAGATGCCTGGGCGGCTCGCTGCCCGCGCAAATCAGATAACGGATGGCAGGATTCGACACTGTGTTCTTGACGATCTTCTCGATGCCGATGTTCTCGGTCTCAAGCTTGCCGACAATGCACAGCCCCTCCGGCGGGTCGTGGCTGACGGCTTCGGCCAAGGCGACACTGCCCAGCGTCGTCACGGCCACAGGGGCAGCCGGATCGGTAACGAAATAGGTACCGGGCACATAGGGCCAAGTCTTGCGCTTCGCCTTGGTGCTCGCAAAGGTGCGGCTCAGGAAAAATCCAAAATCTTCCATCCTGGTTGGCATCAATCATCCTTGTGTTTTGTCGTGAGATCGGATGTGGGAACGAGCATCCCGTCCCGAAGAGCGTTCGGGACGGGACTCCCTCCCTTTCTCGTTCATGGCTTCACTGCCACCAGCGCGACCGCGCCTAAATGGTCCGCATAGCGCTCGAAGATGGCGCGCATTTGAAGTACACGTTTGCGCGCCGCGGGCGTGCGTTCACGCGGACGACGCGCGCCAACTCGCGCTGCACCTCCTGTTTCAGATCCTCGGCTAGGTTGTCCGGCTTCAGGCAGAGTTCATGGATGCCGTAGCGCCCGCCCGCTTTCAACAAGCGCGCCGCCTCCTGCACAATCAGGAGTTTTTGCGCATCCGCCTGCATGGTCAGCATGGCCTCGCCATAGACTACCGACGCGCACTCCGGATCCAGCCCGCTGTGCCGGGCGTCTGCCACAATGATGCGCCGTAAAGGGCCATCTAAAACGCGGCGCGTCTCGGCCGCAGCCGTTTCATCGCGCTCGACGCCCGTGTAACTGCGAGGCCGGTGCTGTAGCACCACCCCGGCCGTGAACCCCAGACCCGGCGCGAATTCAACTACGTCATCTTCAGCGGTGATGTTCAACGCCGCCACTAACTTTTCAGTCAGTTCGCGTCCGCCGGGGCGCAGCACCCGCCGGCCCATGCGCGCTAACAGCCAATGGCCAGGCGCCCTCTCGAGATCAGGGACGATGTGCGCCAGCGAGGCGTGTTCTTCAGGTTGTTCATTCATTATGTTCAATGCCTCTCAGGATGTCGGTGATGAATTGGTTTTGGTACGGAAATGATTCCTGCAGGCAGCGGTTGATTGTTGAAGTGCGCTATCGCAATTCGAATCTGCTCGTCCACCCACCGCTCGAACATTGGGTGCGGAGCAAAACCTTTGCCGTTGTAAACATAGCTCAGTCCTTCGAGCCAGTCCTCCTCTCGTCCGCCGCGAGTTGTTCTGGCAGGGATGACGATTGCTGTGCCGCCATCTTCCGATGCTCGTTGAACCATTGCTCGGATGTTGTGAATGGCTTTCTCTCGAAGCTCCGGCCAATCCTCGCGCCAGGTAGCAAACTGAATATCGCGAAAGTGTCGCGCTTTCAGGTGTGCCACTGTCTGCATGTGCGAAGCGATGATGGCGAGGTTGTTTTCCCAGTGCTTGTTTGCCTCTTCATCATCTGTGCCGTGGGCGAGGAGAATGATCGTCTCCTTCTTCGGCTCTTTGCTGACTTCGAGTGCACGGTCGAGCAGCGCTTCTGCAAACAACGGGCTTGCTTCAACGCCACCAAGGGTAAAGAGTGCACAAGAGGTACGGATTCTCTGCGGCGGCTTCCCGTGGTTGCCGTGTCCGTGGCCGGCGTGGCCTAAGCGCTCTTGTAAACCCAGGACATACTCGGTGACCTCTCTGAAGCTCGATTCGAGCGAAAACACGCGCACGACAACAATGGCTCGGGCGCCGCGTTGCTCCAATTTTCTCACTGCCCTCTCCATGAGAAAGGGATCGCCCATTCCAAAGGCCGGTTCGATTATGTATCGCAACTGATGTGAGCCAATGGCATCCATCATTCTCCGATTCCAGTTATAGTTGGCGCCGTGCGGCATGAACACGACCCCAAGGTTCTCTGGCGTAATAGGCAAATGCGCGTTTGAGCGTTGAGCAAGCCAGAGTGCTACATTGGGATGCGGCGTAAGATCCTGTCCATCAAACACTCCACCGTACTTTTGAATCAGCGACTTGAGACGTGCGCCAAGGGACATCATACCGTCTGCTTTCCAGCCAAAGTCAAAAGGAACAACAATGGGCTGAAGCTTTTTCGCTTGTGCAGAGGCAAGAGCGTCTTCGAGAGATTTCCAAGGGGAGGCGCCACGCTGTCTGTCCTTGAGCGCGACCTCCATATATCCGGCAAAGGGATAGCGATCCTCGATGTACGCACGATAACGCTTCATATCTTCGGAAATCAAAGCTGCTTCTTGATCGTCTCGTGCTCCCTGCGCAACGAGAATCAACATTTCTTTGGACGGATTTTTGCTCAGTCCCTCTAACCGGTCGGATAAGATTTCCGAGATCAGGTAGGTTCCTGTGTGCTTTTGGGAAATCGTTATCGACAGGTCGGTGAGAGAAGAGGTCTTGTTCGAGAGAGTCGTTTCAATGTGTTTCCACATTGGATGATGGAGCGAGAGAAAGAGAGGTAGGACAACCACCCTCTTTGCTCCTGCCGCGTGCACTTGCGAAAGACCTTCTTTAAGAAAGCGCTCCGTTTCTTCGCGGGTTGCGAAGACAAGAGCGGCATTGAACTGCTTTCGGTACTCTTCGAATGCGTCGCGCAGCTCTTCATTTCCCATAAAACCCCGGTCGGGCGCGACGATGAGGAAACCGGTTTCGTACGCCTTGTCCGCTGCTACCGTCAGGGCAAATGCGAGCAGTTGGCAGGCAAGAATTTTTCTAAACAATCCCATAGCGCTTCTCCTTCGGTCAGTTCCGTTGTATGTGGCTTCTCACATGCTCAATAACAAGCGATGAAATTAATCCTATGTCGTACGGCCATGCGTAGATGACGACGGTACCGATATCAGGATGCTGCTCCTTGAAGCTCTGAATCGAACGGGGGATATCCTTTTCTGAGTGGCTGCCGCCGGGCGTGATCATAATGCTCGTGACGATGATTGTATCAGGTCGTTCCTTCATCAGCTCGGCTAATGCGCTTTCCACGGTGGGCGCACACATCTCATTGAACGCGAACTGAACGGAACGAAACACTCCTGCCCGTTCAATTTCCCTCGCTATCTTGACGATGCCTGCCCAGTACTTATCATTCTGTTCATTCCGCGGCCAGTGTGCCATATCCTCTTTGATCTTCCGAGCCTCATCGATATTCTCGCGACGGAGCTTGAAATATTCGCTCAGCCTTGGAAAATCCGTCGCCACGCTACCATGCCCCACGAGCAGCAAGGACGTGGTCTTTGTACTCTTTGAAGTTGATACTTGACCCAACGCGCTTGAACACAAAACAAGCGTCATGAGAAACAACGTTACTGCAACGTGTTTGAACGATTTCATTTCAGAGTCCTTTCTCATCGATGTCGTTGATAGGATAGACGGAATTTCAGCAGTACGAGAATTCTTGTCTTCACTGAAGCCTATGAGATCCATCCGGCTGATAAAAATACCGGAACGTGTAATACCGCGGCGGTACCGTCGGTATGCTGGTTGTTGCATCGTACGGAATCGGATTCGGCGCTCCCTTGTAATAACTCAGAATCTCGAGCTTCGCATACTTGCCGTCTGCTGTACGGAGAACGATGACGGTTCCTGGATTCGGAATGACCGCGTGCTTCGGCGGCGTGGGTGAAGCACCGGTGTACGTGAACCATCCGCTGATCGCCCTTCTTGTCAAGCTGTCTGTTACATACCCTGAAACCGGCGCAGTTGAAAGTGCATTGAAGTCTGTTCCCGTCATCACTATTGCCGCTGCACGTCCGGGTCCGCTCACTCCGCCGTTGATGATGATGGTGGTGGCACGAAACCCAAGATCCCATTTTGTTGTAGCCAAATCGGCATTCGATACAACCGAGCTATCGCGTAAGCTGAAGAAGGTGAATCGACCACTCCTGGCAGTATCTGCGGGCAAATCTTTCACCAACGTCACGCGACCTTGCGGTTCGACAGGGTCAGGCTCGACGATACTTTTTACAGCCAGAGACGATGATCAGTGTTGAGCAGATTGTGAGAATATATAGTCGAATTATAGGAGCCTCCTGAAAAAGTTGTGAATGATTATTCCGATGAACTGGAAACATTGATGCGTGCTATCGCATAGAATATTCGTCCCGGGACGGAAGAGAGCCGTTGCGGATCTTTCTTATTGAGAAGATTATCAACTCCAATCTGAAGCGAGATGAAATTCGTTATCTCTTGTATAACCGAAGCATTCCATAATGCATAACCGGGTGCATACTCAGTGTCGTCATCGAGTACGCCGTTAAGGTTGCGGTCTGCAAAGCCGTACCTGCCGCGAAGAACGCCCCGAAGGGAGATCGCGGTACCGGTTGCCGGATGCTCGTAGGCAAGCCTCACAACGCCGGAATGAGCGGATCGATGAAACAGTCCACCATACTCCGCTTCCTGCACGGGGCGGATTCGGCCGGCGCTTCCCACTTTGAAAATCTCCCCAGCACGAATGCATTCGAGCGCTTCTTCATCCTTCGCTTCGAGGTACTGATAGCCAAGTGTGAAAGAAAAGCCTTTGATTCCTCGAACGGTCAATTCCGCCTCGATGCCCTGAGTGAAAATCTTGTTCAGATTAAAGTACGTGTAAACACTCTGACCGTTGGTCTTGAGAGCGACCGGATTGGCTTCGATGAGATCCCGAACGTTGTTTCTGAAAATGTTGAACGAAGCGAAACCGTCGAAGGGAAGAGTTATCTCTAACCCCGCGTTGTAGGAAATCGAATTTTCGGGGCGAATTGTTTCAAGACTCTGGGGATCGATCAAGATGGCTCGAATCTGTCCTTGTTCTTGTAGTCTGGCAATCAGTTCCTTGACACCAACTGATCCGAACACAGAATATCCGACACCCGGATTTGTGAAATCGAGGTACAATTGCTGAAAGGTCGGCGCTTTGAATCCGCTCCCCACTGATGCGCGAACGTGCAGCCACGTGAGCGGCTTCATCAATGCGGTAGCTTTCGGACTGAGCCGCGCTGCGTAATCACGATGAGCATCGTAGCGAGCGCTTACAATGAAATTGAACGCTGGTGTTGGAATCCATTCGACTTGAGCATAGGCGATTTTGCTGTCAGCCGCGCGTTTGCCTCCTTGAATTCTATCTGCTTCAAGGTGTTCGGCGATTGCGCCCGCACCGAGCGATACAAGCCACCAGTTGGCGATGGGGATATCGGTTTGCGTTTCGGCCTTGTAGTAAGCTTGATCAAAGAGACTTCTGCTGTACACTCCTCCAGCGTGATAATCCAACTCATTCTGTGTTTTATAGCTCGTTGCGAAGAGTTTGAGTGTTGTCTTGATGCCGCTCAGAAAACGATGTGAAATGCTGGGAGCGACGTTCCAATCGGTCAGCGTCGCCCGATTGTTGAGCAGGACTTGTTGATTGTTTTGGAAAACCGACACTTGGCTTTTCTGTTCGCTGTGGTACCATCGAGCGCTCACGGACGCCACGGTCTGTCCGCCGATGTTGAAATTCATCTTTGGACTCATCGTGTAATCGGTGTACGGTGCAACGGTTGGGCTTATTGTTGCAGGAGTGAGGTCATAACCGGCCGAGGATTTTCTGTTCACAAAGATCGAGCCGCTGAACCAATTGCCCGCGTGTTCGATTGTTCCGCTCAAGTCGTACGTGTCATAGCGCGCGGCTCTTCCTTCCAGAGAGCCAGACCACGGCTTACGAGGAACGGCAGTGATGATGTTGATGACGCCGGCGAGCGCTTCACTCCCATACAACGAAGAGATGGGGCCTTTGACAATTTCAATGTGCTCCACATTTCCGACACTCACGCGGGAAAGCTCTAATGTTCCAGCTCTTCTGCCAATGAGAGGTTCGCCGTCGATCAGGATGAGCGTGTAGGCAGGGTCTAATCCTTGCACTTGAACTCCTGTGCCGTGGTCTTGAATCAAGGCCAAGCCTGGTTGTTCAGCAAAAATGGCTCGCAAGTCAGAGCCGCCGCAGAACCTGATTTCACGTTGCGGAATGACCGACGTTCGAATCGGTACATCTGCCAAATTCTTTTCTGTACGAGTTGCTGTGATGACAACAGGAGAGAATTTGATCGTTTCCTCCGACAACACAATTTCGAATGTGTGGACCTCGCCTGCCTTCACTTCTATTTCTTTTGTTATCGTGCGGTAGCCGACGGAGCTAATTACCACGGTGTGTTTTCCGGGTGGGACGTTGGTGAGGCGGAACCATCCGGTGTCTGATGTTGCTGTTCCGATTGTTGTTCCTTGAATGACGACGTTCGCTGCGACGAGCGGCGTTCCTCGTTCAGTCGTAACAGTACCGATAATCGTTCCAGAAAGCGATTGGGAGAGAACAACCGATTGTGTATAGAACACGAGAAGAGAGAGTGCCAACATACGAAACCCGCAGGCTGCGTTTATCATATTGCTTCTCCCGGTATTATTTTGTAGCTTGCAAAAGCAAAAAGGGCTGGGCTACCTGCCCGGTTCTTTTCTGCACCCGGTGTGTCACCCCCTCGCCAAAGGTTTGGGTGACGCACCTTTTTTATTCTTCCCGAACTGCGGTTACAGACTCAGGTCGCGTTCCAAATCACACAATTTTTTTTCTCAGGTACAAACTCGCACCATCGATGATGATGACGGTGGGAAGCGTTATGAGAATGACCGTCGCGGCCATATCGTACTGGAACGACCGCATATAATGGAGGAGATAGAACCCAATCCCCCCCGCACCGACGATGCCCAATACCGTTGCCGCGCGCACATTGTACTCAAAAATGTAAAGCGCATAGCCTAAGAAGTGCGGTGCCACCTGCGGCAACACCCCGTAGCGCCACACGCTCACCCGCGACGCCCCCGTTGACCGCACGGCTTCGACCTGCGATGTGTCGACTGCTTCAATGGCTTCATAGAATAATTTGCTGACAAAGCCGACGGTGTACATTGCCGTCGCGAGAATGCCGGGAAACGGCCCAAGCCCAACGGCAGCAACGAACAACAGCGCCCAGACAATAATCGGGATGGTGCGGATGACCGTGAGAAGCGAGCGGAAGGGAATGGTGAGCCACACGGGACTCACGTTGCGCGCTGCAAGGAAGCTCGGAAGGAACGCAAGGATGAGACCGATGAGCGAGCCGAGGAAAGCGATCTGAACGGTCTCAACGAGCGACTTCCACGCCGGGCCCGCCGCAGCAGTGTTGGGAGGAAACATTCCCGCCAGGAATTCCGCCATGTTCGACACGCCCATCAACAGTGCGGAAATGCTGAAGCCTGTTCCGCTTGCTGCCCAGATAAAAAGTACTACTAACACAGCGAGCACCAACAGCTTACGCACGGGGGTAATGGTCCACAATGTCGCCACCTCCGAAGATAGTTTCCAGCGCATGGTCGTTGAGAGTCGAGGTTGGTCCGTCGAACACAATGCGTCCATGACGAATGCCAATCACACGCGTACAGTATTGACGTACATGGTCAAGGTCGTGGAGCGAAATGAGCAGTGTGAACTGCAGCTCCTTTTGTAACGTAGCGAGCAGATCAAGAATGCTGTACGACGTACGGTTATCGAGGCTCGCGACCGGTTCGTCCGCGAGCAGCAGCTCATGCTCTTGCATCAACGCACGGGCAATGGCCACGCGCTGCTTCTGGCCGCTGCTCAACTGCGCCACGCGACGATGCTCAAGACCGCGCAATCCGACGGCGTCGATGTACCGCAGGGCGCGCTGCCGATCCTCGTTGGGAAAGATGCCAAACAATCCTCTCCATCCTCCCACGCGGCCGAGACTGCCGATCAACACGTTTGTTAACACGGGTAGCCGTTGAGCAAGCGAAAACTCTTGAAATACCATCGACACATGCGGATGCGTTGTGTCCCCCAACGATACGGCGCCGTTCAACCCACGCAGATTGATGGTACGCGTTCCTCGCGCAACAGGTAAGAGACCGTTGATGGTTTTGAGCAGCGTGGATTTGCCGGAGCCGCTCGGACTGATGAGGGCAACGCGCTCACCGCGATGAAGTTTGAGCGAGACATCGCGAAGCGCATCGGGGTGATTGGGGTAATCCACATACACCCCGTCCAACACAATCATTGGAGGTGGGACCGCTTGTTCCAGCGGAATAATCCGCCCCATCGGTTCCATCTTGCCCGATCCACTCATGGTCGCTGCGCCGCCTTGTATTGATAACCGGTGAGCTGCTCAGCCCGGTAGACATGGGATACGTGTTCTTCGTGCGTTACTGGCGCGAAGGCGTCAGCACCGTACAGCTTTTTGAGGAGCGCCTTATCCTGTTCGCTCGAATAACTCAACAGTGCGGCCTTCAACGTTTCGACAAACTCGCGCGATAGCGAGGGATGAACGACAACGCTGTGTGTGGGGATGGGACCTTGGCGAGCGACGATCTTCACGCGTGCTCGCTGCGCAGGGGTCAGGTACAATTCATACGCACCTTCCGAGGCGGCGCCCGCATCGACATGGCCCCGCGCGATGGCTTGCAGCGTAGCCTCGTATCCACCCGAATACAAAATCTCGCCGAAGAATGACTTCGGGTCAGCCTGTCCATCCTTTAATGAGCCTTCTTCCACGAGCTTTGCAACGGGGAACAGATAGCCGGAGGAGGAGAGGGGGCTGGAGAATGCGACTTTCTTGCCGCGCAAGTCGGCTAACGTGTTGATATTCGCGTCTGCGCGAACGTACCAACAACTGTAATAGTATGTTTTGCCGTTACGGACTTCGGCGAGAATGAACCGTGCGCCGGCAACGCGGTTGGCCATCACGCCCGGCCAGCTCGGGACGAACGCAACCTGCGCGTGGTTAAAGCGCAGCGCTTCGACCGCAGCGGCGAAGTCGTTCGGCACGTAGACCTTTACCGGAATGCCAAGACGCCGCGAAAGGTCGGCGGCCATCTTTTCCGCATCGGGCAAAAAGGTGCTGATGTCGTTTTGCGGGAGAAAGGCAATCGTCAGCTCCTTCGGTGTTTGACCGAACGACCCCGTCGTCGTGAACGCCATCAGCACGAGAACGGCAACGGCCTTGAAGAGCACCGATGATAAGAAATGAACTCGTTGAGATGAAAACGTCTGGTGGAACATCCAACACTCCTCCTTATATGGAAGAAATCTATCTGTGCTATAACGCGGTGTGCTTGTGAAGAACGTCACGCGGCGAACCATGCAAGCCCCACCGCACCTGCTGCGTCCGCGATTCACGCGCGGATCATCGTCAAAAGCATCTTCGACGGCACGCGTGCATACAATGCATGAGGCACATTGGCAGGCAGCAGGATGAGTTGGCCTGCTGCCACCACGTGTTTATCTGTTGCAATGCTGATATCCAGCTCGCCCTCGAGCACCTGCACCAGCGCGTCGTAGGGCGCGGTATGTTCGCTCAAACTCTCCCCAGTGTCGAAGGCGAACAACGTTACCGTGCCGACGGGTTTGTTCAGCAGCGTACGGCTGACCACCGCGCCCGGCTGAACAACAATCAGCTCTGCCAACTTATGCGGCCTGCTTGTCAGGTCCGGTGATGTATTACGTTCCATGACCACGTTGTGGGGACTCCATTGCGGCTGTGAGGCGGCCACCCCTCACCGTGGCGCCGATCACGAGGCCCGCGCTGACGAGCACCAGGTTCTTAATAATGTACTGCCCTTCCAGCGTCGGCGCGAAGGGAATGGACGTGAAGCATGCCTCTGGGAACAGCACCAGCGGCGTCACCGTGCCGAGCATCTGCAGCCACAGCAGGAAGAGCGTGGCGCGGAGCCAGACGCCGGAGAGCAGGCCGATCCCTATCAGCGACTCCCAGGTGGCGAGGATGGGCACCGCTGCCTGAGGGGAGAGCACGCCGAACGAAAGCACGACAATAGTGTTGCCCGCCAGGTGCTCGGCAGGGCTGAGGCCGGGGAAGAACTTGAGTATCCCGAACCAGAGGAAGATCGCCCCAAGACTCAGACGCAGGAGATAGACGCCATTGGCGGACATCCATCTGGTGAGATGAGCGTCGAGTCGATCAAACGATTGCCAAACGACATTGCGGGCATCCGTCATGAATCCATCCTTTCGAGTTCATTACTCATGGTTTCACCGCAACGATGGCAACAGCACTCGGGTGATTTCTGTTTGTTCCGTTATTGTGCGTTCCCTACTCTTCGTTCGCGTTGCGGGAGACGGGACTTCGTCCACTTGAGACCGAAGTGCGCGCTCTCAGTGCATGTTTCAAAACGCGTATTTGGCCCCCACGTGCATCAGCCTCGGGCTGCCCACTTGAATGCCGCGAGTACGATCCACAATGTAGGTTTTATCAGCAAGATTTTTCACGGTGATGAAAAACGTTGTCTGCGCGAGCTCGAGGTGATAATTGAGCGCCACGTTCCAAATCGTATAGGCCTGAAGCTTGCCGCGCTGACCATCGGTCGTGGGCGTTATGGTGTTGGCGAAGTCCGCGAACTGCTCGGAGACGTGCACGCCTTCCAACTGAGCGTCGAATCCGCCCACGCGATAGCCTGCAGCGGCAGTGAGCAGATGTTTCGGAGTGTAGGGATGACGATTTCCGGCTGCGCTGCCAGCGATCACCGCCCCGCCCACTACTTGGTGAAAGGGGGTAATCTGCTCGGCATCAGGCAACCAGGTGTAGGCGCCGTTGAAGAAAAGTCCGCTTTCGAGGCTGTAGTGGCCGGACAGTTCCACGCCTTGGAACAGTGCCTCGCCCTGCGCGAGCGGAGTGGTACCTGCGGCGATTGAACCCACGGCGATCAGGCGTTTGAAATCGTTGCGGAAAAGAGTAACCTGAACCAAGCTTCCTTCGGTAGGTTGCATGCGTGCGCCAAGCTCCCAGTTGGTTGATTCCTCTGCATCGACGTCAGTAGCCGTACCAACGAGAGCGATGATGTCTTCGGTGCGAGGCGGGGCGAAACCGCGATGTACGCCGGCAAAGACCGTAAGGGTCGTGGCAGGGTTCCATGTCGCGCCCAAACTGGGAACCCATTTGCCTAATTTGTCCGAACCAGCGAGGCCACCTGGAAGCTGGTTGGTGCGCGACGAAACGATGTGCTCATAGCGGAGACCAGGAGTGACGGACCAGTCGCCGAGGAGGAAGCGATGAACCAGGAAGGCGGAATAGGCTTTGGTTTCGCGCAGATTATCCTCCACCACTGCGCCGGTTCGCGCCGTCGGAGCTACACCATTTATTTGTTTACGATCCTGGTTTTCAAAATGCGCCTTGACGCCGACTTGGAGCTTACCACTTACCCCAAAAGCCGAATGCAAAAACTTCAGCCGTGGTTCGATGCCCCAGGTGGTGTACTTGCGCAGCCTGCCCTGGTTCGAGTTGAGAGTGTCCGGGTTAACCTGCCTACCTGCAAGACGGGCATCACGAAACCTAGTGCCGGCCGCTCCGCCTTGAGCATCGGTGGTCGTGCTCGATTGACGCCACCAGTCGCGGTCGAAATGGGAGTAGTAGAGGTTGGTGGTCAGCAAGGCGTTCTCGCTCAACTGCAGATTATGAGTGGCGGAAGTACCATAGCGCTTGATGTCGAAGCGGTCGTTCTTGAATGGATTATAGCGCGGACCGAAGTTGCGGAACTCAGCCTCCGTGAGCCCGCTATAGGTTACAATAGATTTTTCGGTGAATACATTGGCACGCAACGTAAGTGCTTGGCTTCCGCCCATTCCTACTACCGCCTTGAAGTTCAAATCGTTCAGCTGCGAATGAGTATTGTCGCGTGCGCCGTCCCCCTGTTTGCGGGTATAGTCCAGCATCATGCGATGACTACCCAGCCGGACCTTGCCGTGGAAATGGTCGCGCGTGCCGATGGTGACGGAGGCAAAACCGCCGAGCGCATCCGGCGGCGCCGGCGTGATATAGTTGATGATGCCGCCGATCGTTTGCGGCCCAAACAGGATCTGTCCCGCGCCTTTCAGTAATTCGATGCGCTCGAAGCGGTCGATGGGTGGGTGGAAGTAGCTTGCATTGTCGCCATAAGGCGCGTAGGCGAGCGGAACGCCGTCTTCGAGCAGCGTAACTTTCGTAGTACGGGTGGGATTGAGGCCGCGAATACTGATATTGGGTCTCAATCCGAAACCCTCTTCATCGCGCACATTCACCCCCGGAAGCTTGCGTATCGCTTCGTTGACGGTAAACGGGCGGCTGGTTTCTAGCGTGCGCCGACTCAGCACGTTGGCGCTGCCGGGAATATTCATGATTACCGCAGGGTGTAAACCCACGATTTCAACGAGGGGCAAATCGACCGGACGCGCTGTGAGCACAACGTCGAGCGATGCGACTTCACCATCGCGCACTGTCACGGTGTAGCTTGCTTCAGCATAACCGAGCATGGTGATCTGAACGGTGTAGGTCCCGACAGGAAGATTGGGGATCACAAACCCTCCGGCCTCATTCGTTGATGTCCCGAAGCGCGTCCCGACAACAACGATGTTGGCGCCGACGAGTGGCTGGTTGGTTTCCTTCGCGAGAACTTGACCGCGCAAGCCCCCCGTAAGGATTGATTCGGATGGCTGGCTCACCACAGTGGCCACAAAGAGGGCAAGCAATGCCATGCAGGAGAAGAAGCGGGAAATGTGGTTCATCATAACATACCTCAAGAGAAAGTGATGTTGGTGAGAGAAACAGGCCGAGCTTCAAAGACCCATCCCTTTTCTCGTAAAGACCTCAAGAAGAATCTTGTTGAATGGGATGGGAAGAATTCCCATTATCAGTTTGCCAGCCTGAAGACTAATCCGACTAACTTAGTCCAAGTTCAAAACCGGACTAAGTTAGTCCGATAAGAGAAAGATGTCAAGAGCAAAAGTTGAAAAATGGCTGAAAAAACGCATATTTGAGAACGATTACTATTACTAATTCTGAAGGACGACCTATGGTAGCCAGACAATCAGTTGCCATCGAATTGCGAGGGCGTGTAGCGCTTGTCACCGGAGGCTCGCGGGGAATTGGGGCTGCTACTGCCGTTCGGTTGGCAGAGGCCGGAGCGAGCATCGTCCTCACGTACCAATCCCACCTCACCGCTGCCCGCGGCGTCGCGGATGAGATCGCGCGACTCGATCGTGATTGCCTGATTGTGAAAGCCAACGTAGCATCAGAAAAAGATGTGCGTCGAGCAGTTCGCTCGGCGAAGGAACACTTTGGGCGAGTCGACATTCTCGTCAACAACGCGGGCATCTGGAAGCGCGGGCCGCTTGAACGCATGACGGGTCGAGAATGGGACGAGACAATGGCCGTCAATCTTACGAGCGCGTTTCTTTTCTGTAAAGAAGTCGTTGGCTTGATGAAGAAACGCGGCGGCGCGATCATCAACATTGCAAGCACAGCCGGCCAGCGCGGTGAAGCGTTCTACTCACACTACGCTGCATCGAAAGGAGGAATGATCGCTTTCACAAAGTCGATAGCTGTTGAGCTTGCCCCGCACAACATCCGCGTCAACGCTGTAGCGCCCGGATGGGTCGACACGGACATGACGGCGTCGGTGATGAAGAAGCGGAGCACGCGTCGTGAGGTCGAATCTGTCATTCCGCGCGGCGTCATTGCAGCACCGACTGACATTGCCGATGTTGTGCTCTTCCTCGCGTCCGATCTTTCCCGCCACATCGTCGGCGCAACAGTCAATGTGAACGGCGGAAGCGTGCTGGTTGACTGACAGCGGCTCCCGAGAGTCCGCCGTTTTTGCTTGACTTCAAGGCCAAAATCCTTATATTTTTCGCTGTTCGTTTTTTACCACTCTCACCGTCAGAGGACTGAAAGGTTCGAATGCCATCCAGGAAGGCCTCTTTTCTCAGCGGTAAGAAAATCGATCCCCGCCCCATCAAGAAAAACATCAACGTCGTTGAGCTTGTCGACCGGCACTTCCAGGCGTACAATGCCAGCCGTCTCCGCGAGGCCTGCCAGCTTCTTACCGATAAGATGCTCGAACCGGATGTCACCATTGGTCTCAGTCTCACCGGCGCTCTCACACCGGCGGGGCTCGGTGGCTCGTGCATTGTGCCGTTGATGAAAGCTGGGTTCGTCGATTGGATTGTCAGTACCGGCGCTAATCTCTACCACGACACCCATTTTGCTATCGGTCTTTCCCTTCATCGCGGTTCTCCGTTCATTGACGACCGTATCTTGCGGCGCGAAGAGGTCATCCGCATCTATGATATTCTGTTCGACTATGACGTGCTGTTAGAGACAGACGAGTTCTATCGGCAGGTGATCAGCCAGCCGGAATTCCAGAAAGCGATGAGCACGGCGGAGTTCCACTATAAGTTAGGGAACTACATCCGCGAACGCGAGCGGGTGTTGCGGCTTCCCCACAGCAGCATTCTTGCCACGGCGTACGAATGTGCGGTGCCGGTGTATACACCATCTCCCGGTGATAGCTCCATCGGGATGAACGTAGCGGAGACGGCGCTTTACGGTAACCGTTGTCAATTCGATGTACTGGCTGATGTCAACGAGACGGCGGCCATCGTTTTGGAGGCGAAGCAAACGGGAGGGCGCAGCGGCGTGTTGATCTTTGGAGGCGGGTCGCCGAAGAATTTCCTCTTACAAACCGAACCGCAGATTCAGGAAGTCCTGAAGATCAAAGAAAAAGGGCATGATTTCTTCGTACAGATAACCGATGCACGCCCCGATACCGGCGGGCTTTCCGGAGCAACTCCGTCGGAGGCGGTCAGCTGGGGAAAGATCGACCCGGACGAACTCCCCAACACCATCGTTGCATATCTTGATTCCACGATTGCCCTACCGATCATGGCGTCGTATGTGCTTGCCAAGCGCAAGCCGCGTAAGCTCAAGCGATTGTATGACCGGCGCTGGGCGACGATGGACCGACTGATGGTAGCAGCCGAACGCGCAAAACGGATTGTCGAGAAAGATAAGAAAACCAAGCACGCCAATAATGAAGAAAGGACACGAAAGGCATGAGTCGTCACCAGGAACTGCTGGATCTTGTTGAAACGTTTCGCACGGACTTTGAGAAGTTCTACAACAAAGGAAACAAAGCGGCCGGCACGCGCGTCCGGAAGCACATGGCCGTGCTGAAACGGAAGGCGCAAGAAATTCGGAACGAAGTTCAAGAACGGAAAGCCAAAATGAAAGAAGGAGCGGACGCCGACGGAGCGTAGCACGCCGCCCCGCTCTCGTCGAACCATCACACTCTCCGGTTCATGCTGCTTGCACGAGGGCAACGACCCTCGTGTAACGCTCTACCCCCACATTCACGTCGCGTTCAAGGTGCAGTCATGAAGACTCTGGTCTTACTGCTTGCGTCATGTTGGTGTCTCTCGTTCAGCCTCGCCAATCAACACGAATCGTCAGAAGCACAATCGCTTCGCGTCATTCCTACTCCACAGAACGTGCAAATCCGATCGGGTGCGTACCGTATCACATCGCAAACACGCATCGTGCTTGGTGAAGGAACGAAAGCGGACGACGCATGGGCTGCCGAGCATATCGTGAAGGGTGTGGAAGAACTTCGCGGACGCGAACAGAACGTTGTGAAGGAGAGCGCGCTGCGGAGGATGTCGGCAAACTATGTCTACATCGGCACGCCGAGGTCGGAGTTTGGCGCCGAGCAACTGCGAGCGCGTGGGGGAAGAATGAGTTCAGCAATGCGCGAGGAAGGATATTTCCTTGACGCGAACACAAACGGCGTCGTGATTCTCGCAGAATCCCCGCGCGGACGCTTCTACGGAGCGATGACGCTGCTGCAAATCATCGAGCGTCAACGCAGAAGCGTGTTGGTTCCCGCGGTGAGCGTTCACGATTGGCCTGTACAGAAAATCCGCGGCATCACGGACGATATCAGCCGCGGACAAATCTCGACGCTCGACAACTTCAAAAAGATCATCCGCTTCCTCTCCCACTATAAACTGAACACCTATGCACTCTACATGGAGGATGTTTTCACGTTCCGAAAGCATCCCCCCATCGGGAAAAGCCGCGGCGCCCTTACGGCGGCAGAAGTGAAGGAGCTCGATGCCTACGCGCGCCAACATCACGTGGAACTCATCCCCATCTTCCAAACGCTCGGCCACTGGGAGAACATTCTTCTCCTGCCCGAGTATGCTGTGTATGCGGAGTTCCCCGGCGCACACACGCTCAACGTTTCCGACGGCCGCACCTACCGCCTGCTGGATGAACTCATCGGCGAGGTCGCGCAGGCGTTCAGTTCCCCCTACGTTCATATCGGCGCGGACGAATCGTGGGATGTCGGGAAAGGAGCCAGCATGCAGCGCGTCGCGGCAAGCGATATTGCGACCGTTCATGCAAACCACTACAAGCGTGTCTTCGAAATCCTCAGGAAATACAGGAAAAAGCCGATGCTGTATGGTGATATGCTCTTAAAGCACCCTGCTGTTATTCCGCAACTCCCTAAGGACGTCATCGTTATGGATTGGCAGTATCATGCAGCCGAGACCTATGCGAGCGCCGAGACGTTCAAAATGTCGGGCGTGCCGTTTGTGGTTTCTCCGGCTGTCATGAATTTCACCGGGCCCTTCCCCGATTATCTCAACACGTTTGTTAACGTCCGAGCCTTCAATCGTAGTGGGTATCGTAACGGGTCGCTGGGGGTCCTGACTTCCAACTGGAATGACTTCGGCGGCGAGGCGTTGCGCGAGCTGAACTTCTGGGGCTACGCGTGGACGGCAGAGTGCGCGTGGCAGCCCGACCCGCCTCTGGCGGACGGCCGGACGGAGTTCAACCGGAAATTCTTCTCTGAGTTCTTCGGCGTCAACAATCCCGCCGACGCGATCGCTGTGTATCACCTCCTCTCCCAGCCGTTCAACAGATACACCTGGCATGAACTCTGGCGCCACCCGATGTTGCCCCCGCAAAGCGGGGCGTCAAGTATGAACTATCTTGTGCGCGTGGAGAGCATTGAGTCAACGATGCCGCTGGTGCAATCACTTCTCGCGGAGCTCAAGAAGCAGGCCACGCAGAATCATGACCAGGTTGCGCATCTCGAGTTTATCAGTCGGCTCAATCTGTGGTTTGCGAAGAAGCTGACGATGGGGAAGCGCGTTCGGACGATGATGAGCAGCAGCACGACGGTCAATCGCGACTCGATTCAGCGAGCAGCCCTTCAGCTGATGAGCGGCGTCGTTCCGGAGCTTCAATCGCTCAAGGAGGAGTTCGCCCGGCTCTGGAAACAATCTAACCGTGAGGCCGGCCTGGAGCTTCTGTTGCAGCGCTACGACCGGCAGGCGGCGTACTGGAACGAAACCATAGAGCAAATTCGAAGAGGCGACGCGCAAATCGATCCGCGTATTCCGAGCGAGTGGATTTACCATGGCCTGACGAACCCGCGAGCACAAGACACAGCAGCCGCGCAGGTTCCCCGCGCATACTTTCGTTACACGCTTGAGCTTCACGAGCAGCCAAGCGCAGCGATGGTTCAGCTCATCGGCGATACGCATGCGAGGCTGTGGGTGAATGAGACGGAGGTTGGCGAGGTGGCCGCGCGGCCTTCGCTCTCGCTCATTGTCGAGCATCAGCGCGTGAAAGCATGGGACGTCAGCCGGTATCTTCGTGCCGGAAAGAACATCGTTGCCGTGGAGGTTGCGAATTACGATGAGCCCGGGTCGGCGGGGTTCAATCTCTACGGAGAACTCACGTTTCGTGACGGGACGACGAGGACGCTTCTCTCGGACTCGACGTGGACCGTCTCGCCTCACTTGCAACAAGGGTGGAACGGACTTGCCTTTGATGATCGTGGGTGGGAATACGCTGCGGCGAAGCAATTCCCGCTGCCCGTTGTTCGGCCGAACTTCGCTTCCGGGCGCCTATCCTGGATTGAACGGTAGAGCGGCGGATAGGTCAAAGAAAACAAAAAAGGCGCGAGGCATCGATGAAATACGGAGAGGTAGTTCATTCGAGAGATTTCCACTGTTTTTAAGCCAGCAAAACGACATTCTTAAAAACGGGAATGGGTGATTGAAGAAATGGCATCGTGCAATGGGAATGCCTAAACTATGCCCATTTTTGGGCAAACACGGATGGCACGCTACTTGTCCATCGTTGAGATGAAAGGACAACCTGCAGAACGAAGTATGAGACTACGGATCAAGACTGACGAACTCCGCTGCGACCATGAATGCCGCTACGACTGCGGGCTGCTGATGGAGGCGCTGCGGCGTGAATCTGAGCTTGGGAAGTTCTATGATGAGATCCTCCGCCGGTGCGACAAGCCGGATGTTCGCGCATTCATCGCAGAGCTCGCGGAAAAACGACGCGAGCGTATCAACCAGACTGTCGCACAGATCAACCGTCTGTATTCCTCATTTGACCCAGCCGGCGTGTAGGCGTGAAGCGACGAACTGTGCATGCCCCGCCACGTTGAACATACCATTCGACTCCGCTCCGGTAACCAGATGATTGCGGAGGGAGCCATCCAGGCAGGTTGTCGATTCTTTGCCGGCTACCCGATCACCCCCGCCACAGGAATCTTCAAGACGATGGTTGACCAACTTCCCGCGCACAACGGCCTCGCGCTCAGTGCGCCGGATGAAATCTCCGCCATCGCGTACTGCATCGGTGCATCCATGCGTGGATACAAAGCCATGACGGCAACGTCCGGTCCGGGTTGGGCGCTGATGACCGAATCCGTGCAGTATGCGTTGATGACGGAAACGCCGCTTGTTGTCGCGCTCGTGCAGCGACTTGGCCCCAGCACAGGCGGAGCGACGCAAGGTGCACAGGGCGATGTGCTGCTTGCGGAATTCTGCACTTCGGGTGGGTACACGATTCCGATCCTGTGTCCCACCAACGCGCGAGATTGTTACGAACTTACGATTCTTGCCTTCACGTGGTCGGAGCTGTTGCGCACGCCCGTCATCGTGTTGAGCGACAAAGAGGTTGGGATGACAATTGAAAGTGTGAACTACTCAACGTTGCCGGCAGTAACATCGCAGGAACGGCTCACGAATTTTGCATTCCGGACGCAGGGAGAACACAACAAACACCGGCGGTGGGGGACGTACTCTATCGATGCGAGCCATGAGGTTCCGGTGTTTGCGCCGGTCGGTGGAGAGCGAAAAGTGACGGCCACTGGTTCTGCCCATGACAAACAGGGGAGGCTCCAGAAGAATTCGACCGAGACAGTCGAGATGTTACGGCACCTTGAGGATAAGATCCGCTGGCGTGCAGGCGATCTTGCTGTGGTCAATACCGACCTTCAGGCGTCAGCGAACACGCTGGTTATGAGTTACGGAATCACGAGCCGAGCTGCGCGGGAGGCCGTTGTTGAGGCGCGCCGACAGGGCCGGAAGGTCTCGTCCATGAACATCCTTTCGCTCTTTCCAGTCCCTGTGAAAATAATAACCAATGCGCTCCAGAAGGTAGAGCGTGTGATCGTTGCGGAAGAGAACCTTAACGGACTCTACCGCTCCGTTCTGGAACGCTATTGCAATGGCCGGCAGGTCATTGGTGTCAATTCCATAGGTTCGATGATCACGCCGCAAAAAATTCTCGCTGCAATCCTTTTGAAATAATGACGCCGATGGACATCCCGATCAACACAACCGGAATGCCTGCAGCACGCACGTCGTATCTTGTGGACAACCCGCAGTTCCCGTTCTGCAAGGGCTGCAGTCATACGATCGTTCTCCGCAGGCTGAGCGAAGCCCTCGTCGCTCTGCAAATTCCGCCGAAGGATGTTGTGCTTGTAACGGACATCGGTTGTATTGGTCTGGCGGATGCCCTGTTTGGCGAGGTCCACACCGTCCACACCACACACGGAAGGTCAACGGCATTTGCCACGGGGATTGCATTAGCGGACTCTGTTCTCGCCAACGGAAGGCTCAAAACGATTGTTTTGATCGGAGACGGCGGAGCGATGATCGGCCTGCTGCATCTTGTCCACGCGGCCATGCTGAATACGGACATCACCGTTCTGATCTGCAACAATTTTGTCTATGGGATGACGGGCGGGCAAGGGTCGGGATTGACGCCGGAGCGTTTCAGAACCTCCACGACGCCCGGGGGCAACATCGTTCCGCCGGCGAACTTGTGTGAGATACTGAAGGACAGCCACGCTCCATTCGTTGCACGAGTTTCAGCTCTTGACCCATCGCTCTCTGCAACGCTTCAGCACGCAGTGGAATTCAAGGGTTTCGCAGCGGTCGAGATCCTGGAACTCTGTACAGAATATGCCGTACCGATGAATGAGCTGACCGGAAACAAGCTCGTGGAGGTAGCAGAGCGGAACCAGTGGAGGATGGGAGTGCTGAACGATTCCAACGAGCGTTTGACGTACGCGGAACGTCTCGCTCTGGTGAAACACGCTGAACAGAAAGTCGAAAAATCTCTCCCGGACACGGTTGTAGTTTCCCGAAAGCCGCACCTGAAAAAACCGGTCAGTATCATTCTTGCCGGGAGCGCGGGAGAACGAGTACAATCTGCCGCGACTGCAATCTGCCATGCTGCAATTCTCTCCGGCCTTCACGTTACGCAGAAGAACGATAATCCCGTTACGCAAGGATCGGGCTTCTCCTCCTCCGAGATCTGGCTCAGTCCAAATCCGATCGGCTACACCGGTATCGGGTGTCCGGGCTTCGTCGTTGTTGTATCTGAGGATGGATTACGAGAGCTCCGTAGCCACGGGGTGTTCGAGCGGGTTGACGAGACATCGACTATTTACATCGATCAATCGTTGGAGTGGCGTGAGCGTCCTCGGGTGGTGCGCGCAATACCGTTGCGGAAGACATTCGGGCCTCCGTACGCCGCCATCGGAGCATTGATGTTCGTGGCAACGATCCACAACCTCATCGACAGTCCTACGCTCCAGAGGACGGTCTACGCTCGCCTCGGCGATCAGGCAGCAACGCTGCTCTCAAAAGTGCAGGGACTGGAGAAGTCATTCCCAGCCGGTTAGAAACGCCCATGATCAACTACGAAATAGTGATTACGTTGTTCATCCGCCAGACAATCCCGCCTTGATTCACGATTTGTCAACAAAGGTCAATTCAAGCGAAATCTGATCGCCGTTCACCTAGTCTGTTTTTTTCCTCAATTGAAACTCACCCATCTTTTCTGTATCATCGAACCCACACGCGGAGCGCCCCACAAACCAATCCCGCAACGTGGGACTTACCGGTATGTCTTCTCTTTCATTGCTCTTATTGTTCTGCGGCGGACTCGTTACTGGCACGGTCGGGGCGTTGCTCGGCATCGGCGGCGGACTCTTCCTCGTGCCGTTTCTCGTGCTCGTCGTCGGCGTCCCGATGCACCAGGCCGTTGCAACGAGTCTCATCGCCGTCATCGCCACCTCGAGTGCAGCCGCAGCGGTGAACGTCGAGCGCGGTCTGGTGAATGTGCGGTTAGGCATGGTGTTGGAGATTGCCACCGTGTTTGGGGCAATCGTCGGTGCTCTTGTGGCGCACGGTATAGACGAGCGCCGGCTTTCGAAAATTTTCGCTGTCATCATGCTTGCGGTAGCGCTCCTTATGTGGTACCGGCTCCGCAGACCGGAGCGGGCCGCAGGAATTCAGCCCCGCGGCCGATTGAGCGGCACATACTTCGACGATGCCGTGAACGCCGTGGTGCCGTACGGTGTGCGCCGTATTCGTGAGACGCTTGGCATCTCGTTGTTCGCCGGCACGATTTCCGGTCTGCTGGGGGTGGGCGGAGGCATCTTTAAGGTGCCGGCCATGCATCTCATTTCCGGCGTGCCGATGAAGGTGGCTACCGCCACAAGCAATTTTATGATCGGCGTGACGGCTGCGGCAAGCGCATTTCTCTACTTCGCGCACGGCAATATCAACCCCGTGCTCTCGTCGTCGGCGGTGCTTGGCGTGTTCCTCGGGTCGATGGCCGGCATCGTACTCGCCAAACGGATTCAAGGCCGGACGATGACAATTCTTTTTATCATCGTGCTCATCGTCGTTTCCATCCAGATGTTTACTCGTTAAGCCATGACTATGAACAATCCCACGCCGGCCGCAGCCGTTCCATCTCAATCCTACGAACGATGGATCAGCAAAACACTCCGCATCGGCGTCGGCTTGAGTACCATCCTTATGGTGGGGGGATTGACGATTGCCGCCCTGCAAGACACACCCGTTGCAGTTCCTCTGGTGAACCCCTCGCTCGTAGAGTTGTTCGCGCGTCTTGTAGCGGGCTCGTTCGGTGCAACGGCCAACGCCGTCGCCTTGATGATGATGTACACAGGCTTGCTTCTCTTGATGCTTACGCCGTTTATGCGTGTCACTGCAACGACGATTTCCTTCAGCCTGCTGCGCGATTGGAGGTTTGTCTCCGTCTCGCTTCTTGTGCTGGCCATGCTCGTCGGTCAGCTTGTGCTTTCGCTTGCCACGTCCACCCCGGGGCACACGCCATGATCCTTTCCGACAAACGCATCCTTGAAGAGATGAAGCGCGGCTCCATCGTCATCAAGCCGTTTCACCGGCGCTATCTCGGCTCGAACAGCTACGATGTACACCTCGGCCGTTGGTTGGCAATGTACAATGACGAAATCCTCGACAGCAGGAAACACAATACGGTGCGCTACTTCAAGATTCCGACCGAGGGACTGATTCTCGTCCCGAGCAAACTCTATCTCGGCGTCACGCACGAGTACACGGAGACGCATCGCCATGTGCCGTTTCTGGAGGGCAAGAGCAGCATCGGACGGTTGGGCATTGATATTCACGCGACGGCAGGAAAGGGGGATGTGGGATTCTGCAACACCTGGACGCTCGAGATCTCCGTGCGACAACCCGTGCGCATTTATACCGGCATGCCGATCGGGCAGTTGATTTACTTTGAGGTGTCGGGAGAGGTTGCGGTACCGTACTCGAAGAAGAAGAGCGCAAAATACAACAAACGGAGTATCAAGCCGGTAGAGTCCATGATGTGGAAGAATTTTCAGTAGTGAAGTATAAAGTACCAAGTAGTAAGACTTGCAGGTGTTGAAACAGTCAAAAGCGTTGCCCACAAACCACGCGAAAGACGCTAATATGTTTCTTTTTCGCGTTCGTTCGCGCCTGCCTGCAGCAGGCAGGTGTTTAGCGGGCAAATGAAGTTGTTTTTTCAACACCTGCTTGTGGTGCCTGTGTACAGACAGCAGAAGGTAGATAAAGGTAGATGGCAGTAATGGCAATCATTGAGCGAGGCCGTTGTGAGTAGAAATTACAGAGAAAGACCGTTGAGGAATCTCAACACGAACAATGCACTATGACATTTGCACAACTACTCCGGCGAACTCAAAAGGAAACGCGGTCTCTTCTCTGCATCGGACTCGACACCGACGCCGAATTGCTGCCGCATCATCTGCGCACGCATCCCAACGGTGTGCTCCACTTCAATCGAGAGATCATCGACGCCACGGCGTCGCTGGTGTGCGCCTACAAGCTGAATTTTGCCTTCTACGAAGCCTTAGGAGAATTCGGCTGGCATGTGCTGCGTGAGACGCTCGCCTACATTCCAAAACACATCCGCACGATCGGCGATGGCAAACGGGGGGATATTCAGAACACCGGCGAGCACTATGCCCGAGCGCTCTTCGATGACTTGGGCTTTGATGCCGCCACCGTCAATCCCTACATGGGACATGATGCCATTGAGCCGTTTCTGAAGCGACGGGGTCGTGGTGTCTTTCTCCTTGCGCTCACGTCGAATCCCGGCTCACACGATTTCCAACGCCTCCCCGTGCGAGGCAAACCGCTGTACGAACGCGTTGTGCAAACAGCGATGAGGTGGAGTAAAAAAGGAGGCATCGGATTCGTAGCCGGTGCAACGCACCCACGCGAGCTTCAGCGCATACGAACGCTTGCACCCAACGCGCCGCTGCTGATCCCCGGCGTCGGCACGCAGGGGGGCGACCTGCGGGATGCGGTGCGGTATGGATGCACAGCAAAAGGAGATTTAGCAGTCATCAACGTGAGCCGCAGCGTGCTGTATGCATCCAGCGGTCTGAACTTTGCCGACGCTGCGCGCGCGGAAGCGACAATGCTGTTCGAACACATCCGGGCACACCAAGAGGAATTTTTCGGCTGAGGCCGTTCAGCCAGTCACTGTTCTCCTATTCACCTTCTTCTGCCATGAAGCCTCGTTCAAACCGATTGCACGAGCGTTTTCTGCGGCACATCTGGTCGCAGCAGTACCTGCATCACACCGCGCTCAAGACCACAGACGGTCGTCCGGTGCGTGTGCTCGAGACGGGGACGCTCAACCTCGGCAGCGGGCCGGATTTCCTCAACGCAAAAGTCAAGATCGACGGCATCACCTTCGTGGGCGATGTTGAAATTCATCGTGACGCGGCCGAGTGGATCCAGCACCGCCATCAAACCGATCCGGCCTACAACAAAGTGATACTCCACGTCGTGTTGGAAGGAGACCCCACGCGCTCTCCCACCACAGCACAGAGCGGGCGGTCGATTCCCGTCCTCGTGCTCAACGCCTTCCTCTCCGAATCCATCCGCTCGATCTGGAACAAGACAATCCTCGATGAACGAGCGCGTCGGGCGGAACAGATCAAGTGTTTCGGACGGAACGACGGCGTGGAACCGGAGCTTCTTCGCAAATGGATCGATCACCTCGCGCTGGAACGGTTGGAGCTAAAGTTGCGACGGTTTGAGGAGCGACTCAAGCAGCTCGCGCAGGAACGCATTCTCTCCACACGAGAACCGTTCCGGCGGTACGGCGTGCGGTTCGAAGGAAAGCCGGAGGATATTCCCCCCGTGCTGAAGGAGCTAACGCAGAAAGACCTTGCCGACAAGTTGCCGTGGGAACAGATGCTGTACGAAGGCATCATGGAAGCGCTCGGCTACAGTAAGAACCAGGATGCGTTCTGTCGTGTGGCGGAGAATGCAACGCTCGACCGCATCAGGGAAGTTGAAGCGGAGAAGAACCCGACGATGGTCGAAGCGCTGCTGTTCGGCGTGGCGGGGCTGCTTCCGAAGATCCGCTCTCTGCGGCATAAAGACTCGCGTGCGTATGCGCGCACGTTGATTCGGACGTGGAATGAGATTCGCACGCGATATCGCGCGGAAGTGCTCCATGCTGGCGACTGGCATTTCTTCCCGACGCGACCGGTGAATATGCCCACGATACGGCTGGCCGCAGCCGCAGGCATCGTACAGAACATTCTCAACGATGACTTCTTCCGCACAACCATTCGCGTCTTCAAGTCCTCCTCCGACGCGGCACGGATGCGCACGGAGCTTCATGCCCTCTTCGCGCTCGACCGCCATCCGTTCTGGTCCGTGCACTACCATTTCGACGAGCCGACGTCGCGTCCGATACGCCCGCTCGGGTCGACGCGCATCGATGAAATTGTCGTCAATGTGCTGATTCCGATTGGCTTGCTCTACGCGAGGGTATTTAAGGACAAGGCGGTGCGGGATGGTGTGCTTCGACTCTACGGGTGGTATGCTGCGGGAAGCGACAACAGCATCACACGGCTGATGGAGAAACAGTTGGTGCGGGGACGGATAAAGTTGAGCTCGATGAGCGCGCAGCAAGGCGTGATCCAACTTTACAAGTTCTATTGCACCGAGGAGCGTTGTGGTGAATGCGAGGTGGGAAAAGTTGTGTTTGGATGATGCGGCGGGTTACTTCCAGACTTCGCTTACCGGAAAGCGCAGTCCTTCCAGAATCTTTGAGCGGACTTCCTCATCGCCCGCGAATGTGCCGAACAATTCAAACCCCGTCCGCGTCAACGTGTAGACTTCCACCACGCGCTTGTCCGGATCGGCCAGCCAGTATTCCTGCACGCCTTCCTGCGCGTAGCGTCGGAACTTGAAGCCGCGGTCGCGGTCTTCCGTCTTGGGCGAAAGCACCTCCACAATCAAGTCCGGCGCGCCGTTCACGCGTTGCTTCTCGATAATCGATAGCCGTTTCTTCGACACAAAGAGGAGGTCGGGTTGAACGACGGTCTCTTCGTCAAAGTACACATCGACTGGCGCCCCCCATGCCTTTCCCAGATCGTTGGTAACGATGTGCGTCGAGAGCAATCGTGAAAGATTCATGACGATGGTTTGATGTTCAAGAGACGGCGCGGGTGTCACGACGAGTTCTCCCTCGAAGATTTCGTAGCGGTTTCGGTCGTCGGGCGTCGACAAGAGATCCTGGTGAGAATATTTGACGGCAATTATGCTCATGGCAGCACCTGTCCGATTCATCTCCAAACGTCGCTTACCGGAAAGCGCAATCCTTCCAGAATCTTTGAGCGGACTTCCTCATCGTCCGCGAATGTGCCGAACGATTCAAACCCCGTCCGCGTCAACGTGTAGACTTCCACCACGCGCTTGTCCGGATCGGCCAGCCAGTATTCCTGCACGCCTTCCTGCGCGTAGCGTCGGAACTTGAAGCCGCGGTCGCGGTCTTCCGTCTTGGGCGAAAGCACCTCCACAATCAAGTCTGGCGCGCCGTTCACTTTTTGCTTGTCGACAATCGTGAGCCGGTCCCTGGCGACAAAGAGCAGATCGGGCTCTACAACGGTCTCCTCATCAAAGTACACATCGCAGGGAGCGAGAAAAACTTTGCCCCGATCTCCTTTCCTGACATACTGCGAAATGATGAAATGGAGATTGCCCAGAGCTGTTTGGTGTACAACAGACGGCGCGGGTGTCACGACGAGTTCTCCCTCGAAAATTTCGTAGCGGTTCCGGTCGTCGGGCGTCGATAAGAGATCCTGGTAAGTATATTTAACGGCAATTGTGCTCATGGCAGTACCTGTCCGATTCATCTCCAAACGTCGCTTACCGGAAAGCGCAATCCTTCCAGAATCTTTGAGCGGACTTCCCCATCGTCCGCGAATGTGCCGAACAATTCAAACCCCGTCCGCGTCAACGTGTAGACTTCCACCACGCGCTTGTCCGGATCGGCCAGCCAGTATTCCTGCACGCCTTCCTGCGCGTAGCGTCGGAACTTGAAGCCGCGGTCGCGGTCTTCCGTCTTGGGCGAAAGCACCTCCACAATCAAGTCCGGCGCGCCGTTCACGCGTTGCTTCTCGATAATCGATAGCCGTTTCTTCGACACAAAGAGGAGGTCCGGCTCAACAACCGTTTCTTCGTCAAAGTACACATCAAACGGAGCAGAAAGGAGTTTCCCTAACTGATGTTGCTTGACATGACTCGCTAGAATGAGCAAGAGGTTTACAACAGCTGTTTGATGAGCTTCATTCGGTGAAGGCGTCACGATAAGTTCTGCCTCAAAGATCTCGTAACGGTTCCGGTCGTCTGGAGTCGTCAGCAAATCCGGATAGATGTATTTCACAGATACTGTTGTCATCGCTTTCTCTGGTAAAACATAGCGTTTTAGGCTCTGTTTGTCAAGCGCACACCGTGTTAGGTTTTCTGTTGCTTCTTCTTTGCCGCCGGGAAGAGGATGTTGTTGAGGATGAGCCGATAACCGGGGGAGTTCTTGTGAAGCGTTAGGTCGGTGGGAGGCTCGCCCACAAGATGCGTATAGTCCTCCGGGTCGTGGCCGCCGTACCACGTAAACGTTCCGCGGCCGTAATTGCCATGAAGATATTTGACTTCCTCCGTTCCCTCACGCTGAGCGAGAGTCACCACCGTCGGTTTGATGAGGCTTTTGCGGAACGCCGTCGTCTGACCCATGAAGCCCTTGACGATGTTCACGTGGTTCTGCGTGAGCATGGTCGGTACGGGGTCATACTTTGCAGAGAATTCGAACAGCGTGAAGTAATCCGTGTTCGGGTCGCGCATCGGCGGCGGGTCGCTCGGCGGGATGTCGATATCAGAGTACTCGTAGCGCAGGGGGTTTCGTTCGAGCGTGAAGTTCTCGAACGCGAGCGTTTTCGAAAAGTCGAGCCTCTGCTGCGCGTTGAGATCCGGAGGGTCGCCGTCAAACATGACGTCGCAGATGTCCACACCGTCTGCCGCCAGCGCAATGTCGTACGAGTCCGTGGCCGAACACATTGCGAACATGAAACCGCCGTTGCCGATGAAGTCTTTGATCCCTCGTGCGACGGCCTTCTTCGCATCGGACACTTTTCTGAACCCCAACCGCCTCGCCTCCGCTTCGTACATCAACTGCTGCTCGATGTACCACGGCGCATGGCGATAGTTCGAGTAGAACTTCCCGTACTGGCCGGTGAAATCTTCATGGTGAAGATGCAGCCAATCGAACTCCGAGAGCTTGCCCCACAGCACCTCTTCATCCCACACTTTCGTGTATGGAACTTCGGCGTACTCGAGCGCGAGCGTTACCGCATCATCCCACGGCTTGAAGGTGGGCGGAACGTACACGGCGATCTTTGGCGCTTTCTCCAGGCGGACGACGTCCATGTTGTTTGCTTCGCTTTGGATCTCCGCATAGATTACCGCTGCCTCGGAACCGCTCAGCGGCTCAAATAACACACCGCGGATGCGGCACTCCCGCGCGACCACGTCGCTGTAGTCCGTCATGAATGAGCCGCCACGATAATTGAGCAGCCAGTCAACTTCCCCGTTCCGCTCCAACACCCAGAACGTCACGCCGTACGCTTTGAGGTGGTCGGTCTGCCGCAGGTCCATGGGAATGAGAAGCTTCGACTGAGCGGCAACGAAGCAAGTAGTAAGTACTAAGTAGGAAGTAGTAAGTAGTAAGAAAAAAGTAGGAAAAGTGGCGGAAGAGAGAATGCCCACCATGCGCTTTATGGGTCCTCGTTGCTTGCGACGTACGACTGGATACTTTCTACTCAGATACTTCATATCGCATCTCCTCGAAGCATTCGAATCCGCTTCCGCGCTTCCTCGGTATACAGCGAGTGGGGGTACTCCGTGAGGATGCGTTCATAGGCTTCAATGGCTAATGGAGTGTTGTTAAGGACCGTTTCGTACACCTCGCCGATCCGGAACTGTGCCCGGTCGCGAACGATGCTTGTCGGCAGATCATTGGCAATTTTCGTGAACGCCGCTAATGCTTTGTCGGAGTCGTTGAGGATGAGATGGATCTCAGCAATCTTCATGAGCGCGTCGTCGTACAGAAGGGCGTAGAAGTATTGCTGTGCGATCGACTCAAACCGCGCTAGCGCTTCGGAGTGTTTCTTCTGGCGCATCAGCAAATCGGCTTTCGCAAACTCGATAAGAGCGGAAGGAGCCAAGTTTTTGTTTTCGTTAATGAAATACTGCAGCACCAGGGCGTCGTTCGCGAGGTCGGTGCTCAGATTCGCCGTCAACCCTTGCATGCGATTGAGGGCTTCATCGAAGTTCCCCTCAAAATAATCAAGCTCGGCGAGGCGAAACAGCGCGCGGTCGCGAAAATCCCCCATCGGCGCCGGCAACAGCTTCTCATACTCCTGCCGCGATCCTGCAAGGTTATTGCGCATCGTATGGACTTCTGCAATCTGCATCGTCGCTTCGAAGTGAAGGTTGGGCGTCGTAGCCGACTGCCGTGTGCGCTCGAACGCTGCCAGCGCTCCGTCTAAATCGAACAGTCGCTCACGCCGAATCACCCCAATGCGAAATGACGCTTGCGCAGCAAAGTCGGTCCCGGCATAGCGGTCAAGAATATCCTCGTACAGTGCCAGCGCGGCATCGATCGTTGCACGGGTTTCTGCACCACCCCGCCGTGCGGGGCGTCGGGCGGGGGGCGATATCGTGTCCGCGTGCTGGCTGAGTTCTTCGGTTGCGCGAGCAAGACCGAGCAGGGCGTAGGGCATGCGGTCGCGGTCGGGATGCTGCTCGATCAACTCTCGAAACGCCACTGCCGCGGCGTCGTAGGCTTGTTCCTGCAGTGCACGCTGCGCAAAACTGAACAGCTCTCTCCCGTTCGCTTTCGCCTGCCGGTCGAAGATGCGATACTCCTCGAGTGCCGCACGGAAGTCCTTTCGCTCCATATGAATCCACGCTAACAGTGTTCGGAGGGCGGGATTGGCCGGATCCTTCGCGACGTGGTCGCGCACAACATCCAGCGCTTGCTTGATGCCTTCCTCACGCGCAGAAAACGATCCGATCCGTCCTTGCACGTACGCTAACTGGGCCGGATTGGCTTTGAGCAACCGCATGAACTCCTGCGTTGCCAGAGCGTACTGCTGGAAGCTGCTATACAACCACGCTAACTCTTCAGCGAACGCGCGCTGGTCTCCCGTCGCGTCTCTTGACCTCTTGTACAGCGCGATCGCCTGATCATACAGACGATGCTCAATCATCTGGGAAGCAACGAGGCGGTAGACGTTGACATTCCTGGAGTCGGCGGCGATAACGTTGTGCCAGAGCTCATTGGCACGAGCGCTGTCGCCCGATTGATAGTACAAACTGCCGAGCATGGCCTGCAGTACCGGGTCGCCGGGATGGCTTTGCATCCTCCGTTCGACAAGCTCAACAGCTTTGTCGTACATCTTCAGGTACGTGTACGTTCGACGAAGGCCGTCGAAGAAGACATAGTTCTGCGGGTCGGAGCGATGCAGCGACTCGTAGAGCGGAAGCGCGCGTTCCCACTCGCCCGACTGCTCAAAGCCCTGCGCGAGCCGGAACTGAATGTTGAGGTCGGGCTGCTGCGCTTGCAAGAGCGTGATGCTAAGAAGCAGGAACGCTGGAATGAACCTACGTGCGCGGCGATGTGTGATGACCAGAAACATGACAATCGTAATATAGAACATTAAACAGGAGGCTGCAACCGGGTTTTCGTATATGCTTACCTTGACTTGCCCCGCAGTTTTGCTTACCTTGACGTTGCATTTATGCCATCGAATGTGAAGCAGATAGCTATCCTCGGCTCGACCGGCTCGATCGGGCAGAGTAGCCTTGAGGTCATTCGCAACAACCGCGACCGCTTTGTTGTCCGTTACCTCACCGCAAACAAGAACATCGACCTGCTTCGTCGTCAAGCGGAGGAGTTTCGCCCGCGCGGCGTTGTGGTGTTGGATGTCGCACATGCCACAGGATTGAGCAAATCTCTTGGTAACGGTGTAGAGGTTTTGTTCGGCGAGCGTGGCTTGTTAGAGATCGTCCGCCGCGACGATGTGGACATTGTCATCAGCTCGCTGGTGGGATTTGCGGGATTACAGCCGACCGTCGAAGCCATCAAGCGCGGCAAAACGATTGCGCTGGCAAATAAGGAAACGCTGGTGGTTGCCGGCGGGTTGATGAAGCAGCTTCTACGCGAGCATCGGGCGACGTTGGTTCCCGTAGACAGCGAGCACAGCGCTATTTTGCAGTGTCTTGCCGGCGAGAATCCGGCAGACATCGCACGGTTGATTCTCACCGCGTCCGGCGGGCCGTTCCTGAACACACCGGCGGAACAATTCTCCACCATCAGCGTCCATCAGGCGCTGCGGCACCCGAATTGGAAGATGGGGAAAAAGATCACCATCGATTCTGCCACGCTGATGAACAAAGGCTTAGAAGTAATCGAAGCGCACTGGCTGTTCGACCTTCCGCCAGAACGGATCGAAGTCGTCATCCACCCCCAATCGATTATCCACTCGATGGTCGAGTTTATCGACGGGTCCATCAAAGCGCAGTTGGGATTGCCCGACATGAAACTGCCGATTCAGTACGCATTGACGTATCCAGCCCGCTCGGCAATGAACGGCGCTCGTCTCGACTTTGCCGCTCTGCAATCGATGACGTTTCTGAAGCCGGACCGCGAGAAATTCCGCTGCCTGCAATTGGCATACGATGCGCTGGAAGCGGGCGGCACCGCGACCGCCGTACTGAACGCCGCGAACGAAGTGGCCGTGCATGCGTTCCTCAACGGCAGCATTTCCTTCAACCGCATTCCTGACCTGATCGACCGCGCGCTCGCACAGCACAGCGTCCGCGAGAATGCCGAGCTCGAAGAGATCGTTGAGGTCGACGCGGCAACACGGTCGTTCGTTCAATCCTTGTGTTAGTCCAACCATCTTGTCAACAAGAGGATCACTCATCATATGGATGTCCTGAGCACAATTTTCTACTTCATCATCACCATCGGTATTCTGGTGTTCATTCACGAATTAGGACACTTTCTTGCCGCGAAGCTCTTCGGCATGCGCGTAGAACGATTCAGCATAGGGTTTCCACCGCGTGCGTTCGGCAAGAAGGTCGGCGAGACGGACTATTGTATCTCGTGGATTCCCATCGGCGGATACGTGAAGATTGCCGGCATGATTGACGAGAGCATGGATACCGATTTTCTCGGTAGGCCGCCGGAGCCATGGGAGTTTCGTGCAAAGCCCCTCTGGCAGCGGATGATTGTCATTTCCGCAGGCGTTGCCATGAATATCCTTCTTGCCGTGGCCATCTTTTGGGGAATTATCTATTATCAGGGCAAAGAAGTCCGCCCCATGACACCCATCGGCTACGTCGTGCCCGAAAGCCCTGCGGCAATTGCCGGGTTACAGCCGGGTGATACAATTGTTTCCATCAACGGCAAACCGGTGCAGTACTGGGAGGATGTCGACCTCCTCATTTATATAGAGACGCTTGGCAACGATCTCACCTTTACCGTTGAGCGGGAGAACGAGCTGGTGTCGCTCACTCTTCTGCGTGCGCAGCTTCCTGATGCGATGGATGAGCGGTTTGGCATTGCGCCTGCAGGCCTTCATGCCATCATCAAAGGCGTTGAAGAAGGGAAACCCGCTGCACAGCTTGGACTTCAGCCCGGCGACGTCATTCTGCGGGTCAACAGTGAGGAGATTGATTACTACCGGTTGCCCTCAACCGTGGCACAGTTCGCCGGCAAAGAGATCACGTTGCAGTGGGAGCGCAATGGCCGGCTACTTGAAGGACGGGTCATTCCAACCGAGGGAGGACGCATAGGGATAGTGCTCGACGTTACGTACCGCGGTCCCGTCGAACGCATTACCTATTCATTCTTCGGCGCGTTACCGGCGGGACTGAATGAAGTTCGCGAGATGACGATGCTCATCTTCAAGAATATCTATCAGATGATCGTTGGACAAGTCTCGTTCTCCAAGTCCGTTGGCGGCCCGATTCGTATTGCACAATTTGCAACACGCTCTGCCGAAGTGGGGTTTGTGAGTTTTCTTGGATTTATGGCACTGCTGAGCATCAGTCTCGCGCTCATCAATGTGCTCCCCTTCCCCGCTCTTGATGGCGGACACCTTGTATTTCTTCTGTATGAAGCGGTTTTCCGGCGCGAGATTCCTCAACGCGTGCGATTAGCCTTGCAGCAAGCGGGTTTCTTCCTCTTGCTTGTGCTTATGGCTTTCGTTTTGTATAATGATATCGTGCATTTCTAACGACCTGTTGGCGTGACAGTTATCACCAACCGAGAACTTAGCCTCCCGTAGATTGATTCAGACTCAATCACTTAGGAAGGAGTTTCCCACCATGACCCACAGTATCAGTCCCCTGCGATGGCTCGCGATGCTGACGATACTCGTACTCACAGCATCGACACTCGCCACTGCTCAACAACAGCCTGAGGTCAAGATCGACATCCGTCTCGGTCAGTTCGACGTCCTTTACCTCGCAGACTTTATTGATGTGACGACGGGGGCGCTCTCCAGCAATATTCCGAATGCCTCGATTCAGCTGGAGACGGTTCCGCAACAGGCAATGGATATGTACCTCGTCGTGACAGTTTTCATCAAGCTCCGGGGAGATCAAAACTTTACGCAGTTCGTGAAATCAACGACGCACAACTTCTTGATGCCGGGGCGGATGACGGTAACATCCCGCGACCTCGCCAGAACCGGAGGCGGGAACATTCGCGTGAAGAGCACGGATGTCAACAGCGCGATGCAACGACGGTTAGAGGACCATGTGCGGACGCTCCCCACGGCACCGGTAGGAACATACGCGATTGAAGTTGAAGCCTACACACCCGAGAACGTCCGGCTTGCCCGTCAGCGCTCCGATGTGGACGTGAGCAGCGCGACGCCGGAAGACGTTTCCGTAACCTACGTTGAACCGCAGGACGGAGCTGTGCTGCCAACGTTGTTCCCGACGTTCTCCTGGACGACACAACGGCCCCAGGCTCGCATTTCGATCTACGAGCGACTTCCCTTCCACCGTTCACCGGAAGATGTAGTAACGGGAGTTCCTCACCTCCAGATGGAAGTACGGGGAACATCGTTTACCTATCCGCCCGATGCAGCCCGCCGCCTTGAACCCGGGAAAACGTACGTGTGGCTTTTGGAAGTGACCGTGGGGACGAACCGCGGCGCGCAGATTAAGCGCGGTCCGGTCTTTGCATTCCGGACACAGGCGCTCGCCGGTGAATGGGCATTCCTTGAGCGATTCCTTACCGGCCTGGGTGGAGAAGCCGCTGGAACATTCGCGACACTTCAAGGAATAGGCTGGCGACCGACGGGTGAGATTGTTGTGGACGGCCGGACGGCGACCCTGCAACAACTCCAGGTGGTTCTCAACCAGCTTGCTCAACGACAACAGGCGGGTATCGCTGCTGGAACAGGCAGCACCGTCAAGATTACAGTCCAATAACGGAAGCTCGATCTTCCTACCTATTGAGGAGCACAACAATGAAAACGAAATTCATTCTGCTTGCCGTGATTGTTTTGAGCGCGCTCATCGTAAGCCCCGCATGGAAAACACCTCAGGACACAAGAGACATCTATGCCGTCGTCACGAAAGTTGTTCGGGACGTCTCCAAGAAAACGCCGGCGACTGCATGGCAACAGGCCGTCCCGACAGACATGTTACGCTCGGGACATCAGGTTCGTACGGACGAGAAATCGTTGGCGCTTATCAGCTTCTCCGACCAAACCAAGTTAGTGGTGCGCGAGAAATCCATCGTCGAAATCAAGGGACAGGTCCAGGGAAGGCAAATTCTCGACCGGAACGTTCACACCACAGGCGGAAAAATCAGCTTTGATGTGAAGAAGCAGGAGAAAGAGGCGTTCCGTTTCTCTTCTCCAATTTCGGTGGCGTCCATTCGCGGAACCGAGGGATCATACGACTCACGGAGAGATGAGGAACTTGACATCCTCGTCATCAACCGAGGATTGGCGACGCTGACGAGCGTGATTTCCGATGTATTCCAAGATGTAGGCTCCAACCAGACCGGGATTGCCGACGGGAGAGGGAACGTGAACGTCCGCCAGGCAACCCCTGAGGAACTTACCGACGCTACGACAAAGATCCCGAGCGACGAACAAGGTGGCGGGGGCGCCGGCGGAAGCCTGGGCAAAGTGAAGAAGCAGATCCGCATCTTAGGAGAAGATGCCAACGGCAATCCACGCGTGATTCTGATCGAATGGGAAGAATAAGCTGATTCCTACGGAAATTGACCGATCTGTAGGCTTGATTCCAACTTCGAGTTTTTCTACATTGGCGGCAGGTTGTTCAACACCCTGCCGCCTTTTCCTTTTCCGTCGTCGTAGAAGCACGGTTCTTCAACTTTCTTCGGGGCCTAACAATGAACTCTTCACACCGTTTGTTCTTCGTGATCGCCGCCCTGCTCATCACCGGCTCGGCTCTGGCTCAAGTGACTCCCTTGATCACTCGCGTGGACGTGCCGCAAGCAAATGAGAAGCAGCCGCTCTCCGTGAGTGCCGAACTCACGCGCGGCACGGGTATCGCACGGGTGATGCTCTGGTATCGCTCGTTCGGCCAGAGCGAGTTCACAGAAATGGAAATGCTGTTAGCGGGCCGCGTTGCAACCGTCACGATTCCCGCCGAAGCCGTTACTCCACCTTCCCTCGATTACTACATTGAAGTACGGCTTGACGACGGCACAACCGAAACGCATCCAATCCAGAACCCGCAAGCGAATCCCAATCGAGTAACCGTCCGGCAGGTGAACCCCAAAGACCTCGAGGTGCGCCTTCTCAGCCCCGAGCCGGGGGAAACTGTGCCGATTGAAGAGCTTGGCATTGTCATTTCCCTCTTCTACGCGAGCGACGATGTGGACCTCGCGGGCACAAAAGTTTTTCTGGACGGCGTCGATGTCACGAGCGAAGCTGTCTTTGCAGAGGATCTTATTCTTTACTCGCCCCAAAACGTCGGCAGGACGTTGAACCTCGGGGCGCACATCCTCCGCGTAGAATTGTTCGACAAGCAGGGAAGACCGTACCACCGGGTCGAATCCACATTCAACCTTTCCACGCGTACAGCCATCCTTGCTGAGCAACGTCGCTTCCAGACGCTGATCGATGGGCAGGCGGAGTTCCGGCGTGAGGATATCGGCCCGGCGGGAACAGTAACAAACTTCATCCGCGGCGGTCTGCGCCTGAACGGCTCGTACGGCTTTCTGAACTTCGGCGCCACAACGCACCTCGACAATCAAGAGGACCCGAAACGTCAACCGCAAAACCGATATCTTCTGACTGGCGAGGCGGGTCCGTTGCGACTCCAGTTCGGCGATGCGTACCCCCGCTTCCCAAGCTACATCGTCAGCGGAATGCGCGTGCGTGGACTTTCCGCCAACCTCGCCCTCGGCTTCTTCAACGTTGACGTTGCGTTCGGTGAAACAGACCGCAAGATTGAGGGGACAGCGCTGTACGATACAACATTTACTGATGCCTCCGCAGCCGTTGGGCGACCGGTCAACGCCGTCCAGAAACAAGGCCTTACGTACACGGTTTTCACGCCGGGCACGTGGACTCGTAACCTTCTCGTTGTGCGCCCAAGCTTCGGAAAGGGAGAGAACTTCCAGTTAGGGTTTACTTATCTCAAAGGGAAGGATGACATGGGTTCCATCCGCTATGGAATCCTGCCCAAAGAAAACCTTGTCGTCGGCTCAGACCTTCTTCTTGCGTTCGACGACCAGCGCTTCAAGTTTGAGTCGCAAGCCTCGGTCGGAATACGCAACACGAACATCACGAGAGGGAGCTTTACGGATGCCGACTTCGATTCGCTCCGTGCAAAGGACCCCCAGGCCGCGGACGACATTGAACGAATAGCAAAACTTGCAGAAAACTTCATCACCGTCAATGAGAACCTCCTCCCGCTGAATCCGTTCGGCCCCGGCTCGCCCGGCCTCTCCTACGACGCAGCAATCTCGTTAAACTATTTTAACAATTTCATCCGGGCGGCTGTCTTCCAGCGAGGGGCAGCGTATCTGTCGTTCGGCAACGACTTCCTCCAACCCGATTTCCGCGGCTTCCAGATTTCCGACCGCATCCGGATGTTCAGCAACAGGGTGTTCGTTAGCCTTTCGTACGAAAACCGGAAAGATAATACCGCCAATAACAAGGTTTCGACCACAACGTTCGATTTCTTGAACACCTCGGTGACAATTCTTCCAGGGACTGGCTATCCTTCCTTCACGGTTGGGTACGGCACGAACGGCCAGGTGAATGACATCACCGACGCCCGTTTGAAGATCGACAAGAAGACAAACCTTCTGTTCCTCGGCATGAATTATGATTTCGAGGCCGCCGCGCGACACGCGTTGAACCTGAGCTTCAGCTCAACCGACCGTAAGGATAACACCATGTACAAACGCGACCAGCAAAACCTTAACATACAG
Organism: Bacteroidota bacterium; assembly: GCA_041695045.1. Classification (GTDB taxonomy): domain Bacteria; phylum Bacteroidota; class Ignavibacteria; order UBA10030; family UBA10030; genus JBGFRR01. The sequence goes on from JBGFRR010000151.1 coordinate 66,876, forward strand.
GCCTTCCTGAACTCCAACTTCAGCCCCACGCTGCAAACAACCGTGGGATATATGCTGAGCAACAACAAATCGCAGAACCAGCTCTTTACCACCGCCCGGACCGATAGTCTCCTCGATGTCACTGAAATCAACTTCATGTCGGTCTCGGCCGGTGTGCAGCTGCGATTACTCGAGGAGTCGCTCCGGATCAACATCTCGGCAATTCCGACGTTTGGCGATTTCAACCGAACGGTGGGACGAATTGGCGTGGACTTCCTTGCCTCGCGCAATCACAGCTTCGAGCTCCTGTTTGATTACATTCAGAACGCGGGAATGCAGGACGACATGATCGGGAGCATCATCTATCGCTTCAACTTCTAAGAGAATTGCTAATGGCTTCTCCCACCCAGAAGAAACTCATTGCCCTTCTTACCAAGATCGGAATCGGACTCGGCATCGGCGTTGCGGTCGTGTTGCTGACGCAGGGCCTGTTCTTCGAGATCCCCTTCCTCAAGAACGTCGAGCACCTCACCACCGATTTCCGTTATCAGAGCCGCTACAACACCCGCGGCGCGGAAATTAAAAACCGCATCTACAATCGCGGCGACGTCGTCATCGTCGGCATCGACGACTCCGACTTGAAAGCAATGCCTGAGAAGTTCCCCTTCCCTCGCGATTACTACGCGCGCATTACCCACAACCTCAACCGCGCCGGCGCACGCGTCGTGGCATTCGATCTTACCTTTACCTCCCCGAGCGCTGGCGACTCGATCATGCGCGAGGCGCTCCGGTACTACGACAACGTTATCCTCGGCGTGAACAAGCCCGAAGAAGGCATGGGCGGTCTCTATACTATTCGCTCGACGGATGAAACATTCGGCAACGTGTTTCACGATGTCAGCAGGCAGGTGGGCATCGTGAACGTGGTCAAAGACCGCGACGATGTCGTCCGACAATACGTCCCCATGTATCTCGTAGGAGAGGACCTTGTTCCGGCATTCTCGTTTGCTGCACTTGCCCGTTACTATGGCCTGCCTCCAAAGTCAACCGTATGCCTGCAAGGCGACTACTTTGTGCTGAAGGACAGGCTGATTCCCCGTTTCACCGCTTCCTCGTTCTTGCTCAACTACTACGGCCCTGTGGAAACGTTCCGCTACGTTCCCTTCCAGCAAGTGATCGACGACGAGACGTTCCAGACGATGGATGAGATGGAAATCGAGGAATCGATTGACTTGTTCAACCTCGAAGAGGCGACGTCGATCTTCAAGGATAAGATCGTCTTGATCGGCTCGAAGTTGCCGGAGGAGCGCGACTTTCACTCGACACCCATGAAGAACCCCGACGGCACCTTCATTATGCACGGAGTGGAAATTCACGCAACGGCGGTTCAAAATGTGCTCGACGGCGCGTTCATCATCCCCGCCGACCCCCAAGTCGAAATCTCTCTCATCCTGATCCTTGCGCTGCTCAGCTTCGTGGGACTGCTCGCGTTCAAACAAATCAAACTCCGGTTTGTGTGGATCATCGAAATTCTTGCCGTCGTGATCGTTGCGGTGTTGGTTTTTGGAGTCTTCGAGTTTTCGCTGCTCGCTTTTACCAACAGCAATATCTATCTCAACATCGTCAACCCGTCGCTGGCGATTGTGTTAGCGTACGTCGGTACCATCGTCCATCAGTATCTGACCGAGCGGCAACAGAAGGCGATGATCAAAGGCGTGTTCAGCCACTACATCAGTCCGGCCGTCGTGAACGAATTGATTGCCGACCCGGAGAAGGCCACGTTGGGCGGCGATAAGCGGGAACTGACCGCGTTCTTCTCCGACATTGCCGGCTTCACCACGATTTCAGAATCCCTCACGCCCGAAGCGCTCGTTCAACTCCTCAACGAATACCTCGACGAGATGACGGAGATCATCATCAAGCACAACGGGACGCTCGACAAATACGAGGGTGACGCGATCATGGCGTTCTGGGGCGCGCCGATTCCGCAGAAGGACCATGCCTTGCGCGCCTGTCTTGCATCGCTCGAGATGCAAAGGCGGCTTGCGGTGCTGCGGCCGAAGTGGAAGAAGCAGGGCCGCCCGGAAATCGAAGTGCGCTGCGGCGTCAACACCGGCGTGATGATCGTCGGCAACATGGGAGGGAAGGACCGATTCGACTACACGATCATCGGCGACAGCGTGAACCTCGCCTCGCGTCTCGAGGGAGCCAACAAGCAATACAATTCGAAGATCATGATCAGCGAGTTCACGTACAAGCATGTGCAGGGGAAGGTGGTCGTCCGCGAGCTGGATTTGATTCAGGTGAAAGGCAAAACCGAACCCATAAAAGTGTACGAGCTCCTCGGCGCATCCGGCATGCAGATGACGCCCGAGCAGAAGGAAGCGATGGAGATGTACCACGAAGGCCTGCAGTTGTACCGCCAGCGGAAATGGGACGAGGCGATTGCCTACATGAACCAGGCGTACTCGCTCGACCCGACCTGCCACGTTGCGCAAATCTACGCACAACGCGCCGCTCTCTATCAACTGAATCCCCCGCCTGAGGAGTGGGACGGCGTGTTCGTGATGACAACGAAATAGACGGTTTGATGATCTTGAAGCAAATGCTGTTTGCTTGGGAAAGTCGTGGTGTTCAGGGGGCCTTTTCCTTCGTGCACCGGTCGGGAGTACACCCGTGAGGGTGCACGAACGGCTTGCCGCTCTCGTCCGTTCGCCGCTCATCGCGTGGGATTTATTTGTACGCGCACGCTACAATTTGACGTACGATCAGATGCCGCTGCAATTCCAACGGCTTTCGGTTGCGAAGCGTTGGAATCTTTTGAAAGCAGGCACAAACCTCCTCCACCGTCGTCTCACGCCTCCCAACCTCCCGCTTCATCTTCACGTCGAGCTCACCAACTACTGTCCGCTTCGCTGCCCTGTCTGTCCTACCGGAGCGAGGACGCTCACCCGGCCCCCACGCGCGATGGAGGTTGAACTCTTTGAACGACTGATGGCCAAGCTCGGGCCCACGCTTCTCACGATGACATTGTGGGGATGGGGAGAGCCTTTACTCCATCCTCGGTTACGCGACATCCTACGGATCGCTTCGCAATATCCGGTGGCAACGTTTCTTTCAACCAGTAGTCGCAAGCTGTCGGACGAAGCTATTATCGAAGCACTGCTGGAATTTCCGCCCACTCACTTGATTGTAGCAGTCGATGGGCTTGACGATGAGACGAATACGCAGTTCCGCGTCGGCGCACAACTCGAACCCATGCTTGCCGGCGTGCGTCGGCTGGCGGACCTCAAGCGGGCCAGCGGACGCAGCTTTCCCATCCTGCACATGCGCTCGATCGTAATGAGTCACAACCAGCACCAGCTTCCACTTCTACCACCATTTGCCGCAATGCACGGATTCGACGTTCTGACGGTGCGCACCCTTTCACTTGTCGACGACCTCGAGCAGACGCACAAGCGTTTTGTTCCTGATTCAGCCGACCTTCGGGCCTACGACTACGACGAGGGTGAGCGCATCCATCAAAGCGGCTTTGTGTGCACGCAACCGTTCTGGTTTCCGGCGGTCTATGCCGACGGCACCGTTGTGGCGTGCGAGCAGGATTACAATGCCCAGCGGCCATTCGGTGTGCTGACTGAGGATACACGGTTCAGTGAGATCTGGTCAAGCGCACAGGCTCGCGACGTACGAAAAGCCATTCGCGACAACCCTGAATCTCTGAGTTTCTGTAGAAGCTGTCCCTTTTCCGATCGCGTGACCGCCCCCTGCTCGGTTCTTCGGTACAGAGTCAATCCCTCTCTCCATGAACGCGTTCCTGTCTACTGACATGCCCCGAATTTCACCGCAGTCCACGGAAATCTGTAATCGCGTTTCTCTCCAGCGTTTCCGAACGGTTGACGATCTTCTTGCGTTCATCTCGATCTACGACGACCGAGAACGCGCACACGCTTATCGGAAACTTCTCGCCGCACACCGGGGCTCGATTCGTGGCGCGATCTGCATGAAGGGAGGAAGCGGCCTGGTGCTGTTTTCCATTGCGATGGCCAGAGTAGGAGCGCGCAAGGTCTATGCAGCGGGCATACGGTCGCACTCCCCCGTTTCCTTGCTTCTTGCTCCAATTCTCCCTACTTTTTTGTCAACGATGTCGCTCCCGGAATGGAACGCTACCTTCGCTCCGCATTCGTCCTCATTATCCTGCTCGTCGTTCAAACGGTCTTCGTTCCGTTCATGATCCTGAGGGGCGTCGTCCCCGATGTCCTCCTGATCTGGGTCGTCTACATAGCTCTGCGGCGCGGGCAGGTTGAGGCGACAGTCGTAGGGTTCATCGTCGGCCTGCTGCAGGATGTTACGGCAACGCAGTTTCTCGGCCTCGCTGCGCTCGCCAAGACCATCGCAGGGTTCGCGGCGGGCTACTTCTACAACGAGAACCAAACGGAGCAAACACTCAGTTCATACCGCTTTGTGATGATTGTAGTCGTGTGCTCGCTCATCCACAACGTGGTGTACTTCACCATTTTCTTGCAGGGCGCCGGTGTGCCGCTCGTTTCGACCATGCTGCAATTCAGCTTCACCACCGCGCTCTACACCAGCGCGCTCAGCTTCCTGCCGATGTTCGCCTTTGCCCGAAAATACCGGCTCACGTAACCGATGTTCGAAGACCGCACCATAGGTTCCCCTTCACGACGGCTGGTCGTCCGCATTGTCGTCGGCCTTATGCTGCTGGTGCTGTTTGTCCAGCTTGCCCATGTACAGCTTTTCTCGCATATCGAATTCGGGAAGAGGTCCGAGGAAAACAGTGTGCGCCCGATCATGCAGGAACCGGTGCGCGGCTACATGTACGACCGCCGTGGACGCCTGCTCGTCGACGTCGGCCCGCTGTACTCCGTGACCGTAACGCCGGCGGAGTTCGACATGCAGCGCCTCTCTCTGCTCGCGTCCATCCTCGGCATGATGGAGAAGGAACTCTCCGACCGCATTGCACAGGGACGTTCGCACTCCCGATTCCTCCCCACGCGCGTCAAACGCGACGTCGATTTTGAAACACTCTCCGCCCTCGAGGAGCGTCTCTTCCTTCTTCCCGGCGTCGATTATCAGGTTGAGTCGAAGCGCACCTATCCCTCCTCCCTCCGTTCCATTCATCTTTTTGGTTACGTGCGGGAAATTTCGGACGTCCAGCTTGCTCGCTCGGGCGACATCTATCGGCAGGGAGATTTCATCGGCACGGCGGGACTAGAGGCAAGTTACGAATCGCTCCTGCGCGGCGAAAAGGGGTTCCAATTCTTCTCCGTCAACGCTCTGGGGCAGGTGATCGGGAGTTTTGAGGATGGCCGCAACGATCGCGTGTCGAAAGAAGGATTCGACCTCATCCTCGGCCTCGACCTCGGTGTGCAGGCGCTGGCAGAATCGCTCATGGCCGACTATCGCGGCGCGCTTGTGGCGATCGACCCATCGGACGGTTCTGTAATTGCCATGGTGAGCAAACCGGATTTCGACCCCTCCATCCTCAGCGGCCTCACGCCCGCGCAAACATGGAGCAGGCTCGACAACGACCCGTCCAAACTGCTCTTCAATCGCGCCACCATGACGCGCTATCCTCCGGGCTCGACGTTCAAGATGGTGCTTGCCGCCGCTGCCTTGCACGAGGGAATCATCGACGAGAAGTTTCGCATTCAGTGCACGGGGGGATTCCGGTTCGGCAACCGCATCTTCAAAGACCTCAAAGTGCACGGCTCCACGAATGTGGTGGAGGCAATTCAAAAATCCTGCAATGTGTTTTTCTACCAGCTCATGCTTCGTGTCGGCCTCGACCCGTGGGTGAAGTACGCACGCACATTCGGCTTTGGGCAACCGACGAGGATTGATATTCGGGAGGAAACTGCGGGCCTGATTCCCGACGTCGACCATTACAATCGCGTGTACGGCAAAGGACGCTGGACGCAGGGATATCTTGTGAGCCTGGGCATCGGGCAGGGGGAAGTCGGTGTTTCGCCGCTCCAAATGGCTGTGTTTGCAGCTTCCCTGTCAAACGGCGGCGTGTGGCATCAGCCGCGTGCGGTGGTGAAGATTCGAAACAAGCGAACCCATCGCGAGGACGAGGTACAGCACTCGAGCAGACCCGTGGGCATTCGTGCCGATGTCATGGAGGCCATACGCGAAGGCATGCGACGCGTGGTGGAAGAACCTGGGGGAACCGGCTACGCGGCGCGCATTCGAGGAATTGCTTCGGCGGGAAAAACGGGAACAGCCGAAAATCCCCACGGCGACGACCACGCATGGTACATCGGCTTTGCGCCATACGATAACCCGATGATTGCCATTGCCGTACTGTTGGAGAATGCAGGATTCGGCGGGGCGAAGGCCGCGCCGATTGCCGGCGCCGTGATGGCGCGATATCTGCAATCGTATCGCGGCGTCGTTTCGCCGCTCGAAGAAAGAAATGTTGTGTCTCGATAACAATAGAACAATAAGGAATGCTTCGCCCACGCACATGTCGTCCCCCTCTGAGGGGGGACCTGCCTGCCGGCAGGCGCGAAGCGCTTTTCAGCGACGCAGGGGGTCTCACACCGTGCAGCAATATGCAACATTCCTTTGTTGACACTGGACTCGCTCAACGAGGCACCAGACCCATCCGCGCGTCAGCGTGAGACAATGGAACGATAGCATGTTTGAGTATTTCAAAGAATACTTCGACTTCAGAGGGCTTGTGCTCTGCGCGGCGTTGGTCGCCGCAGGACTCATCTCGCTCTACAGCGCAACGTACGATGCGGGCGCTGCTGCGATTTATCAGCGACAAACGTATTGGGTGGCAGCAGGGTTCGTGGCGATGATGGTTGCGGCGTTGTTTCCGTTCCGGACGCTGCAGCGGTTGGCAATTCCGACCTACGTCCTCTCGCTCCTGTTGCTCGTTGCGGTGTTAGTGTTCGGGAAGACGATTTCCGGGTCGAGAAGCTGGTTTGGGTTTGGAGCGTACGGCATTCAGCCGTCGGAATTGGTCAAGGTCGCCACAGTACTCGCGCTGGCGGCCTTCCTCGCCCGCTCCGATGTTTCCCTCGTACGACTCCGCCACCTGCTCGTTGCGCTCGGCATCGTGCTGATTCCGGTTGCCCTCATCCTTGCGCAGCCGGACCTTGGAACAGCGCTCGTTTTCTTTGCGATGCTACTTCCCGTGCTTTTCTGGGCCGGTGCTCCTCATTTCATCGTTTGCGCGTTGTTGGCTCCGGTTATCGTTGGAGCGGGGGCGCTCTTCGGCACCACCGTCTTCCTCGTTTCGATCGGCGTTGTCGGCGTGATGTTGTATGCAACACACGAGAACAAGTTTGCGCTCGCATCCATCTTCGGCTTGATGGTGGCGGTGGGCCTCTCCGTACAAGCCGTGTACGCGCGGCTTCCGGTGTACCAGCAAAAGCGGATTGCGACGTTCATCAACCCGGAGTCCGATCCGCTCGGCGCCGGATACAACGTCATTCAGGCAAAGGTTGCCATCGGCTCCGGCGGATGGGCGGGGAAGGGCTACTTGCAGGGAACGCAAACGCAGCTGAACTTCATTCCAGAGCAGTGGACGGATTTCATTTTCTGCGTACCGGGTGAAGAGTTCGGTTTCATCGGCGCATCGCTCATCCTCGTGCTGTTCGGACTGTTTCTCTTCCACGGCATCGGTATCGCGTCGGCATCCAAGAATCCGTTCTCGAGCATTGCGGCGGTCGGTTTCGTCGGCATCGTTGCAACGCACCTGCTCATCAACGTCGGTATGTCGCTGGGGATTTTGCCGGTCATTGGGCTTCCACTCCCCTTCCTCAGCTACGGCGGCTCAGCTCTTCTCGCCAACATGACGATGGTCGGCTTGCTGATGAACTTCTACGCCAACCGGAAGGAGCATTGACGCATGCATCCGAGCCTTGAAGGAGAGCCTGACATTCATGATCGGCAGGTCAAGAGCACCGTACATCATTGTTGAGAAGTCCCGTCCCGAACAAAGTTCGGGACGAGGATGCTCGTTCCGTTCTGTGAACGGAACGGCAATCTGTTCATGCGGGATTGGAATTTTCAGGATCCCGCTGAGCGAAGCGAAAGCGGGAGGCGCATGTCATGATCGGCCAAACAATTTCACACTATCAGATTCTTGAAAAGTTGGGAGAGGGTGGCATGGGCGTCGTGTACAAAGCCCACGATACCAAGCTTGACCGCCTTGTGTCGCTAGTGTTCCCCGAAGGGGAAAGAGATTCCAACCGAGGGCGTCGCCCTCGGAAATTCCCATACCAAAGGATGCTCACCAAGTTCGCGTGGCAGAACGGATACGGTGCATTCTCTGTGGGCCAGTCGGAGGTTGAACGCGTGCGAGCGTACATCGCTGGACAGGAGGAGCATCATAGGAAGAGAACATTTCAGGATGAATACCGTGCCTTCCTCAAGAAGTATGGTGTGGACTACGATGAACGGTATGTGTGGGATTGACTCTGGTATTCATGGTATGTCACCCTTTCAGGGTTTCCTACACTCTATCGAATAAGAGGTTGGGACGTTTGTCCCAACCTGGACTATCTGACCCCTTCGGGGTCTTTTGGCTAGCAAAAAAACGACAGGTCAAACAATCTCTCACTATCCCGCTAAATAACAGCGGGACGCTCAAAAGCAGGCAAGAGGCACAAAGTCTTGGCGTTGCATTGCGTTCTTGGTAGTTCACCTGTAACCGCAATGAACGTTGAGTGTGATGTTTGGTTCCTTTTGCTTGTTCGTATTGCTGTTCCCATACTTCGAGGACTTCCAACGGTGTTCGGTATCCCAAGATCTGGTGAATGCGCTCCGTGTTGTAAAAAACCCACCCCGCTTTGGGGGGTTCGACGAGTCCACATTCCCAAAGACAATGGAGGGAAGCGTCCGCTGGGCATTCCAGCGGTGGAGGATAAGATTGTGCACATGGGAATAACGAAGATTTTAGAAGCCATCTTCGAGCCGCAGTTTCTGGAATGTTCCTATGGGTTCAGACCGGGGCGCAGCTGCCATACGGCACTCAATCGGGTGGACAAGGTCATCATGACCAAACCCATCAACTATATCGTGGACGCCGACATCAAAGGGTTCTTTGACACGGTAGACCACAAATGGATGGTTGAGTGTCTGAAGCAGCGCATCGCCGACGGGAACTTTCTGAGGCTGATTGTCCGCTTTCTCAAGCCCGGAATACTGGAGGAAGGGAACTACTACGAGACGGAGCAGGGGACACCGCAAGGTGGCATTCTGAGTCCGCTCTTGAGTAACATCTACCTTCACTACGTGCTGGATTTGTGGGTAGAGAGGAAGCCGAAGAAGGAGTGTCGGGGTTATGTGGAGGAGATTCGGTATGCAGATGACTTTATCATCTGCGTACAGAGTAAAGCAGAAAGAGAACGAGTGATGGCTGAGCTCAGGGAACGACTGGCGAAATTCGGCTTAAGGCTCTCGGAAGAGAAGACGCGCCTGGTCGAGTTTGGGCGTTATGCACAGCAGAATGCGAAACGACGCGAGGCGAAGCCTGCAACGTTCGACTTTCTCGGCTTCACACATTACTGCGACCGGACGCGGCGC
>JBGFRR010000012.1:0-14066 GCA_041695045.1 Bacteroidota bacterium
CTTGTGCGTAGTTGAGGAACCTGAGAAAAAAGACTATGGGATGAAAAAAGAAAAGCGAGAAGAAGTATTTTCTTTTTCATGGTACTGACCTTGCTGTAGAGGGTAATTTCACATAACGTTTGCAGCAACAACGCAGCGGTTTTTGGTGCTCAGAACGAAGCGCACGGAGCCGCTATCAAACGATTCATTTTTTGGCGGCGGAGTGCGCGTACCAACCCGCACCAAAAACCGTTGAGCGACCACAACTATTTTTTCCATAAGCTTTAACCGAGCCTATCAACAAAAGGAGCGGCGTTGTTGCTGCTGTTAGCCGCCGTTAGTGCCGTCGATCTTATATACCGCAACTCTTTCGACAATAATGCTGCCAGCACCTGCCTTCGAATGCAAATGTATCCTCATAGCATTGGAAGCCGTAGCGACAAATGTCAGACTGATCTCTTTTCCGGACTTGGGTGGAGTGAATGGCTTGTCCGGGATCAGGATCGATACGTTGCCTGTCGTATCGTGGAGCCAAAGTTGAAATCCCATTGTAGAACCATCGGTTGATTTGACAAAGCAGACTACCTCATATGAGTTACCCTGATAGATACCATTGGTCAAATCGAAAAATGCGCCGAAAAAACCTTCCTTGTTCGTGACTTCGGCTGGGGTAGCATAGAAAATCATTTTGGAATTTTCAATGCGATTAGTCTTGGAAGGATTGGTCGTTCCCCAATAGTTGAGATTCCAGCCGATGTTACCGACGAAACTGTCCTCGAAGATCAACACTCTTCGTTTGCTCTTCAACAGGAGTCGGTCGATGTATCGGTAGGCTGGGAACAGAACCGAGATGAAGATCAGAAAGCCAACGATGAGCGTAAGTACATTCACTTCGAACGTGAAGAATAGGATGCTCAGGACTGTGTCTTTGATGACTGGCAGTGCTGGAGCGATTATATCGAAGATGGCTGTTAATATGAGTTCACCAATCTTCGTTAGTAGGCCAGCCAAGATGAAAGCGAAGGCAACGCTAATAATGGATGTGCCTCGTTTCAGTTCAAATGGTAGAAGTTTTCTGAGAAGTTCTTTCATAGTGTTAAGGCACTAATGGCGGCTAACGTTTAGCGTAAGCACGCCGTTGTTTTTGGCGCTCAAAGATGATGCGGCGGAAGCCGCTACAAAACGATTCATTTCTCGCGGCTGGAGCCGCAAGACCAAGTCGCGCCAAAAACAATGGAGCGACCACAACTATTTCTTCACCGCCCTTTACCTGAGCCATATCAACAAAGGGAGCGCCGTGCTTACGCTTGTTAGGCGAAGACCCCCATCATCTTCGTCGGTAATGATAATCGATGCTTCGTTTGGCCATCTCTATAAAGTAAAGCTGCATTTCTTCGCTTGGATCATCATCGATCTGAATGATGGCACGGTTACGTGACGGATCAGCAATCCATGAGCGTGCCAGACGATAGGGCTCATCGATCTCGATCGGTATCGCCATGTAAAGAATCTTTGCCCTCTTTATCGAAGCCAAAGACAAAGAAACGTCTTTCGGTCTTGTTTGAGTAAGCGCAGAAATAGCTTTCATTATCATGTCCAAGGAAATGCATATCATTGTAATTCTTTGAGCGAGCGTATTGGCGTGTAGTCTCCATTAGCCTGCTGAGAAAGGCTTTCTGTGGGCCTGTTGGAGAAACGGCGTCGATAGGAAGTTGGTCTTCGTCGATCATAGTCCGAACTTATCAAGTGACATCCCGCCTAAAGAGTCCTCAGTTATCGATATCGCTTGAATCTCTTGGACTCGTGCAACTGAGTACGAAAAGTCTGCTAATGACTTAAACCAGCAAAGGCACAGAGAAACTTGGTGCTTATTTGCGGCGTACGCTTCCGTCATTGTAGTTTCAAGAATCGTTGGCTTTATTGCAGCGGGGCCGAATGAGAAACCAATCGACTTGAGTTCTTTGATTGCTGGATGGGAACGAAACTCGGTTTGGTTAGGTAAAGGTATGTGAAATTGAACCTTGAAATCGGAACGTGATGAACCAGTGTTGAATCCAAAAACGGATCGACTTCGGCGTGTGTCTCTTCCGTAGTATGCTATGTAGCCATTATTTGGGCTGTAGCGTGGATAGATGGTTGAAGATACGGATAGAAACGTTTGATCTAAGAGCTCGGCGAATTCACGTAGGTTAGGCAAGTGCGACGCAACAATGGCTGACGGACGAACTGAAGCATGTGTTGCTTTGCCAAGCCGCTGACCCACATCTGAAGACTTTGACAATAAACTGCGAGCGACTATTTGGAAAGACCGATTGTCATTGAGCGAGAACTGTGCCCAAAGAACGGTTGTGTTCAATTGTGGTATTGAGTGTGGCGGTGGTTCTGGACTTAGCACAATGCCGACGATACCATATCGATAGTTGAACTTAAAATTCTTCAGTCGACGATAATCGATGAGTTCCTCGAACAGTGTTGGGTACTGATTGGAGATGAGTACCAAGTAGTCATGGAGTTGTGAAAGAACATCTGGATTGGGTTTGACTTTTAGTTCCAGGACTACGGGAATTGAAGAACTGGGGTCGAACGCCAAAATGTCGGTTTTCTTCCGCCGTCTTGCCTTCACCGGCTTGGGTACTTCTGAGTTAACGTGCTCCAGACCAAACGAAGGCAGGTTTGATGAGATGAAGCTATTCAATATGTGCTCGTCAATCATGAGCGGGATCTATACTGGATGGGGGTTTTCGCCTAACGTTTAGCGTAAGCACGCCGTTGTTTTTGGCGCTCAAAGATGATGCGGCGGAAGCCGCTACAAAACGATTCATTTCTCGCGGCTGGAGCCGCAAGACCAAGACGTGAGCAACGGCATGGAGCGGTAGCAGATCTCATCAAGACGAGCGCCGGTGTTGCCCGTGTTAGGCGCAGCCGCTTTGCATTCATTGTTGTGTATTTAGCAAAACATATTCTTTTATGTCGGACAACGTCATGTGTGAAAAGTCTGAATAACTGTGAAAGAGATTGTATAGAGAGCGTATGATCTTCCTTATCGAGTAGTTGTTGAAACTTCTGTTTATTGAGAAGGCTGGAATAGTGTTGTACCGGAAAAGCTTCTCCTTAATCCATGTGTCTGATTCGTTCTTGTGATCTTCTAGATAAATGAAGTCAAGAAGTTGATCAAAGTTATCCTCTCCAAAGAGTAGAATGCAGTCGTGAAGCATACGGGTGCCCGGATATGGTCGAGCGGGAAAAATAGCGATGTCCGAAAGGCCTGCAACTGCAAGATCAAGGATGTATCTGGCCGTTTCGCAAATCTGTTCTAAAGTCTCCTGTGGGAAGCCGACAATGAAAAAGGCACGAGAATGTATATTGTGTTTGCGCAACGTGGCAATTTTGCTGATTGCATCATGTTTGATAACTTTGCCAACGTACCTCTGAATCTCACGAGAGCCGGATTCCAAGCCAAAACTTAGACGATAGCATCCTGAGGATGATAGATTAGGTACAATCTTAGGGGTTAGGTCATTGATGTTAGCCTGAGCTGTCCAGAAAATTCCTTGTTCACTCAAAAGATTACAGAAGATGTCAAGTTCCGGCCACGATAATATGTTGTCATCGTAGAAGTAAAAACGCTGAACTTGATATTGCTTACACACAAAGTCGATTTCAGCTTTGACATTCTCGGCTGACCTAAATATCACTTGTCGTCCAAGAAGGTTGCGAGAACAGCAGAAAACACAATTGTATTTGCAGCCTCGACTGCCGGATATATAGAGCTCTGGTGAAACTGCAATATACTTTTGGACATCTATTAGGTCGTATGCTGGGAATGGCAATGAATCCAAACTCAAAATCCTAGGAGCAAGATTAGCATGCGAACTGTGGGTGTGTGAATCGTGAGTCCAAAAACCTTGGAAGGGCTTCAAGGTTGGTAGAGAGTTCATCACCTGAAGGAGGACTTCCTCGCCTTCACCAAGGACAACGCCATCAATCTCAGGAGCATTTACAAGGATGTCGCCAGGAAGACATGAAGCGTGTGGTCCGCCAACTATGATGGGGGTGTTTGGGCAGGAGTGCTTCAATTTGCATGCTATATCATAAACAACACTTCGATTAGGTGTTGTGATGTTTAAACCAATGATTCGAGGGTCTAGACTTGATACATTTTGATGAAGTTCTTTCTCAGAGTAAGAAGTCGAGTGAAAGTCAAGTATCTGAACTCTGAAGCCATTTGACCGGAGATAGCCAGCAATGGAAAGCAAGCCCAACGGTAATTTGGGGTCTGCAAGATAGTGGGACGAATGCAGACTATCCGGAGAGTTTATTAGTAGGCAGTCGATCATCTGAAATGGATTCAGGGTTTTGTTGGTGCTACAGTTTCAATTCGACAACTCTTCCAGAGAATATCGAACTGATTTCGGAAGAACTTGAACCAATGAGGGTCATCTAATGCTTTGAGTTCAAAAGTCGGGTTGGGTTCGGCAGAACGATGAATGGACAGTTCAACGTAACAACTGCCGTGAGGTTGGTCAGGGTCGATCATTGTCAAACCGAAAGATGGAATGTATGGAAGGAATCCGACTTCCATCTTCCCGTTACCGGTTGCGGATGAACCTATGGCTTGGACTACTGCCTCGACTGTTCGCATTCTTGTACGCCAATACTCTGGTGAAGTATTGCCCATGCTCCTGTACGCCATTTCTTGCATGACGGAATCATTTGCAGAATCCACAATTACTAGTTTTATATGCGCGCCCGATTGAAGTCTCTGCCCCAAGATATGCATGTACTGCCGTGTCGTTCTGGTAAGTGTTATCCCTACGAGATAGATCGTTGTTGCTGATGAGAATGTTGCATCTGACAAACGAGTCTGAGAAATGAAAAAATCACCCGCAAGAACTTTTCCCGACAATCGGCGAAGAACAAGATCCCGGGATTCCTCAGATAACTTTTCAATTCGTCGAAGTCGTCGGTTTCGATCCCAAAACCCGGAAACAGCAATTAGCCCGAGAATTCCTATCATCCAAGCTATGAGTTGGCTAATGTCGTTTGGTCCAAAAGGTTGAATTCGATGACGTATGACGACATAGGCGGCGACCAGTACTGTCGCTATGTCGAATATGTTGTCGAGGATGAACTCTAGTGACTTTTGGAACTTAGAAGAATCCATTTTTCAGTGTCCTGTGATATGTTTTGCAGAGCGGTTGCGCCTAACGATTTGCGGCAACAACGCAGCGGTTTTGCGAACTCATAAATGCTGCGGCTGACGCCGCTATCAAACGACCAATTTTTCTCGTGGCGGAAGCCGCAAACCAAACCGTGAGCAAAACCGTTGAGCGACATCAATAATCCTTATCAATGATGGAGCGCCGTTGTTGCCGCTGTTGTGCGCAGTGCTGCCCCGTCGCTGGTTAACGCTCGATAAATCTCGACGAAAGCTATACTCAGTGACTTCTGTTAGGATCAGTGTCAGCACATTGTGCTTACACGTATCCCTTGCCTTTGCATACACCGCACTTTACTACACCTGAGCCTTCGCAGTTATTGCACTGATGAGAAGAACTGAACATCCCACCAACAATTCTTCCAGAACCTTTGCACTTTGGGCACTTCACGGAGCCTTTGCCATTGCAGGTTTTGCAGGTAGCCATCGTTTTTACCTCCTTACGATAGTAGTTTGTTTGCTGTCTTTTTGTAACCCATTGCACGTAGGAATCGAAAGAGAGAAACTCTCCACGATGGTATCGCCCTTAGGTGTAGCAAAACCTTGTTTGCGTCAATGGATTCCTCCGTGTCAGGGTAGCTGTCGACCACATTTTGAAATCCCTTAAGAGCCTCGTCCAGTTCACCTAGAGCTAGCAATGTGTGCGATAAGCGAAGCTGGCCATCAGCTGTTGGGAAAACCTTGACAGATTGTTCGAAGGCTTGCTTTGCAGCCTGTAGAGTGCCCCCGATTAAGTTGATTACACCTTTTGACAAGTGGGAATGACCGATGACCATATCGGGAGTGACGTCAACGTCTACTCCTTCTCTTTTGATGGTGAGCACCATATTCGGATTGTTTGATTTGATGCTCGTCGCTAAAGAGATAGCTTGCTCGCATTTTTGCAATAGCGTATTTCTTTCCTTGCCCAGGGAAAATTTGCCTTTCAAACCGTATGCAAGAGTGCCTAAAAAACTACCTCCTGAGTTGGCTAAGGAGGCGTTGTGCTGATCGATTGCTTGTTTGAAGCGACTTGTGCTGTTACTTCATCAAGCAACGAGACTGCGGTTTTGAAATTTAAATCGGACGGGGATGGCATAGGAGTCTCCTTTCAGTTATTTGTTGTTGGTTGGCCGCACTGTCCTGTCTATTTGCGAGATCTCATACCACCAAACATTACAAAGAAACCAAAAAGGGCAACAAGCAAAGCGATGGCGGAAGTCGAAGCTGCTTGAAACTCATTCATATCGTAGTTGACAAAGTCCAAAAGGAAATATCCCAATCCAAACAAAGCGATGATGAGTTTGACCCATCCGCTATCTAATGCGGCTGCAACTACGGCTAGAAGCAAAAATATTACCATCTTTTCAGGGCTCATTAGTCCTTTTGCCCACAATCGTAGTGAGAGACCAAGGGCGCTGATGACCAAAATGAACCGTGAAAGTCTACTACCGAAAGATGAGTGTTCTTTGCTCATAACCTCGGTTAAATCAATATCGTCCGCCTTGGTGCTGCCTTATCTGCTGGGATGGCTGCCCAAGGAACACCAGAAGCGGGAACCGCTCGCTCTTTGCCCCACAAACGTATTGCTTCGATTCGTTCTGGTGCAGTTTTGCTGAGCGGAACAATGTTATTGAAGCATTTGAGAAAGAGTTCATCGTTGACACTCTCGTCGCCGTGAATGACAGCCTGTACGGCAACTTCCCTGACAGCGCTTTCGAGATCGGCACCAGCAAAGCCTTCTGTTTGGGCAACAAGTTGAGCGAAAGCCTCTGGTGAGGGTTGATTGAGCAAGTTGCGCTTCATGTAAAGATCGATAATGTCCTTTCTTTCATCCTGAGAAGGAAGGTCAACAAAGAAAAGTTCATCGAACCTTCCTCTGCGAAGCAATTCGGGGGGAAGTTTTGCTACGTCGTTAGAGGTTGCAACGACGAAAACTTTGGCTGGGCTTTCTTGTAGCCAGAAGAGAAATTGGCCTATCATACGCGTTGTAACCCCTGAAGAGTCGCTGGAGCCAGCAGACAAGCCTTTCTCAATTTCATCTATCCAAAGCACACAGGGGGCTGCATTGTCGGCAGATTCAAATGCGTCTTTTAAGCGGTTCTCTGATTGTCCAACGTACATACCTTGAATAGATGCAAAATCAAGCCGATATAATGGTAGATTCCAAGAAGCCGCAATGAATTTTGCTGACAAAGATTTTCCGCATCCAGGAACGCCAACGAGTAGAACTCCCCTAGGTGGTCTTAGCTTTCTCGGCTTCAAGTCTGCAGTCAAGAGTTGTCGTTGGTTATCGAGCCATTTTCGGAGTCCGTCTAATCCTGCAACCGAAAGAGTGTACGGGTCGATCTTTACTTTTTCGAGTCCTGAAATGTTGCTGAAAAGTTTATCTTTTGCTGTGCTTAGTTCTTTGATGTCATCTTTGGTCAAGGAGCCTTTTGCCATTTGAGTGGCGAGAACGTTTTCTGCTTCAATCTTTGTCATATTTGCCAGAATTGTAGCGGCCATCTTGTACTCGCCTTCGTCCCAATCGATGGGAATGGAGCCTTTGTAGGGTGTAACACACTCCTTGACTATTTCAAGCATCTCATCTTCGTTGGGGGGATCAGTGAGATGGTCATTCCGAGCCGTTGCAACTGAGGCCAAATGCCTTTTGTTGTAATGATGCAAATTGAGCCTCCTCTCTCGATCGCCTGTACTACGCAATCATAAAGATGTCGAGATACAAGGTTGTCTTCTTCGATGTCAGTTACTTCCGTGAAGACGAAAGTTAGATTCTGACGTTGAGCTATGTTTTGGACAGCAAAGTCCAACCCGCCCGCGACGGAGCGATCTTCATTCACATACTTCTTGGTCTTCAGATCCATCGTGCCGTGAGAAAGGCTGTGAACATATATGGGGATATTGATTTCCTCAGCGAGTTGGTGAATCACTTCGAGGACTCTTGCCCGCTCAATACTGTCAATTGAGATAAACGGTATCCTAGCACGGAACATCCGTAGCAATGTCTGCTTGAACTCAGCCTTGTGTGCCATATTAGAAAAGAATCCTTCTCTTGTTTGAAGTTTGTCCAGATGGGAAATCAGGCGAAGGCTTTGAAACATCAGCCTCAAGAGCCGTTTCGAAGAAGTTGAAAGTGTTTACTATCAGGAGCATCTTTTCATTGCGGGGTTGATTGTTTGAAACAGATTCTCTGATATTTTTCCTAACTTCTGAAACAAACCCCTCAAAGTCTTTTCTCAGAGTCTCTTTGAGGTCATCGGGGAATGCCTTCAGCCTTATGAATTTGGCAATGGGCTGCAGGTTGCCTTTTGCATTTTGCAGGACGATAGATATATCGTTCTCCGTTCTGATATAGTGAACTTGGAAAAGACGATTGAACTTGTCAAGCCACTGTTTCTTGCGTTCGACGTACGCCTCTTGCGCTTTGTTGTAGAAGCGGTAAACAGTTCCCGCGTCTACGGCAAACGAACCTTGCTCCAGTTCGCATAGGACTGAATCATCGCCCTTTGCAAATTGATCCAGCCTATCAGTCCATTCAAAGTAGGTAACGGGACCAGTCATTTCACTCACTCTTTTTTATCCTGGGGTTAATGAACTGATTTGGTGGAAGAATATCCCACTTGGGGAATTTGTCGGCGGCCTGCCTATCTGGAATGACAGTTTCCTGTGCGCGCATTGTCTGCCCCTTCTGCGCATTGGCGCTAGAATCTTTCTGACCACGTTGAATATTTTCATTCGTAGACATTGCTCGTTCTCCTATAGTTAGATTATGTTACGTGCTGTGTCTTGAGAAACGCTTGAGAAGTCCTGTGGCGTGATGGAATTCAGAAGCTGTCTGACGTTTTCTGCCTTGCTGTCTTCGGATGCAAGCTCCTTTCGATAGTCTACTGTTTCAGCCAAGCAACCTCTGAGCACTTCTTTTGCCTTTTTCTTTCGTTCCTCAAAAGTTTTTTTCACTTGCTCCTTTTTCTTGTTGACATTGTTGATGTTGTTCCAGATCATCACACCACCGATTGCCAGAGTTATCAGCCCACCGATCCAACCGAAAATGAATCCAGCAACACCAATCAATGCACCAATAACAACGCCTGCTGTTGGGAAAGCGATTGTAGCCAATTCTTTTTGCAATTCAGAGGCGTAAAAGCTTTCCTGCTTTGAGACTTGTTCTTTCTCATCGCTGCCATTCTTCGTTGCAGTGGCAAAAGCATCGATCACAAGCTCAACAGTCTGCGGAAACTTGTTTCGAGATTGAGCCGTAAAGGTATCGTGCGCTTCAATAATCCAAGGTTGACTTATTGACACAGCGAGAGCTTGGGTTACTTTCGTTACGCCCGCTGCTTCAGGATTAAAGGCGGCGTTGGTTAGCATCTGAAGAAAATCGACTTTCTCTTTGAAGATGGTTTCTTCTGCGTCCATCACAGCCTGGGCGGCATCCTTATCTCCTTCTTTTTCGATGACAAGTTGGTTAAGTCGCACTTGCCTTTGCAGCGGCAGTTCCTCATCGTCAAAGTTGGTGACCAATTGCGTGAGAATTTGATCTAATTTCACTTTGACAGAGGCAGAGAAATCGAAGCTAGAAGAAATGATGGAATTAAAGTGGTTCTGAAGAACTTCGTGTGTCTTCGTTTCACGAAGTGAATTTTCCAAAACTGGCCAGTTCTTTGCATGCTGCTTCAGCAAAGGGTACTTTCCGTCTTGAAGTGCAGGCTTCGAGGCCTCGAAGTACTTCATCCACTGATTCTTTTGCTCGTTGATAAATCGGTCGCCTTGTGTAAGTTGGTTGAGCCAAGTCTTAACGTGCTTCATCATAACAGTGCGGGCTGCTGGATGAAATACCCCTGTTGTAACCGCTTCGAGAACAGTGATGAATTCTCTATCAAGGTCTTGGGGATTCTGATGCATGAAATAGCGCTCCAGCCAAGTCAAGCTTGCGTCATTCCTTCCTAATCGTCTGGTGAGCAACATAAAAAATAACGTCGACTTGTAATCGTCCCTCTTCAGAGATTCGGTGAGTGCTTTATCACAAATTGCCTTGTCATCCCTGATCCAAGAAGCAAGAGAAACCAACGCAGGCGCAAGCCAGTAACCAGGCGCTTTGATCATCACTTCTTCGGTCGTGGATTTGATTGTTTCGTTACCGACTACGCCAGTATCCACGCCCTGCAAGATTCCTGTTGCCATCCTGCGTATTTCTGCATAATAGCCGAACTTGATTTGAAGTTCTTGGCGCAAATTCCCCACCCTCGTTTCAGCAAGCTGGAGGTTCTTGTGCTTTGCATCAAGAGCAACAAACGCTGCAAATGCCTCCATCAGTTGCCTCAACTCAGCGTCCATTGCATCTTGCTTGTATGCCATCGCTTGCTGGACATCTGAGAGTACCCCAACATTGGAGTTGACGGTGGCAATGTTATGGTTGATAGTGCTGAGCGCACCTTCAATTGCAGATAGGTCTGCATACGAGACTTCGGGCATGGTATGATCTCCTTATTTATTATTAAAGTTTTGTGGTTGATCCGTCTTCTCTAATGAGAACAAGCTTGTCTGTGTACACCTCAATGAATGCGTAAGAGTTGTGCATTGCGAGCGCTCTCGCTTTTTCGAAGTCCATAGGCATTGCTTCAGCTATCTTGAAGTGCTTAATGATTTGTGAACCGCTCAAATCTAGAATATGAACTTCGTATTGTTCTCCGAGAAAGCACTTGCCTACAATTCCTAACGGCAAGCTGGCTAGCTCTGCCGTGCCGAATTCTTCCTGAACAGCTTCCATTAGTTCCTTCCATCCTTGAACGTCGGTCAGGGCCTTCTGGTCGAGTGATGAAAAGAGTTTGACATATTTCTCGGAACGTTTTTTCAGCAAATCTCTGTCGCTGCGGAAACCCGTCTTGAACTCTTGATTGGGAGTAGCTTCAGGTTTATGCTTTGTGTTGTCGGTGTTGAATAGAATCTTTCCCATAGTCACCTCAGCGTCAGTTTATGGTTGAATGCTTGGTCACATCAGCTTAGGGGCAGCATTGCGCACAACGTTTAGCGGGTTTACGCCGTTGTTTTTGCCGCTCGTAAATGTGTGCCCGACGCCGCTATCAAACGACACATTCTCTGGCGGCGGAGCGCACACACCAACACGCGGCAAAAACAATGGAGCGAGCACTTTATATTGAGCCAAACCTTGTTTCAACTGCGCCTTATCAGATGTGCGAGCGTCGTGCTTACGCTTGTTAGCCGCCGTTACGTTCAAAGATGTTCCTTGAAGAACGAAGCCAGCCGAACGAAAAAATCTGGATAGTTCATATACTCGGGCGCGTCCTTTCCACCGTGCTCTGCGTTTGGCACAACCCACAGCTGTTTGGCCCCTGTGATGCGATCGTAAACTTTCTGAGACATCCAAGGTGGTGTGCGATTGTCTTTGTCTCCGACCACGAGCAGAACTGCCGACTTGATTGCACTTGCGGCGTGGAGTGGCTCTAAGTGTTCTGGATACCCCTTTGGTCTATGCTTTGGTGGTCTCTCGGGAAACAGTTTGTCTAAAATCGGTATTACGTCAGCAAAAGTGCTGATGAGACCTCGACCTGCAAAAGCCTGAATGTCTGCTCTCTTCGTGGCGATTGCAAATGATAAATAGGCGCCAGTCGAATAGCCGAATACACCAATCTTTGTGGAGTCAACCTCAGGCCTAGTTTTTACGTAATCGATGGCAGCATCGTAGTCCAAGAGAAATTCGGTATATGAAAGCTCCTCTTGATCCATTGGCCAGTCTGCGCTCTCGCCAAACCCACGCCAGTCAAAGAGTAAGACGTTGAATCCACGTTTGAAGAGATGATAGGCATAGAAGATTGTGTAAGACATATTGCCTGCATCTGCGACGGGGATGACAATTGTTGCGCGTCGTAAAGTGTCAGGACGTTGATACGCACGCGGTTCTCGTTTGATTGAATCTGCAAGCGGGAACCAACCGACATATCTGTTGATGATGTGGGTTGTATCTTGAGCAGGGAAAAACCAACCCTTGATCTTCAGATCGTCAGACGTGAGAAAGGTGACCTCGTCATAGATGATTCCATATTCATACGGTCTGACTTTGTACTGGCGTTCGGGCTTGAGTGCGTATGCGAAGTCGGAGATCGCCAGAACCCAGAAGCAGAGTAGGAATAGAAACCTAGGGCTCTTCATCGTTGGCATTCCGTGAACGTAATGGCGGCTAACGTTTAGCGGGTTTACGCCGTTGTTTTTGCCGCTCGTAAATGTGTGCCCGACGCCGCTATCAACAAACTAATTTTCTCGCGGCGGAGGGCACAACCAACCTGCGGCAAAAACAATGGAGCGAACTCTATAATTCATATCAAATGACGTGAGCGTCGTAAACCCGCTTGTTATGCGCAGGCAAAGATCAATGTCAATCATGTATGTAATCTAATCGCATACAATCATATCTAGAAAGTTGGTAGAGCATTCGAGTTCAACCGGCATTCTGATTGTCGCTGTTCCTTTCACCAGGGTATGGTCCATCCGTCCGACTTACGAGTTTTCGCCAATCAGCTCGCTTGGGAAGTTCTGTTGGCTGATCGCCACAATAGAAGACACTTATTGGACCATCTGAGCTTACTTTGATGACAACACCTCGTTCGCCTATGAGGTGAGATAAGTGTTTCGCAGCAGCACGACCTGTGCCGGGAGCGTCTTGCGAATGGTTGTCTGGAGTTGCGATTCTTTGGGCAACGCCAAGAATGTCAAGCTCGATGGATAGTATGTGTGCTCCATCTAATCGAAATAATGGCATGTGGCGAAGACCAAATTCATTGCTGATTTCCCATTTAACATCGTGCAATTCTGGTCGAAGGGGAACGAGCTTTCCTTCTTTCAATAGTTCATCGTACGCGGCATGCTCGCAAAGCGCAAGTATTGTCGACAGGCGGAACTCCGAGAGATAGTCTAATAACACACGTAATGAGCGCCACTTCTCCATTGCCTGTAAACCCGGTGTAATTTCTTTGCCGTTGATCTTGTACCACTTAAAGTTTCCAGCAAGCAACTGTTGTTCGGAGTACCATTCGTCAAGAACTTCAACGGGCGTGCTGCGATCAGACCATTCGAAGCCATCATATGTTGCAACTGGCTCCTCAGCGTGTCGCCATGGATCATAGAGTTTGAGTTCGCGATTCTTGGTCGAAATGAGTGCATATGCACCGTTTGACCACGCATAAGATATGATGCCATAGTGCTCTATGTTAGCTATTCCGTGAAGTGCGCCGTTAGTATCGCAAAGAAGTACTGAGTTTCTGCCATCGACAAGTTGTGCAAATTTGAGAAATGAGCTCGTGTCTGTCCAATCGAGATGCTGTTCGGGTTTGAAATGGAGTACCATCAGTTCCTTGTCATCTGGGTCGGAAAATGACAATGGTTCTAAACAACGATCGGGTCGACAGACTAGGATCCCTGTCGCCATGACATTGCGCTCATATGTTTGCGTAGAAGCACGCATCATTGCCCGCGCAATGTTTGCGCCGACAATGACTGCTTGCTCGTCAAGTAGTTTCGATGGTGAACGGAATGGACCATCCGAAACACCTCTTTCAAAAAGCCCGAAGGTCTCAATACAGGCATCTAGAATGGCACTGCTAGATGTTCTAGCAAGATATGCTCTGACGCGTTGGCGCAGGGATCGCGATATTTGTGGCTCTTGATTGTTAGACATACGATATTTGTTGTCTTCATTTGACTATAGTAATGAGATGGGCTGCAAAATCGCGTATGAAATTGGATCTTTGCTTGCGCATAACTAATGAATTATCGTATTGCGTAATTGTTCCTCATTGGAGAGAAAGCCGCATTGCGTGCTTAGTTCTCCAACGGTGTGTTGTCGAATTGCGTGTTTGCTTTTTTCGTGCGAAGG
>JBGFRR010000111.1:0-13671 GCA_041695045.1 Bacteroidota bacterium
AGCGATCTCGAACAATGGTACGGTGTTTGACCAACTGGAATCGTGATGGGCTGTCGGGTCAGGCGCAGTCCGCTCTTTCGGCGATAAGGAAAACTGAAAGTATGCTAACGGCATGAACATGGCCAAGATCGCATTCATATTGCTGTTTTGTTCTTCAACTATGCTCGCTCAGCAAATTTTCTACAACCCAAACGACGAGCGCTTCAAGTCGCTGTACCTAGAAAAAGTCCAGAGCGACTACAGAGTGCAGAAAGACGAATTCGGCCGACAGCAAAAGCTTCACGAGAAAGGACTGATCTCCGAGAAGGAATTCACCGAGTCCGAAGCTCGCTTCAGGACCGCCCAAATCACCTACCAGCAAGCAATCCTCTCGCTTGCCTTCGAGCAGCCGCATATCACGATCGACAAGGCGATCAAGTATCAATCGAAAGACGGAAAGAAAAGAGTGAGAGTAACGCTGCGGAACACGACCGGCGGTTTGATTGAAGGCCGCAAAATCGAGTTGGAGGACTTTGAAGGCATCCGCACTGATCAGATTTCCAACGTCTACGTGTCTCTGCTGAACGACCAGCGTGCGATCATGAGTCAGCCCTACGAAGCAAAAATTGCCCGCATGCCTTACAATCGGCCAATCACGGTCGACTTCCTCCTGCTTCAAGACCTTGACAATGTTACGGTCAAGACCATCTACGGGGACAAGTCGGAGGAGAAAAAGATCTTTCTCCAGAAAGATGAAAGCGCCGACAGAGTCCTTATCACCTCAGAGCAGTTCTCTCAAGAGGCCGATTTAGGCACGCGAGCAACGTATCAGCTCACGCTCGAGCTTTTCTCAAGCATGGACAACATCTACAAGCTCGAAGTGTTCAACCTTCCCCGGCAGATCACGTACGATTTCTTGGAAGCGCAGACCAATGCCCGGCTCTCGCAGGTGAAATTTTCACAAGACATCAACACGCGCAAGCTTTCTCTGGCAATCTATCTTCCCGACCGTTACGATACAACGTCGTTCGTCATCGACGAGCCCCTGAGTTTCTATGCTGCCGCCGTCCCACAGGCGGGGCTGGAACGGTTTGTCAATAAAGAGGATAGTTTCACCGCTGAAGATCTTGACCGGGCGAACGTAAGTTATGTCCGCCTGGAATTAGTACCCCGCGGTGTAGGACGTATTCAAGTGCGGGCGACGAATTTCTATCAGGAGATCAAGCCGGGGGAAATCGTGCAAATGAACCTGACTGTCTACAACGATGGAACCCGGCGCCTCGACAACATCAGGGTGCGTGCTGATGTGCCGCTCCACTGGACCTCGTCTGTTGTTCCTGACTTGATTCCATCTTTGAATCCAGGGAAGGAAGAAATGGTTGCTGTTACAATCACGCCGCCATTAGATGTGAACGTTGGGGATTATGAAGCCACAATCAAAACTGAATCGTATGCGAGCGCCCGTAAGGTGGAGTCGGAGGACAAGAGAATCCGGATTCACGTCGCCGCAAGCGTGAATATTCTTGGGACGACGCTGTTGATCTTTTTGCTTGTCGGCGTACTAACCGGAGTAGTTGTTTTTGGGGTAAGACTAAGTCGAAAATAGCTTCATCTTCGTCGGGACAGCCTCTTCATTGTGTTCTACACCTTTTCCCTCTGGATCGATCGCGCAGTAATACCAAGCATCTGAGCAGCTTTCGTCTGATGTCCTTTGTATTTTGTCCAACGCGCGACGGATTATCTCTGCGGGTATGCTTTGAGGTCTGTGACGTTTTCGGGCCATTTCTGCGTCATCAGGAAGGCTATCTTCGCTAATGCCGGATGGATTTGCTGTTTGGACGCAAGAGTGGAGACAGATTGGCGGAAAGTAAAGATGATTCGTGCGGATATGGCGTACTTCTCTTTTGAACCAAGACGCTCGACGCATGTGTTCCGATGAGAGGCCAAGACGACTTCTTCGTTTGATATTCTGTATTCGAGATTGTTGTTGTCCTCGGTACGAATCCAACATCCGACGGTAAAAGCCGATGGCGAGTGTGAAAGTGGTTGAGTGGGTTGTGTGTGCCAACCGAGAGGATGAGCTTGCGGGCATCGACGCTCACACATTGAAGCGGAAAAAAATCACATCTCCATCCTCAAGGGCGTAGTCGCGCCCCCCAACATGTAAGCGCCCGGCTTCCTTCACGGCGAGCTCAGAGCCGAGTTGATCTAAGTCGGCGAACTTCATCACTTCGGCACGGATGAAGCCCTTCTCAAAATCGGTATGAACGGCTCCTGCTGCCTGCAGCGCAAGCGTGCCGCGCCCTACCGTCCATGCATGGACTTCCTTCGGCCCCACGGTGAAAAAGGTAATGAGATGCAGCAGGTCGTACCCTTCACGAATGACCTGGTTCAGCCCGGATTCCTTCAAACCGAGTTCTTCCAGAAAGTGTGCTCGCTCGGCAGCCGGTAGCTCCGCAACTTCCGCTTCTACGGCCGCGCTCACAACGACAACTTTCGCTCCCTCCTGGGCCGCCACAGTGCGCACCTGCCGGACGTACGCGTTCTCGCTCGCCAGTTCCTTCTCATGCACGTTGCACACGTACATCACGGGCTTTGCGGTGAGGAGATGGAGATCGCGGAACCACAACACTTCTTCACCTTGTGGCGCCGTCAGATATCGCGCAAGCCGTCCGTTGAGAAGGTGGTCCCGAACGCGCGCGTAGAAGTCGGCTTCCGCGCGCACGGCTTTATCGCCCGATTTTGCTCGCTTCTCCGCATCCTGCAACTTGCGTTCGACGGTCTCAAGGTCTTTGAGAATTAGCTCCGTTTCGATGATCTCAATGTCGCGTTTGGGGTTGACGCTCCCGTCCACATGCACGACATTCTCGTCGTCGAAGCAGCGTACTACATGCGCGATCGCGTCCACGTTGCGGATGTGTGAAAGAAACTGGTTTCCCAGCCCCTCTCCTTTACTCGCACCTTTCACAAGTCCGGCAATGTCCACAAATTCCAGCGTCGTCGGTGTTACCTTGGTGGGTCGATAGATATCCGCTAACCGGTCAAGCCGTGGGTCGGGCACGGGCACCACACCGATGTTCGGCTCGATGGTGCAAAACGGATAGTTTGCAGCCTCGGCACCGGCGGCCGTGATCGCGTTGAACAGTGTTGATTTCCCAACGTTGGGAAGCCCAACAATACCGCAGGTAAAGCCCATAACACCTCGATTGATGACAGAGCGGTGTGCAATATACGAAAGCTTTCGCTCCACTCCAACGGGAGGGAACGGGGAGAAAAAAAAGCTTGCATGAATATTCACAATATTGTATTTTTATGCGTCATGCAAACAGCCTCCATTATCGGTGCGTCCGGGTATTCCGGCGCTGAACTCCTCAGGATTCTCCTCCGCCATCGGCACATTACCGTTGATGCACTCTTCGCAAACACCTCGGCGGGAAAACGTGTCGGCGAGGTTTACCCCGTCTTCGCAGGCCGTCTCGATGCAGTGTACCAATCGTATTCCGTCGACGCTGCGTGTAAAAGCGATGTGGTGTTTATCGCCCTCCCGTCGGGTGAGGCAATGTCGCTCGTGCCCGACCTTCTTGAGCGGGGGAAGAAGGTCATCGACATGGGCGGCGATTTCCGGCTTCGCGATGTTGGAGTGTATCGAGAGTACTACCAACGGGAGCATGCTTCTCCCCAACTTCTCGGCTCCGCCGTTTACGGATTGCCTGAATGGAATCGGTCGCGCGTTCAATCGGCATCCTTCGTTGCCAACCCCGGTTGCTATCCCACGAGTGCAATTTTGCCGCTCGCTCCGTTGTTGAAGGAGGGGTTGATCGAGCCTCGCGGCATCGTCATCAATTCGTTGTCCGGAGTTTCGGGGGCGGGACGAAGCGCCTCGGTTGACCTCTCGTTTGTCGAGGTGAACGAGAGCGTGAAAGCCTACAAGGTGGGCGTGCATCAACACGTTCCGGAAATCCGGCAGACGCTTACCGATATTGGCGGCAACGATATAGCGCTGACGTTTGTTCCTCATCTTCTCCCGATCACACGCGGCATCTACACGAGCATCTACGCGCAGCTTGCAGGCGACGCGACACAGGAGCGCGTGCTGGAGGCGTATCGTCAGCATTACGCAAACGAGCCGTTCGTACGCGTGTCGGCAACGGCGATTCCCGAAATCAAAAATGTCAACTACACCAACTCTATCGACATTGGTTTTCGGGTGTATCCGGAGAACAATCATATCATCATTCTCTCAGCAATCGACAATCTCGTAAAAGGCGCGGCCGGACAAGCTGTTCAAAACATGAACATCATGCTCGGCTACGACGAAACCGAAGGCTTGCTATGAACTCTACGATGAACGAATGCGAAGGCGGTGTGACCGCTCCTCTCGGTTTTCGTGCCGGAGGACTCTACTGCGGCATCCGGAAGGTGAAGAAGGACGTCGCGCTGATCGTCTCCGAAACTCCGGCGACTGTAGCGGGCGTGTTTACGCTCAACAACGTTCAAGCGGCGCCGATTCTCGTCTGCAAAGCACAGTTGAAGCGTTCGCAGTACTGCTCGGCTGTGGTGGTCAACAGCGGCAACGCCAACGCCTGCACCGGCGAACGCGGTCTGAATGACGCGTGGACGATGGTGCGAACGACTGCCGACGCGCTGGGCATTCCGGAAGAACACGTCATGGTCTCCTCCACCGGCGTCATCGGTCAGTATCTTCCGATGGACAAGATCGTCTCGGGCATCCGGGAACTGGCGAAGCAGCTTCAACGCAGCGGCAACACCGATGCGGCGGAGGCCATCATGACCACCGACACGTATCCGAAGGAGGCCGCGGTGACGTTTTCGCTCGGTTCCTCGCGCGTGACCATCGGAGGCATCGCAAAGGGGTCCGGCATGATCGCCCCGAACATGGCCACCATGTTAGCGTTCATCACAACCGATATCGCCATCTCCCAGCCGCTCCTTCAAAAGGCGCTGACAACTGCCAACAATCGATCCTTCAATCGCATCACCGTAGACGGCGACATGAGCACGAACGACATGGCACTCATCATGGCAAATGGACAGGCCTGCAATTCCTTTTTTGGTGAAGACACAGAGGAGTATACACTGTTCCTCGCAGCGCTCGAGTATGTCATGATCAAGTTAGCGAAGATGATAGCACGCGACGGCGAGGGAGCGACAAAGCTGATCGAGGTTGTCGTGAAGGGAGCCCCGACGGAAGAGGTGGCGGCGAAAGCGGCGTCGGCGGTTGCGAACTCGAACCTTGTGAAGACGGCCATTCATGGTGCGGACGCGAACTGGGGGAGAATCCTCGCGGCAGTAGGATACTCCGGCATTGATTTCCGTCCGGACGACGTCGAGATTTCCTTCAACGACCTTCCTGTCTTGAAGCGAAACTTTGAGATTGTGTTAGAAGAAGAGAAGGCGAAGCAGGTTCTTTCCGGCGAGAACGTTGTCGTCGTCGTTCATCTCAACCTCGGTGATGCGGCGGCGCGGTTCTGGACGTGCGACCTTACCAAGGACTACGTCCACATTAATGCGAGTTACAGGTCGTGAGAAGCAGCATGGGCGCGGAGGTGAGACGGGGCGAGAGAAAATCTGTGCGACGGTACAACGGAGCGGAAACAGCGCTCACCGCTACTTCAGCATGGGTGAACAATGATTGATGCATCAACAAAAGAAGAAGTGCTGATTGAAGCCCTGCCGTACATCCAGCAGTACGAAGGGAAGACGTTTGTCATTAAGTACGGCGGCGCAGCGATGAAGGACGAGAACCTCAAGCAGACCTTCGCAAAAGATGTAACGCTGTTGCGCAAGATCGGCATCAACATCATTATTGTCCATGGCGGTGGCAAGGAGATCACCGATACCGCAGCGGCGCTCGGGATCGAAACACGCTTCGTGAACGGCCAGCGGTATACCGACGAGCGAATGGTTGAGGTCGTGCTGATGGTGTTGGCGGGATTGGTGAACAAAGAAATCGTCAACCTCATCAACTTGAACGGCGGTAACGCGCTCGGACTGTGTGGGGTGGACAATGAATTACTGAAGGCGCGCAAACACATCACGAACGGCCTTGACCTCGGAATGGTTGGGGAAATCACCGAAGTGAACGTTCCCTTCCTCAACCTCTTGCTGCAGAACGGAATGATGCCCGTCATCGCGCCGCTCGGTGTAGGAAAGGGCGGGACGATCTACAATGTCAATGCCGACCTTGCTGCGGGTGCTGTTGCAGCAGCCGTGAAAGCGGAAAAACTTGTTTACCTCAGCGATGTTGTCGGCGTGCTCGTGAATGAGAAGCTGGTCTCCACGCTTACCCGCTTGCAAGCCGAGGCATACATCAATGACGGTGCGATCTTCGGCGGGATGATTCCGAAGGTTGTTTCAGCGTTCGAGACGCTCAACCGCGGCGTCGAGAAAGTACACCTCATCGACGGCCGCGTGAAGCATTCACTGCTTCTTGAAATTTTCACCGACGAAGGTATCGGCACGCAAATGGTGCAGGACGATGCCCTCCGTACAACCGGAGCGCCGCAATGAACAAAGTAGAACGACATCTTGCCATCAAGCAGATCATCGCGCAGAAGGCGATTGCGAACCAGGACGAGTTGTGCGAGCAGCTGCGACGCGCAAGCTTTACTGTTACCCAGGCCACGCTCTCACGCGACCTGAAAGAGCTGGGCATCGCTCGCATCAACACACCGCAAGGGATGCGGTATGTTTTCCATCATGAAAGTGAAGAGCGTCGCTTGCAGCCCCTCATCGCCTACGAGGTGGAACGTGTCGACTCGAATGAATGCGTCGTCATCATTCGCACGCTTCCGGGTCGTGCGCAAGGAGTAGGCTCGTTCATCGACTCGCTTCACCATCCGGACATCCTCGGCACGATCGCCGGCGATGATACCGTGCTCGTTATTCCAACATCCGTCAAACGCATCCGCACACTGTTGCGCTCCATTCGCGAAGCGCTCGTGCGTCGTGCGGCATAACACGACACGAAAGGACCTATGAAGAACGAACGAATCGCTGTTGCATACTCCGGTGGACTCGATACCTCCGTCATTCTCACGTGGCTGCAGGAACGATACGGCGCGGAGGTCATCGCCGTCACCGGCAACCTTGGTCAGAAAAAAGAAATCATCGGCCTTGAGCGGAAAGCCTATAAGTCCGGCGCGAAGAAAGTTTACATCGTCGGCCTCCAAAAGGAATTTGTGTATGATTACATCTTCCCTTCGCTCAAAGCCGGAGCGTTGTATGAGCATACCTATCCGATGGCCACATCGTTGGGACGGCCGCTGTTAGCCAAAGCGCTGGTCGATGTCGCTCGACGGGAACGTTGCACTGCCGTCGCGCATGGTTGCACAGGCAAGGGGAACGACCAGGTGCGCTTCGAGGCGTCGATTGCGGCCCTCGCCCCCGAGCTGAAAGTCTACGCGCCGCTGCGTGAGTGGGAGTTCAAGTCGAGAGAAGAAGAGATTGCGTATTGTGAGCAACACGGTATTCCTGTGACAGCAACGAAGGAAAATCCGTACTCGATCGATGAGAACATCTGGGGGACGAGCATCGAGTGCGGCGTGTTGGAGGACCCGA
This sequence comes from Bacteroidota bacterium, assembly GCA_041695045.1. Taxonomy (GTDB): domain Bacteria; phylum Bacteroidota; class Ignavibacteria; order UBA10030; family UBA10030; genus JBGFRR01. Next base: position 7,561 of record JBGFRR010000111.1, read on the forward strand.
TGGTGGAGCCGCCCGCGGATGCCTACCAGCGCACCGTCGCCCCAACCGACGCTCCCGATACACCGACAACGGTGACACTTGAGTTCAAAGAAGGTGTGCCCGTCGCTCTCGGCGGCAAGCGGATGGACGGAGTACGTCTCATTCATGCGCTGAACGAGATTGCGGGCAAGAACGGCGTGGGCCGGATGGACTTGGTGGAGAACCGTCTGGTGGGGATCAAATCACGCGAGATCTACGAGGCACCAGCGGCCGTCACGCTGCACTTTGCGCATCGTGAGTTGGAGCGGCTGACGCTGGATAAAGAGGTCTTCCACTACAAAGCCAAAGTTGCGCAGGACTACGCTAACCTGATTTACAACGGGCTTTGGTTCTCTCCGCTGCGGTATGCCCTTGACGCGTTCATCAACGAAACGCAGAAGACCGTCAATGGGTTGGTCAAGGTGAAGCTCTACAAGGGGAACCTCGAGATCGCAGGCCGCACCTCGCCGAACTCGCTGTACGATACTGCGCTGGCGACGTACACAGAGGAGGACCTGTTCGACCATAAGGCCAGTGAAGGCTTCATCAAGATTTTCAGCCTTCCGATGAAGACCTACTACCGGGTGAATAAGAATGGACTAAAAAAGAAGAAACGAAGTGTACGGAAATCGAGATAGACAACCCTCAGGACAGAACGAACGGGCTGTTACACGGCTCCCATGACAACATTCACCGCGACGACGTTGACAATGTCCTCGACGCTGCATCCGCGGGAAAGGTCGAACACCGGCTTGCGCAGGCCCTGCACAATCGGCCCGATCGCTTCCGCACCCCCCATCCGCTGGGCAATCTTGTAGCCGATGTTCCCCGCGTCGAGGTTCGGAAAGATCAACACGTTCGCTCGCCCCTCCAACGGACTGTCCGTTGCTTTCCGCTGTGCGACGGAGGGAACAATCGCAGCATCGACTTGCAGTTCGCCATCCAGCAGGAGGTCGGGACGCTTGTTCTTGGCAATCGCCGTTGCGCGCTGGACTTTCTCGACGAGCGGATGCTCGGCGCTCCCTTTCGTGGAAAACGACAGCATCGCTATGCGCGGCTCCTCGCCGACGATCCGACGGTGATTCTCCGCCGCCGCAATTGCGATATCGGCTAACTGGTCGGCGGTCGGATCGGGAACGACACCGCAATCGGAGAACGTGTACGTGGTATACGGAAACACCATCAAGAAGAAGCTCGACACAACGCTCATCCCTTCCGCCATGCCGATGATCTGAATGCCCGCGCGCAGCACATCGCCGGTTGTCGAGATTGCGCCTGCCACGCTGCCGTCGGCCAATCCCTCGCGCACCATCATCGCGCCGAAGAACAACGGCCTGCGCAGTGTGCTCTGCGCTTCCTCGAACGGTATGCCCTTCGCCTTACGCAGGTTGAAGTAGATGTGTGAGAACTCGCTCAGCCGCTCCGACCGCTCCGGGTCGACGATGCGTACTTTTTCCAGCGACACATCCAACTTCGCTGCCTCCGCGCGAATCTCCTCCTCATCTCCCACCAGTGTGATGGATGCAATTCCTTCATCCACACAAATGCGTGCCGCGCGGATCATGCGTGCATCCGTCGCATCCGGCAGCACGATCTGTTTGCGGAGTTGCTTTGCTTTCGCTCGGATCTGATCAAGAAGTTTTGGCTGGGGCATGGTCGGTTCTTTCCACGGTCGTTCCCAAACGTCAGCCCAATGTAATCAAAAAGTTTTAATGTTTCACTCCGTCGGCTCGCCCTGACGAATTGTCAAGCACAGGGTGGAGTTAGCGCCGTGCCTTCAAAGAATCCTTCAAGATTCATGCCTCGCTGATAAAACCAGATTCATTGATTGTCTGCCATTCTTTCACTACATTTTACCCGCATTCGTACAAAGGATTCCATGAACGATAAGCGAAAACTCTATCTCGAAACCTACGGCTGCCAGATGAACCTCGCCGACAGCGAGGTTGTCCTGAGCATTATGCACAACGCCGGCTACGAGCGAACCGACCACCTCGCGCAGGCGGACGCCATTCTTGTGAACACATGTGCTGTGCGCGAGAACGCAGAGCAACGTGTGTATGGCAGGTTAGGGGATTTCTGGCATTACAAGAAGCACAATCAAGGCGTGGTGATCGGTGTGCTGGGCTGTATGGCGGAACGACTGCGCAGGGAGCTGATGGAGAGCGAGTCGTACGTCGACTTGATCGTGGGGCCGGATGAATACCGGAAGCTGCCAGAACTCATCGAGCACGCGCTGGCAGGAGGGAAGGGCATCGCCGTACGGCTCTCGCGCGTGGAGAACTATGACGACATCGTGCCGCTGCGTACGGAGGGCGTCAGCGCGTGGATTTCCGTGATGCGCGGGTGCGACAAGTTCTGCACGTTCTGCGTGGTGCCGTTTACGCGCGGGCGTGAGCGAAGTCGGACGCTGCGCAGCGTGGTGTCGGAAGTCGAGCTGCTTGCGGAGCGGGGATTCAAAGAAGTAACGCTGCTCGGACAGAACGTCAACTCGTATCGCGATGGCGAGTACGATTTTGCCGACCTCCTTGCCCATGTTGCCCGTGTCGACCGCTCAGTCCGTGTTCGCTTCACCACATCGCATCCGCAGGACATGTCGGATAAACTCATCGAAACCATCGCAGCCCATTCGAACATCTGCAACGCTATTCACCTGCCGGTGCAATCGGGGTCGGATCATATTCTCCGGCTCATGAATCGCACCTACGACCGCGCACACTATCTGCGGCTTGTCGAGCGCATCAAGTCGGCTATCCCCGGCGTGAGTCTTTCGACGGACATCATCGCCGGTTTCCCCACGGAGACCGACGAGAATCATCGACAGACGGTTGAGTTGATCACGCTGGTCGAGTACGACGGAGCGTTCACGTTTAGGTATTCCCCACGCGAGAATACCAAGGCGTGGCACATGGGGGACGATGTGCCGGATGATGTCAAGACCGCGCGGCTCAACGAGATTATTGAGGTGCAGCGAAAAATTTCGTTCCGAAAGAATCAGGAGCTTATCGGGCAAACGGTCGAAGTGTTGGTGGAAGGCCCGAGTAAGAAGTCGGCGCAGGATCTCTGCGGTCGAACCGACACGAATCGCATGGTCATCCTCCCTGGCAAGGATGTCCGTGTTGGCCATTATGTCTCTGTAACCATTCATCGTGCAAACTCTGCTACACTCTTTGGCACCGTTGTGCGGGAGACTGCGCCACGAGAGGCTGTGGAGTCGTACGCGTAAACGAGAAACGAGGTGACGTATGGAGAAGACAAACGTGGTGCGGGCGTTTTCACTGCGAGCGGTCGCGGTGCTGTGTGTTGTAGCCTTGAGCGTCGAGTACAGCGCAGCGCAAGCCGACCGAAGCAACGAGCCGGACATTCAACGCCGTCTGGAGATGATCGAGCGGGGACAGGAGGAAGCGGTGAAAGCCGAACTTCCCAATCTGCTCACGAACTTCCAGAACCACCCCGGCGTGCTCTTCCTGCAAGCGGTGCTGACAACCGACGGCACAGAAGCGGTGAAAATCTACCAGAGCATCGTCGATAACTTCCCCAAGAGCGAGTGGGCAGACGATGCTCTCTACAAGCTCTATCAATATTATTACGCCATCGGTCTCTACAAGACGGCTGACCAGAAACTCGAGCAATTACGACGTGATTATCCCTACTCAGCGTATGCGCGGGGGGATGGTGGAACAGCTCCGCAGGCCGCACGATTGCCCGACGCTGAGGGGCCGGTGGTGGTCAAACAACCAAGCCCAGTCGAAAAATTCTCGACCCTCTACACCGTGCAGGTGGGAGCCTTCTCCACTATGCAGAATGCGGAGGAGCTGCGCAACCGCTTCCAGAAAGAGGGCTACGTCTCAAACATCTTTACCATGGTGCGGGAAGGCAAGAAACTGCATCGCGTGTGGGTGGGCGAGTTTCAATCGCAGGACGAGGCGAGACGGTTCGCGGCTGAGATTAAGAAGAAGTTTAATTTGGATTCGATCGTTGTTTCGCGGTAACGGAGCCATGGACAGGAAGCAATTCCAGAACGAGCACGGTATCATTGGCAGCTCGGTGGAGATGCAGGAGATCGTGGATGTCGTCCAGCAGGTTGCCCCGACCGACATTACCGTGTTGATTACGGGAGAGAGTGGTGTGGGGAAAGAGGTGATTGCCCGCGCTTTGCACAGCGCAAGCCGCCGCGCGCACAAGCCGATGGTAACGGTTAACTGCGGCGCGATTCCGGAAGGGTTGATCGAGAGCGAGCTGTTCGGCCACGAGAAGGGGTCGTTCACGAGCGCCGTGGAGACGCGTAAGGGGCTGTTCGAAATTGCCGACGGCGGAACGGTCTTCCTCGACGAGATCGGAGAGATGCCGCTGGCGACGCAAGTGAAGCTCTTGCGTGTATTAGAAACCGGCGAGTACATGCGGGTCGGTTCTTCCACGCTGCGCCGCGCCGACGTGCGAGTTATTGCCGCAACAAACAAAGACCTCGCCTACGAAGTGCAGCAGAAACGCTTCCGCCCCGACCTCTACTTCCGCCTTCGCTCGGTGAACATCGCCTTGCCGCCGCTTCGGAATCGTCGTGAAGACATACCGCTCTTCGTTGAATATTTCGTTAAGGAAATCACGGAAAAAAACGGCATTGCGTTCGAGGGTTTCACCGACGATGCCACGCAGGTACTGATGCACTACCACTGGCCCGGAAACGTACGTGAGCTGAAGAATACACTTGAAAGCATGATCATCCTCGAAAACGGCCGTCGCCTTTCCGGCGACGACGTGCGGCGCTACCTGCACGGCGACCAGCTCCATCGTATCGACCGAAACCTTCCGGTGGTCGTCAACAAAAGTGTCGAGCAGGCTGAGCGCGAGCTGATCTATCGCGCACTGATCGACCTGAAGAACGAGATCATGAATCTGAAAGCGGCCATCGGCGTTCCCACGCGGCAGCCGGTAGCGGCGATTGAAGACGCGCACGAGTCCGGCAACGGCAGTCTCTCACTCAATGCGATGGAGCGACGCATGATCATCAAAGCGCTCGAGCGCAACAACGGCAACCGCCGGCTTGCTGCAAAAGACCTCAACATCAGCGAGCGAACGCTGTATCGGAAAATCAAAGAGTACGGGTTGAACGGATGAGCCTCTCTTCTCCATCGCTGTTGAGCATCCGGAACATCCTTCATGCTCGGCAACGCATCCTTCTTGTTCCCGTCGCCTGCCTTTTCGTTTTGGCCGGCTGTCGGTATTCGTTCACCGGCGCGTCGGTTCCGCCGCACCTTAAAACTATCGGCATTCCGATTGTGGACGACCAGAGTGGTTTTGGCGATCCGGCACTGCGCGAGCAGATCACCCAACAGCTCGTCCAGCGGTTCCTGAACGATAACTCGTTCACCGTCGCCGGCCCTGCCACTGCCGATGCCGTCATCAAAGGAGTCATTACCGCGGTGCGGGACGCGCCCCAGGTTGTGCAGCCCGGAGAACAGGTTGCCCGGCGCCGCATCACCGTTACCGTGCGCGTGGCGTTTCAGGACTTGAAGTTGCGCAAGACGGTGTGGGAGAAGGAGTTCAGCCAGTGGGGAGATTTCCCCTCCGGTGGCGGTGTTACCCAGCGGAACGAAGGCCTGGCCGAAGCGATTCGCAAACTCACGGAAGATATCCTGAACGAAACGGTCTCCGGCTGGTGACACCATTCTGTAGGAGTATCAAAAGGTTCTTGCTGAGTTTTCTTGTTTGCTTCTTTGGGGTCATTTCCTCATTATACTATCTGCGCATTGAAGCGATCCCGTTCCAAGCCATGATTCCGTAGCCCCGCGTTCGTCGTGCCGCCCAGGCGGCGAACGATGTGTACGCGGGCACCCATCATCATGACCATCGATTGGTTATCCGAAGAGATTGAATCACTCCAGAAGCGCTTGAAGAAGCAACCGCGCTCTCCGCTTTTCGCGCATCTGGCCGCTTATCTTCTCCAGACCGGGCGAACCGAAGAAGCGCTCAAGGTCTGCGACGAAGGACTCACCCACCACCCGCACTACACGACGGCGCATCTCGTCCGCGGCAAGGTGCTGCTTGCAATGAATATGAAGGCTGAAGCGCGGCGTGAGTTTGAGTTTGTCAATT
>JBGFRR010000057.1:0-13562 GCA_041695045.1 Bacteroidota bacterium
TTGAGATAGCCGGTGAACAAGTACTGTAAATCCTTCAGGCCTCCCTTGATGGAAAGCCTAAGCGCATCGGCAAACGAGTTGAGTACGATCAGAGCGTTGACGTTCGCGTCGAGCTTCGAGGCAGCGGAGAAGCGATTCCACAGACCTTTGTTAACCTTCGCGATGTCTTTGTACGTGTCGGTGAGCTTCGCAATATCCCAATCCGGCTTCCCACCGCTCTTCATCACAAAGTATTGCGCAAGTAGATATGTGCTGACGGAACGGTAAACGGTCTCTGTTGTCGATGCAAACGGCAGATGAAAACGCACCATCGGACGCAGGCGGTCGAGGACGGGACAGTTGCTGGTGACCATGTAGATACCCATGATCGAGCTGAGCCCTTTTTGCATGGTCGTCTGCTGGGCGTAACTTCGTTCCTGCGTATCGACGATGACGAAGCACTCATCGGTGGAGTGATTCATCTTGAACGTCTCGATCAGCGTGGCAAGGTTGACGGCAACGGGGCAATGTTCAACCGAGTCGGTGAGAGGACAGTTCTCACACTGATGAAATTTGAGCTTCGTCCATTCCGGCTTTACCGGATTGTAGCCGGAGCGCAGCTCAAGGGTTTTCTCATCCAATAGGATTTCAAAATCCCTTGTCGTTCCGTCTTCAAACTGGAAGCTGTAGGAGTATCGTATGAGTTTTTGTTGAGTTTCGGACATGAACAGCTGTCGCAGACGAATGATCGGTTAGCGCTACCTAAAATAGCGTTTTTCAACCTTATCGTCCACAACTTAATTCAATAGCTATTCACAAGGAAGACAGAAAGAAAAAGCCTCTCTGTTTCAGAATACCGAAATTTCAGTTCTGGGTCAGCATATGGAGCTGCCAGAGGTCACGACTCGTCATGCGAACAAAGGGCTTCATCAGCAATTTCCCAGTCTGGCCGATGCTGCGCTCCAAAAACTGCAGTTCTTTCAACTGCGCTTCCACTTCAGGGTCCGGAGGAGGGTCGAAGCCTACCGAACGCATCAGCAGCAACGCTTTCGCCTTGACGGAGAGTTCCAGATGGACGCGGAGGTAACAGAGCATGTCGGCGAGGACTTCACCGCGGAAGCGGGATTCAAGCGAACGCAGATAGGTGCCAATTTTTGTATTGGACACCCCACCTTCGGTAATCAGACTCAGCAGTTCGACGTCCGTATCGAGCCCTACGCCGAGCCACTCTCGTGTCGATTGCTCGCTTTGTTTGAAGACAAGGAGAAGAACCGCTGGAAGAATGATGAGGATGACGATTGTCATAAACTCCGGCGGCAGGAAGAAATGATTGAAGAACGAATGCACAACCACCGCTACGAGAAGACCCGGGAGAAAAACAGCGAGCGTTTCAGACGACTTCACGTCCGATCGATTTTTCGCAAGGACGGCGAAGATGGCCATCGTCCCACCATGCATGACCGCTGTGCCGAAACCGCGAATCGCCCAGACAAAGGGACTCGCATACGGCATGGAGTGGAGGTAGACGATGTTCTCCACAAGCGCAAATCCTGCGCCGATGGCAAACCCGAACAACGCCGCGTCCACCATGAAGCCTACTTTCTTCGAACGAATCAGGTACACCATGTAAACAGCCTTGAACACTTCCTCAACTACGGGCGCTATGTAACGCGGGTAATGCTTGCCATCGAGAGGAATCGCATCAATAAGTGCGGTATTAACGACGAGCGAGGCAAGAGCGGAGAGTCCACCGACGCCAATGGTGATGAGAATCGATCGGAACTTCACCAGCTTAAAGCTGTCGAGAAACACGAGCCCTGCGAGAAAGAGAAGTACCGGCGATAGGCTGAGGACGACCTGCGGGATAATCTCGATCATCAAGTTCAGGGCTTACTTCAGGAGTTTCAACGACACCATGAACTCATCGGTGAACCTGTGGTTGCGTTCTGCCGCGCGGGCATAACCGATGGAGAAGGTCGATTCGAGTGTCGAAAAGATCACCAGTTTGAAATCGAGTTGAGCACCGGCGTTGAGGTATGTGCGGCGAACAGCGTCATCGTCCAGGTTCACCGCGATACCGCTGGAGAAGAGCATCAGCTGAGTCCAATTGGAATAGAGGAAGGTAAAGCCGAGACGCCGGAAGCGGAGTGGAGGGAGCGTCCATTCGATGAGCGCTTTCGTGTAATTCGTCCCGCCGATGGCATTCAGGTCAACGCCCGGAAAACTGTAGTACTCGCGGAATCGCCGCGCGTCCTGATAATCTACCCAGTTATTACCGAAGCCGCCGAAGTAGAAATTCGCCAACGGTTCCCTCCGCTCGCCCAAGGAGTAGCCGGCGGATGTGCGAAACCAGATCGAAGAATGATGGATCGGAAGAAGGATCCCGTAATCGAAATTCCCCAACGCGCGGGCGAAATGTTTGCCGTTCACATAATTGTTGTATCCAAGCAGTTGCCATCGGACTCCCTTCTCATCCTCAATCGACCCAAGCGACCTCATGGTGTACTGGTAGCTCAGCTTTCCGCTCAACGACCAAAAATTGTCAAACGAAACGGTAATGTTCTGCGCTTCAGGGAGGCGTTCCAAGCCGCCAAACTTTGTGAGGCTGAAGGAATAATCCATCAGCTTCGGCTCGTCGAACACAAGATACTCTCGGTACTGTACGCCGAGCGAGTAGCCCTTACGTCCGACTTTCGTCGGACCGAAAAGGTCGTAGAAATCCGCCCAATTGTAGGTAGCTTTGAAATTCCACCGCCAGTATTTGAACCGCGCGGAAGCGTGCCAGCGCTCGTTCTTCGGCAAGAGCTGGTTTGGCGTGTACGAGCCGGTGAGAACAAGCTCATTCAGCAGCAGGTAGTCCGAAAAATTGAGCCGGAAACCGAATGCGGCAAAGTCCTTGTAGCCTTCGACAATAGGATAACCGGACATCAACTGGAAGTATCTGGTGGGATTGTAGGCTCCAGAGAAGATCACGAGTGAATCCGGATTGAATTCCTTTAGCGTTGGCGGCTTAAGATGCCAGGACATGACAACCGGGCGCTTCTCCACGATGGCCTGTCCCAAGAAATTGATGGCGGAAACATCCTCAATCGGCTGGATGGCGATTGAGACTGGAACAAATCCATTGCCGGTGAAATAAAACGCGATCATCGAATCCTTCGAGATAGGCGCCGGCCTGAAATAACCGGTTTCGGTATTCGTGAGCCACTCTATCTTCTTCATCTGGAAATCGTACCGGACGATGTTGGACACGCCCGTGTAGTACGTCGAGCCATACACGTACCGCCCATCTTCAGAAAACGCAAACGTTGCCGGCGAGCTGATCTCGAAATCATACAAAACTTCGAATGAGGTATCACCCTTCAGCAGTTTCGCAATGTCAAACTTGACGAGTCGCTGCGTACCGTCGATCTCGGCCAGCGCGCCTGTCAGGATCGTCCCATCGGGTGAAATGTCGAGATCAAACATATCCTTCCCATACGGGAGAGAATAGATCCGATTCCATTCACGATACGGAGGTGGAATGCGAACAATCGAGGAGATACCGTTTAAGTGTCGGACTCCCCACAAGGACTTGTCCGCTCTGTTGAAGGCAAGGTCGCCTGTACGGACATCCTGTATCAACATCCTCGTTTCACCCGTCCGGACGTTCACCACATTGAGGTCGCGCCATTTATTGTTGTCGGTTGTATAAAAAAAGCTGCTCGTTGTTGGGTCGTATGCAGCCGAGCAGACATAATACAGCGCCGCTCCCTTCACATCGGCGATGCGGTCGATCTTCCCTGTTCGGATGTCAATCGAGGCAACGTGAGCAACCTGACCGGGATAGTTGATTGCCGCAAAGATTTTCCCGAGTGAAGAGTCGTAAAACGACCGTGAGACAGAACCTAACGCTCGCTCCGATAGTTGTCGGTGTGTCGTTACGGGGTACTTGCGGATGGAATCGAGGTTCGCCCGCTGCCATTGGCGTTCCCACTGAATCCACCGCGCCCACGCATCGTCCAGAGATTTGCCAAAGACATTCTCGAACTGGGCGGAGAAATACCGACTGCTCCCTTCGGTTCGCGAAACCCACTTCACGACTGATTCGGGCTCATAGTGATAAGCCAAGTAACTCATAAACCGCGTCCCGTAGAGATACGAATTAGCCTTCACCATAAAGTCAATCGTTGTCCCCTCCGACTCCAATCCAACTACATCGTAGATATAGGCACCATCTCTCACTGCTGTCCGGAAGACCATCTCGTCATACGATCCCATAGCTCGTCCGATTCCACCAGCCATCCATGTTTCCAGAAAGGTAGCGATTCCCTCGTGATACCACCGGGGCGAAAAGCGGCGGGGCGTGGCAAGGTAGCCGTAAAACATCGAGAGCGGGTCTTCTTTTGTCGGATTGGGCTTTCCGAGAAAGAGAGACCGCCAGAAGCGGTCGGCTTTTGTCGATTGATCCAGGGCAACAATGTGGACAAGCTCATGGTTCATCAGCGCGGTTATCCGCTCGTTGGCGGGGCTGGTCTCATACGCATAATGAAAGGGTGAAATGCCGACGCTTACAAGATTCTTCGGGACAGCCGTAGCGCCGCCGTTCCCATAATCTCCAAAATCCTGCAAGAGAACGGTAACTTTTTCCGTGGGAGTATACTGAAACAGCTTTTTGTGAAACTGCAGGGCATTCTCATAGCTCATGATCAGATGCGGGACGAGATACTCATGTCCCCTGTCGTAAATGAGAAGCCGATGATTGGCAGTTTCCTGGGTGGTCACTTGACTGGAGAGAGGGAATCCGATGAGCAGAAACAACGCAACGACGGTGAGCCGACGTGTCGAGAGGACTGTCATGGTCTTTACCGTTGATGAGGGGAGACGTTTGTTGAAATACGTCCTAATATGCAAACAAGGCGACTCATATGCAACGGTGGCATGACTGAAAAGTGTATAAAAACCGAAAGGAGATTCGGGCATGTGCCTCGAATCTCCTTTCGGTGAAAACAAGCTCCGTTACGAACGGAATCGTCCTACCTCTTACTCCTGAATATTCATCATCGCTTCGACGAACGCTTGATCTTTGAGCAACTCAACGAATGCCTGGTCTTTCAGCAGTTCGGCAAACGCCTGATCCTTCATCAGGTCGGCAAATGCCTGGTCCTTCATTAAGTCGGCAAATGCCTGGTCCTTCAGCAGTTCGACAAATGCTTGGTCCTTCAACAGCTCGGCGAAGGCTTGATCCTTCAGCAGTTCGGCAAACGCCTGATCTTTCAGAAGCTCTGCGAACGCCTGGTCCTTGAGCAACTCGGCAAACGCTTGATCCTTCATCAATTCGACGAAGGCTTGATCTTTCATCAGTTCGACAAAAGCCTGGTCCTTCAGAAGTTCAACATAGCCATGATCTTTCAAGAGCTCGGCATACGCCTGGTCCTTCATCAGCTCGGCGTACGATTGATCCTTCCAGAGTGCGAGGAAGGCCTGGTCTTTCATCAACTCGGCAAACGCCTGATCCTTCAGTAGCTCTGCGAAGGCTTGATCCTTCAACAGTTCGGCAAACGCCTGATCTTTCAGAAGTTCGGCAAATGCCTGGTCTTTCATCAACTCGGCAAACGCCTGATCCTTCAGCAGCTCTGCGAAGGCTTGATCCTTGAGGAGCTCAACGAATGCAGCTTCCTTCATGACTTCCTGGAACCTCGAATCGAGCGCGATCTTCTGAATCTTGTCGACCTTCAGCAGCTTCTGAAACTTATCGCTCTGAATAATCTTCTGATACTCAGGCTTCTTCAGAACGATGTCCTTGTCGGTGATTTGGCCTGCGCGATACTTCTGCGCCTTCCCGATCGTGCCCTGCAGATCTTCTTGGTTTGCCGGAGGATACGCCAGCGTAAAGAAGAGAATAACGACGATGGCAATAACGGCTCCGCCGATGAGCCAGGGACGCTTCCCACTGAACCAACCGCTGTTTTGATTCTCCATATCTACCTCCTTATAGTGATAGTGAATAGTGATAGTGAGAGATGACTGATAAAACAACGTTAATTTATTCAGGAAACTTTCTTACAATACAACTGCACGAGGTCAAGGTTGGATAAAGTTTCAACTATTATTTTCGGGTTTGACCGACCTGAACTCTCTCCTCGTAGAGCTTTGCGCCAGAAGCCTCAAAAACAAAGCTGATTTCTGATGGCTCCACGGTGCTGCGCTCGAACGCCAGAATATAATGATTTTCCCCTTGACTTGTCATCACCAAGCCGCTGTCGAACAATGTAAGATTTGCCGGTATCGTCCTTGATTGCGAATAGCCCTTAAACCGCAGTCGTTGCTGCACACATTGAACACGTAACGCCAGATCACTCTGCGACTGGAGCCTGACATCGACAACGACGAGGCTTTCTGAGTGCTTGGTTTGAACCTCCGCTTGTATCCCCTCTTCAGAAAGATTGACTTCGAATCCAGGGCCATCCTTAAAAGAAACCGTAGAGTTGAAGAGAATGCTTCCGGTGACGTTCGCCGGGTCAGTCATGGTTGTCGATTGAACTGCCACGAGAGAGTACAATGCAACGCCAATGACGAGTCCGGCGGCAAAGACATACGCATATTGAAAGGTCGTCCGCGTTGCAATAAGGTCTCGAACCCACGCAACGACCGAAAACCGCGGCTCGGCGTCTGTTCTCCCCTGGGGAACAGCAGCCATGATGTAGGATTTCAAACCCGCCGGTGGTTCTACCTCTTCGACTTTCCTTAACATTCCAGAAAGCCTGTGCAGATCATCCCGCAATTGCCTGGAATCAGGGTGCGCCTGAAGATAGGCGTTTAACTCGGCAATCTCTTTAGGGGTTGCTACACCATCGATTTCTCTGTTCAGCAATTCCTCAAATCGTTTGTTCGTCATTTCAAACAATTCCTCGTCGTTGACAAATCGTTCTGAGCATCGTTCTGGCAGTGAAGAGTCTGGACTTGACAGTTTTTTCCGGAATATCCAGAATTTGACCGATCTCTTGGTACGACAAATCATGAAAATGCTTCAGCACAATTACCGCACGGTAAGGTACATCCAACTCCAATAACGCCTCTTGCACACCGTGTGTCGTATCCTGAGAACCGATCGACCGATCAGGCATCTCTTCTTCAGTAGCAATCCCCTCGGATAACTCTTCCCTCCGCTCTACCTTCTGAACAAGGTTCACCGATTCATTGACCGCAATACGGTACAGCCAGCTAAAGAATTTATACTTCGGGTCGAACGTCGAAAGCTTCTCATAGACTTTGAGGAAGACCGACTGCGTGATATCGGCTGCATCGTCGGCATTTCTGGACATCTGGAGTGCAAGGTTGAAAACGAGCTTTTGATATTTTTCGACAATACACTCGAAGGATTTGCGATCGCCTTTGAGTGTTCGTTCAACCAGTTTCAGATCGTCGTCAACCATTATAAATACAGGCTTGTCCCTAAAAAGTTGGTAACCTAAAGTGATTTTTTTATTGAAGAACAGCCTCGTGCCACGCTTTAGCCGCTTCCACTGCTCGTTTCGATGATTTCAAAGACCGTTTCTAAGCGGGTTATCTGGAACACATCCCGCACATGCTTACTCATATTGGCTAACAGCAGCTTATGGCCCTTTTCACTCAACCGTTTTTGAGCGGCCAGAAGTATGCCTAAGCCAGCACTGGAAACGTATTGCAGGTCTTTCATGTCAAGCACGGTTGTCGTGGTGAGCTCATTCAGGACCGAGCGCGCCTTGTCGACTTGCGAGGCGTCGAACCGCCCCGAGATGACCGCTTCCCCCGGTTTGACAATTCTGATATCGAACATTGCTACTCCAATCGTTTTGTTACGGTGATGGTGCTTTTGCCGTTGTGGTGTTCGTAATCGAGCGAATCCGTCAACTTCTTTACCATGTAAATACCGAGACCGCCCGGTTTCCGATCCTTGAGCGGAAGGTTCAACTTGGGGTCCTCTTTTTGGGTTAAGTCAAACGGCTTAGAATTCGGGTCAACCAAGCAAACCGAAAGGACGTTTGAGGATTTATCAAGACGGATGGAGATATCTTCGCGTGCTTCAGGATTGTATTTGACCATGTTGGTGAACAGTTCCTCGACCACCAAATCCATGGTTTGCGTTGTCTCCTCGTCCACCTTGTGTTGCGACATGAAGGTATGGAGAAAGTCGAAGACATTCTCGAGCGATTCCATATTGCGTTTGAATTCTTGTTGCATGGATGGATGGTAGAGTTACCCTTTAAAACTTTTTCCTGTCACAATGCTAAACCCTTCCACGCGTAGGTCATCGCTCGTCGCTGCCTGTGTCTGTTGACTTTGATCGAGTTTCATCTTCCACTGGAACAGATCGGTAAAGGTGTGTTTGACTTTATCTTGGGGCATTGAAATATTCCTTTGGGTCGGGGATTCCATACGATGAGACACTCGCAAGTGTGAGGCAGCCAAGCCGGCTTATTGTTGCGTCAACTTCTGCCGTACCTCATCGCTCGGGTCTTCATAATTGATCATCGCGTTCCCATCGCCGTCGAGCTCGAATTCGACGCTCATGCCGGACTGCATCAACACGGCAAACAGACGCGTCTCGTCGTACGATTTGAGGTTCGGGAATTGTTTCTGGATAGATTCGATAAACTGCTTCAGCGGCACGGTGGGCATCGGTCATCCCTTTCGTGAGGTGGAGGTCTGTATCAACAACGCATTCTTCTTTCCTTGCTGCAAGCACTTTTTCTTCTGTCGAGGAGCTTTTCCGTACTTCAACCGTAGTCCCTTAAGAGTGAAATCTGTGTACAAAAAGTCCCACTCTTTGGATTTTTTTGAACCGCGAATCTACGCAAATCAACGCTCACTGCATTCGCGTTCATTCGCGGTTGAGAATTTGTTTTGGTTGTGGCCTGCCTGCAGCCGGTTCAGCAAGGCACCCCCTTCGAGCGACAGGGTCAACACACAGCAACGACACAAAAGAAAACGAGACACAGTTTGCGATTATCGTCCTACCGGAATGGAGCCGTAGAATTTCCACTGCGGAGTGTGATCTCGTTTGAGCAGTTGACCCGTGACGATCGCCCGCACCATTTCGACCGGGATACTGTTGTTCCGCATCACCGTGTCGTGAAATTGCTTGTTGGTCATCTTGCCCGACTCAACCAGCTCGCGATACAACGAGCGAAACTGCAAGCCGCCAAGCAAGTACGCGCATTGATACAACGGCGCGTACTGTCCGCCGAATGAACGCCGAACCTCTGCCGTTGCGTTGCCGCGCTCGTGTCCGACTTTGTTCACAAGAAGGTCGATACACTCCTGCGGTGTCATCTTCCCAAGATGGAAGCTGAGCGAGAAGATAATGCGTGCGCAGCGATGCATGCGCCAGAAGAGCATGCCGATGCGGTCTTCGGGCGAGCGTGGAAAATCTAGGTCCCACAACAACAGCTCCCAGTACAACGCCCACCCTTCTCCCCAGAACGGCGTTGCAAAGATGCTTCGATACGTGCGGTAGCGCGCATTCATGAACTGCTGCATGTGATGGCCGGGGATGATTTCGTGGTGAACAACGGCGCGAGAAAAGTGGGGATTGTTGCCGCGCATGGTCATCATCTTCTGTTCGTGCGTCATGGTATGCGTGGGATACGCAACCTGGATGACTTCACCGCCGAGGAAAAACGGAGCGATGAGTTGCCGCTCCGGCGTCAGCATCTCCATGCGCCATGTTTGTTTAGCCAACTGTGGAACCGTCATCAGGTTGCGCGACTCGACGAACTCGATGGCTTCCCACACCATCTCCGCGATGAGCGCGGGCTGCTTGCCGGGTTCGACGTACAGATTCTTGACGTGCTCAAGCGCTTTGTGCCAATCATCGCCGAACCCCAACTCGCGCGAGGCTTTCTTCATCTCCGCTTCGCACCAGGCCATTTCTTTGTTCGCCAGCGCGATGAGTTCTTCGGGCGTGTAGGGAATCATCTCAAACGCTAACTCCGCCATCAGTACGTCGCGACCGATTGGGTCGCCGACGATGGCCGTCGTATCATCGGCCTTCACGCCAACGACCTTCTCACGCAAGAACGCGGCGTAGTCCTGCAACGCTGTATCGAGGAACTTGTAGGGAGATTCCATCCACCAACTGAAGACGGGATCGTAGCCATAGTGATAGTTATACCAATTCTTCAGCATTGTTTGAAGCTGGCCGATCGTTTCGAATGCGCGGTTGGCGACCATTTTCTTTGTCAGGAGTGTAACGTCAGACGCTCTGGCGGAGGAGCGAGGATCTGCCCTCAGTGCCGCCTCGACGCGGCTTCGAACGTCCTTGATTTGCTGGAGAATGCCATTCACTTGCGATGCCGCTTTGCGAGGGTCGACGGGTTCGAGCGCGCGGCGTGCATCTTCTAACGCAATCAGCTGTTTAGCGAACGGCAGCAACGGTTCCATCTCTGCAAACCGTTTTGCCTCAACATCTAATTGTCGCAATTCACGATTGAGATGGTTCTGGAAGAGGACATAGTCCACGCGTTCCTGTTGCGTCAGAGATTCGAAATCGAGTGAGCGGAGGTCGGTCAGCCATTCGTTGTAGAACTGCCTGAAACGTTCCCGACGCACGGGTGAGTAGGGGGCCGTGTGCAGTCGATGCAGGCTCCCACGATCTGCCGTGTAGCGGCGGATGATGCCGGATAATTTCCCCTCCGGCGCGCTGAGGTCTTCGACATTCAGCGTCTCGGCGAGGCGAAGTGGCGAGGTTTGGGCATTGAGCGCAGTGGACAAAACGGCGAGAAGGAATACGGTGATTGCGGTTTGAATTCTATTCATTCGATAACCTCATTGGTATGAGTTTGCATGGCTATGAAAAAAGGACCCGTTCAACCAGGCGTTCAGCCGCATTATTGCTGTCGTAAGGGCTGACTTCCCATAGTATCGAGCCAACGCTCGAATTCATCCTCCCCGATGCGGGTTTCGTTCTCCTTATCATACTGCCAGCGCATCGGATTGGTGATGATGTATTCTCGAATTCAGTTCAGGGCTTTGTCGTCCCGAATAATGTGGTCATAAAAATTTCGCTGCCATATCGATTGCCCCTGCGTGCCGCGCTACGTGTTGATTTGTTTCGTCACAGCAGATTTCAATGAACCTACAATATCACCTAAATCATTTCTTTTTCTCGGTAGGGGCGAGGCATGCCTCGCCCCTACATGATCCAGGATAAAAATTATCCCATGGATATGATTCGGCATGACGATAAATTCATCCATGTGAATAATCATATTCTTCAAGCCGCAACGACGTTCGTCTTTGCATCGAGTTCAATCAAGAGATTCTTACCTACTGCCGGCCGGCTGTTTGGCACGCTCCTGTTTCTGTTTCTCGACCATCGCGGCCACGTCCACTAACAACTGCTTCGCATCATACACGATGCCGTCTTTGACCGTCCACTTCACCCCGCCGACGCGTTCGGGCTTGCCGGTGGCATCGTTCAATTTCACCGCGCCGGTGCCGTACAGCACTTTAAGGTTCTCGAGCGGATTTTGATCAACAACGACGAGGTCGGCAAGCAGCCCTTCACGCACCACACCAAATTCGATCGGTATGCCCTTGGGCTCATGGAGAGTCATCGCCCCGTTCATCGTCGCAGCTTGGATGACCTCAAGCGGATGGAATCCAGCCTCTTGCAGCAATTCCAACTCATGCACATATCCAAAGCCGTAGGTGCTGTAGATGAACCCCGCATCCGAACCCGTTGTCACGCGGCCGCCCATTTTCTTATAGTCATTCAGCAAACGGAACCACACCTGATAAAAATTCCGCCATGCGACTTCATCCCACGTCGTCCAGTAGAACCAGTATGATCCGTGCGCGGTGCGGCTCGGCTCATAAAAATCCATCAGCGACGGCAACGTGTACTTGTCGTGCCACTCAGCGGTGCGGGCGCGCATCACATCGCGGCCGGCAACATAGATTGTCATCGTGGGGTCAAAGGTTGTGCCCAGGCGCACGTGCTTTTTAAGGTACTCGTTCCACTCCGGACTCCCGGGCGGATGGATTTTATCCCACAGTCGCGCAACTTGTCCGAAGCGATGCTGTTCGTCGCTATAATTATGGTCGGGCGGCCACGGTTGGACGACGTAGTCTTTCAGGAGCGATTCGAAATGGCCGTAGAAGTGCGTCACGGTCCCAAGCCCAAGTCGCGCCGCTTTGATGGCATTCATCTGCGCCACGCCCGTTTGGGCGAGATGCGCGGTGGACCCCATCTTCTGTTTCTTTGCTTCATCCAGCAGCGCCGCCATAATCTCAGGCCGATGAGCGCCGAGCTTCAGGCCGTCGATGCCGTTCTTTACAGCCCAGCGAACGTACTCACGTGCGGCCTCGGGCGTGTTCACCGGCCCTTTGTCCCAACCGCTTCCCGGCCGCTGGTAGTTGAAGATGCGCGGGGCGACGATCTCGTTCTTCGCGCTGCGTTCTTTTTCTCTGACCGAAATTCGATTGGGAGCTAGCGGCACGCCACGCACTGTTGTGACGCCGTGCGCCATCCAGAGTTTGTACGCGTACTCTGCTTCAGGGTTCTTTGGCGGCCCACCGGCATGCACATGCATATCGACAAACCCCGGCAGAACGTACATGCCCGTCGCGTCTAACTCGAAGTCGGCGTTCTTCGGCTCACGATCCTGCCGCATCGGAACGCCCGGTGTGCCTGCGCCGCGGATTTGTTTGATGCGATTGTTCTCGATGACGATGTCCACGGGGCCAACCGGCGGAGCGCCGGTGCCGTCGATCAGCGTCGCGCCGCGGATGACAAACACCGTAAACGGTCCTTTGCCTTCATCCGCGCGGCGGTCTGGAGCAGGGATGAGTTGCGGCGCGCGTGGTTCTTCTTGCGCCGGTAACTCAAATGAAACAGCAATCGCCAGCGAGAACACGACGGTGAGAAAGTGGCGTAGTTTGTTCATGGGGCTCTCTTCCTTCAAGATGAGAATATGTCAGGCTGATTGTTCTCGAACAAAGACTCTCAAGAGCGGACCGTGCAGCGGAGCTTATGGGACACCGAATGGAAGTTAACGGAAAAGTCAATGTTGGGCAACATCCGATAGGGGGTACGTTTTGATTCAATGTAGAGAGGCTGTCCAGAAAGTTCGACTGACGCTATACGCAACTTTGAGATTTGAGGTATTCAGCCCCTTTTCGTAACTCCAACGTGGGCGAGAAGACTTCTCGCCCTACATTTTGGACAGTCTCTTTGGCGAATCAGCGGTGTTGGTACTCAACCTTATCCATAATGCGCTCGATGAGATACAGCCCGAGTCCGCCCGGTCGTCGTTGCATCATGGGCAGCTCATGGTCGCGCAGCTTCTTACCGCGCGTGAACACCTCGTACACAGTTCTTCTGATTACAACTCAACCGCGCGTCGAAGTCGCTCGTTTTCTTCCTGAAGAGCCTTCATCGATGAAGTTTGATTCGCCAACGACGGCATAAAAGAATACGCACCGGTGCACCTGTGCACGTGCGATCCAACCGACGGTGGTAAGAGTGTGCGACCCGTAAATAAGGGACACACGTTGACCGCCTTGTTAGAAAAAGGGCTAAAGCCCTTGGTCTTGGGGGATTTTCGATCCCCGACCTG
>JBGFRR010000164.1:0-71481 GCA_041695045.1 Bacteroidota bacterium
CAAAACGGAGCGTACGCAGGCGTGCAGCACGGGTCCTGAGCCGAACGGTCGTACGCAGCGACTCAATCGGATTGGTGGTTTTCAGATGTATCCAGTGACGTTTTGGAAATCGGAATACGTAAACAAGGCCTCACCGGCTTCCCCCGATACATTGGGGCAAACCTCTCTGGATGTGCGATCGGGCTAACGCATCCACATACGAGCGGCCATCTGCCACGACCGGTCGCTCTAACTCGAAGATTCGTCTCTTCATGCAAGTTTGTACTTGACACGAAGAGATAAATTGGTTAATTTTTGGAAGCGCTTCCAGAAATTTTCCCTCCACAGACCCCCACGTGTCTGTGACCATCTACGATATTGCCCGCGAAGCTGAGGTCGGAATCGGCACGGTTTCGCGAGTCTTCAATAACCACCCTCATGTTTCTGAGCAAACTCGGAAGCGCGTTCTGGCAGTTTCGCGCAGACTGAAATACCGTCCTCACCCTGTCGCCCGAGCTCTAGCGGGAAAGAACGCTAACTCCGT
Source organism: Bacteroidota bacterium (assembly GCA_041695045.1). Classification (GTDB taxonomy): domain Bacteria; phylum Bacteroidota; class Ignavibacteria; order UBA10030; family UBA10030; genus JBGFRR01. The sequence continues at coordinate 524 of JBGFRR010000164.1, forward strand.
CCTCGCCTTTCTCCCGTTCTTTCCTACTCATTTTTTCTCTGAAGTCTTACAGGGCGTACAATCCAAGCTAAGTGAATTAGACTGGGAGTTGATCCTGTGTGGGGTAAATCACCCAGAACAACTAGAGTCATTAATTCAACGCCATGTTATGCGCTCCCACATTAACGGCATTCTCCTCTTTTCGATAAGGATGAACGACGGCTTCTCCAAGTACCGCCGAACCCTTAAAACGCCTTTAGTTCTCGTTGATTCATTCCATGATTCTTTTGACTCCATTACGGTAGACAATGTCAGGGGGGCGTATCTTGCGACAAGGCATTTGATTCAGTTGGGACATAAGCGCATTGGTTTGTTGAATGCAAGCACTCAAAGTCCACCGGCTCGCGAACGACTTAAGGGGTATAAAGAAGCCATGCGGGATTTCAGCCTTCCCATTCAGCCGGAATGGATGAAGGAAAGTCATTCCAAAGAGCTCGACGGATTCACAAGGGAATCCGGTCTTGGCTTGATGAGAGAATTCCTCGCGCAAGGAAGAAGGAGACCGACAGCAGTGTTTGTTGCAAGCGATATTCAACTGATCGGTGCGTTGCAGGCTCTCGAAGAATCCGGCTTGCGGTGCCCGGATGACGTTGCGCTTGTTGGCTATGATGATATTGAACTTGCCCGCCTTCTTGGTATCACGACTGTTCGTCAACCGATGTTTCAAATGGGGGCCCTTGCCGTTGAAATATTTCAGGCTCGACTGAAAGATCGGGAAAGTCCTCCGGTGCATCGACGGTTCCTTCCGGAGTTGGTGGTACGCAACAGCAGCTCAAATCGTCGTGATGAAACGACTCTTCTCACCGCCGCGAGCAGGATGACAGTATGAAACTCGTCGCTCGTCATAAACAGCAGATTCGATACCTCTGGCTTTTTGTTCTTGCAGGCACGTTGCTTTCCCTTTTTGTTGGCATGGGGATAGTCCTTCCTGAAGCCGAGGAGCAGAAAGAACGATTGACGGATGTTCCCGAGTGGGCAAAGCATGCTGTATGGTACCAGATTTTTCCGGAGCGCTTTCGCAATGGTGATCCGTCCAACGACCCAACGGCACAAGACATCATTGGTTCTTGGCCACATTTTGTTCTCGATGGTTGGCAGCCCAGTAGATGGACAGGCGATTGGTATGCACTTCAGCCGTGGGAGTTGAAGGATGACAAAGGATTTTATGTGCACGTCCAACACCGACGGTATGGAGGCGACTTACAGGGAGTCTTGGAAAAGCTTGACTACCTTCAGGAACTCGGTATTACAGCCATCTACTTCAATCCCCTTTTTGAATCTCCCTCCCTTCATAAGTACGATGCCACGATGTACCATCATATTGACAATAATTTCGGTCCCGATCCGGAGGGCGACAGGGCAATCTGGGCGCAAGAGAAGCCGGACGATCCGACAACCTGGCAATGGACAAGCGCCGACCGCCTCTTCCTCCATCTGATACAAGAAGCCCACAAACGAAACATGAAAATTATCATCGATGGGGTTTTCAACCATGTGGGAATGACCTTCTGGGCATTTGAGGATGTGAAGAAAAATCAAGAACGGTCAAAGTACAAAGACTGGTTCACCATCAAGCGGTGGGATGATCCTTCAACTCCAGAGAATGAGTTTGATTACGAGGGGTGGTACGGTGTTCGGGAGTTGCCGGAACTCCGAGAGGATGGAAACGGCATTGTTCCCGGTCCGCGTGAACACATCAAGGCCATCGTACAGCGGTGGATGGACCCCAACGGCGACGGTAACCCTGAGGATGGAATCGATGGTTGGCGGCTCGATGTCGCCGAAATGGTGAACCGGAACTTCTGGAGGGAGTTTCGCCAATGGGTGAGAGCGATTAATCCCCAAGCCTATCTCACGGGCGAGGTTTGGTGGGAAGACTGGCACAATGAAAAAATGTTTAACGCGGCAGCGTGGTTGCAGGGAGATGTCTTTGACGCCGTGATGAACTACCGATGGGCGCGGGAGGCGTTCCGGTTCTTCTCAGGGCACAGGACGAAAATCACGGCTTCGGAGTTTGTCCGCAGACTGCAAAGCCTCTTATCCGATTATCGACCCGAGGTCAACTTCGTGGTGCAGAATCTGTATGACAGCCATGACACCGACCGTATGTTGTCACACATCGTCAATGCCGATGCGCTTTATGATAAACATGTCGGCGTTAATGATAACCGGAACTACAATGTGCGCAAACCAACTGACCGTGAACGGATGACACAAAAACTCATGGCTCTCTTCCAGATGACGTACGTCGGCGCGCCGATGATCTATTATGGAACAGAAGCCGGGATGTGGGGTGCGGATGATCCGGACTGCCGGAAGCCGATGCTCTGGCCGGAGCTCCAATTTGACGACGAGAAAAGCCACCCGTTCGGGTCGCACCGGCCTCGCGATGTCAACGCATTCGACCGGGAGCTTTTCCAATGGTACTCCAAACTCATCCGCCTGCGAAACACTCATCCTGCGCTGCGCACGGGAAGCTTTGAACCTGTTGAGGCCTTCGACGATAAGGATGTGGTGGCATTCCGACGACGAGATGCTCGGGAAGACCTCCTCGTCGTCCTCAACAATGCGTGGCAAGCACAGACCGTGACCATTCCCTTCTCGCCCCCTCAACCCCGCAATGATGTTATCGACCTCTTGACTCAGACGAAGTATCCGATCACGAACAACTCTGTAACTCTTTCACTCGATGCTAAATCAGGAGTGGTTTTGCGATGAATGTGAGCATAAAGAATCTTGGCAAACAGCCACATCGTGTTGTGGTAGCTCTTGCTCTCGTGTCGTTTCTTTTTGTTGCTAGCCGGATGCAAGAGGATACGCGGATCCTCGCGACTGTTGGAGGAGAAAACATCCTTGTCGAAGAATTCCAGTCCCGTCTCCAGCGTTTCCTCACACTCACCTCAGTGAAGGACAACCTCCAAGTCCGGGAAGCTATCCTCAACAATATGGTCCATGAACAATTGATCCTCCAAGACGCTCGTCGTCTGGGCTGGCATCATCTTGTGGATTACCAACATTCGCTTCGGATGGCCGAGCTTCATGCGCTGCTCGATGCATATAAGAAGTCAGCCGTCATTGACAAAGTTGTTGTCGAAGACCATGAGCTGATGAAAGCGTTTGCGCGCCTGAACGAATACGTGAAGGCGCGCCATCTCTATGCTCGAACTGAGCAAGAGGCCTGGGAACTCTTCTCGTTGTTGCAGCATAGGGCAACGTTTGAAGAACTCGCACAACAAGTCTTTCAGGACAGCATACTCAGAGAGAGCGGAGGGTCTCTTGGCTATTTCACCTACGGCGAAATGGACCCTGCACTGGAAGAAGTTGCGTACCGCCTGCCGATAGGGGAGATTTCCGAGCCGATCAGGACAGAACTCGGCTACAGTGTTCTCCGGGTAGAAGAGAGGATTCGCAGACCGATTGCGACAGAATACGAATTCTTTCAGCGCAAGAAGCACTTAACGCGAGTAATTCGTGCATTTAAGATTGACGTCCAGAACAAGCAGCTTGTTCAACACATTGAACAGGAGCTTTCCCCTCAGATGGATGATGCCGTGCTTGAATCGTTGTTGCAGGGTTGGCAAGGGATCACGAAGGCCGCAGAGCTTCTCCAGCTTCTGAACCTCACTGTTTCCCCTTCCTCATCGTTCCCCTTGGAAAGCATCGTTGTCTCGTTCCGTGATGGCTCGTGGACGCTTCAGGATTTGCTCCTGCGGATGAGTTTGACAACGGCTCGCCAACGAGAGCAGGTAACCGACCCAGATCGCCTTAAACAGTTTATTGCAGGCCTGCTCGTTCGAGAGGAACTTGTCAACCGTGCGAAGGAAGTGCGGTTGGATCAGGATGAGGAGGTGCAGCGCAGAATCAGGGAGTCAGCCGACCTGTTTCTGCTTGAAAAGTGGCGTTCGTACGCGAGTGGCGAAATTCACATCACTGTCGATGCCATGCGCTTGTGGTATCGCCAACGTACATCACCATACGTTGATCCTGAGCGTTGGGATATCAGCGAAATCGCAGTGGCTTCGGAGCGTGAAGCGGAAACAATTATTAAGCGAGTGAACGCAGGAGAAGATTTTGACGCTCTCGCCCGTCGATATTCGGTGCGTCCCGGAGCGGCAGAAACAGGCGGACGCTTTGGCTTTCTTCCCCGTCATGCGCTTGGGGCGATAGCGGAGCCGATTGGAAAGGCAAAGAAAGGTGAGATTCTCGGACCGTTCCCGTTCGACTCGTTTGCATCGATCATTCGGGTGAATGATTACAGGCCGGCTCGAGAGAAGCCATTCGAAGAAGTTCAAGAGCACATTCAGCGTCAAATGGAATGGCAGTTCAGACAAAAGGCTTTTGGCGAATCGTTGGATCGCCTGAAGCTCACGGTTCCAATCAAGATCAATAAACACGTGCTTTCGTCGTTACGCTTTGGTTCGTAGCGAGTACTGAAGGGTCATCCTATGAAGCGACATCTCGTTGTAGGCTTGCTCCTTGCGTGGTATGGAACGCTCCATCTCCACGCAGGTGAGACAGGGAAGATCACAGGATTTGTAACCGATCGGCAAACCGGTGAGCCGCTTGTCGGTGTCAACGTTATGCTGGAAGGGACAACCCTTGGTGCGGCGTCCGGCATCGATGGGCGGTACACGATTCTCAATGTTCGTCCGGGTAACCATACCCTTGTAGCCTCGATGATTGGTTATGTTACGACGCGCGTGACCAACGTCCGAGTCAGTATCGGCCTTACAACGACGATCAACATCGAGCTTTTGGAGACGGTCGTCGAACTCGGTCAGGAAATCGTCGTCGTTGCTAGACGCCCGATCATTCAAAAAGACCGCACATCCTCCGAAGCCCGAGTCAATGCGGAGCAGATTCGAACCATGCCGGTGCAAGAAGTTCATCACATTCTGTCGTTACAGGCGGGCGTGACGGTAGATCCTGGCGGCGGGCTTCATTTGCGGGGAGGACGCGCAAACGAGATTGCGTACTGGGTCGATGGCGTTTCCCTTTCCGACGTTTATGACAACAGTCTTTCTGTTGTTGTCGAGAACAATGCCATTCAGGAGCTTCAGATTGTTAGCGGAACGTTCAACGCTGAGTATGGCCAGGCTATGTCCGGCATCGTAAACATTGTTACGAAAGATGGAGGGCAACGGTTCGAGGGAACGGTTACCACCTGGTTGGGAGATTATGTGAGCGCTGGCGACAACATCTTCCCCTATATTGATTCGATTCATCCTGCAGCTAACCGGAATTTCGAAGGATCTCTCAGTGGACCGATTCCGATGCTTGGTGAGCGGACGACGTTCTATTTCACCGGACGACGGTACTACACGGATGGATGGTTGTACGGAACGCGGCGATTTACCACTCGAGGCGACTCCGGCGATGGCAGTGCCGTGCCCATGAACTGGCGGAACAGGTCTTCATGGCAAGCAAAATTGACGTTCTGGCCATCTTCCTCGTTACGATTCTCTCTCAGCACGCTCAACAGCCGCGAAAACTTCCGGGACTACAACCACGCCTTCCGCTTGAATCCAGACGGTGACGTGAACAAATTCGACCGCGGCGAAACTATCTCTGCCGTGCTCACCCACACACTGAGCTCGACATCATTTTACACGCTCAATCTCACCCGCTTCTTCTCGAAATACTATGAGCATCTCTACGAAGATCCGATGGACAGCCGTTACTTGCATCCCGATTCCTTGATCGTGCCGGCATTCAGCTTCCTCGGAGGAGGGACAAACCTTGGAAGGTTTGAACGGTCCACGACCTCACTAGTAGCCAAGTTTGATTTCACGAGTCAGCTCGACCCAGTCCATCAGCTCAAGTTCGGTATTGAGGGACGGCGGCACAAGCTCTTTCTGGCTGGCGCGACCATAGTTCCGGCAACGGACTCACTCGGCCAGCAGATAGTGCCGTTCCAGCCGGCAATACTTGACGTCTCAACACCTGTGCATGATCAATACACGCGCGAGCCCGTTGAGTTTTCTGCATATGTGCAGGACAAGATCGAATACCAACACATCATTGTGAACGTTGGCCTCCGGTTCGATTATTTCCATTCTCGTGGAGAAGTGCTCTCCGACCCCTCCGATCCGAACATCTATATCCCGTTCAAAAGTGTGAACCAAGCGAAAAGTATCGAGGAGCGTCAGCAATACTGGTACAGGAAGGTCGGGCCGAAGTATTCCCTCAGCCCGCGCTTTGGTATCGCGTATCCCATTACCGATCGGGGGGTGCTCCATTTTTCCTACGGCCACTTTTTCCAAATCCCTTCATTCTTGTACCTGTATAACAGGCCCGGTTTTAAGGTGACAACAGCGGGTGGTGTGCAGGGAGTGTTCGGCAACGCAGATCTGGAACCACAACGAACGGTGATGTATGAATTAGGCTTGCAACAGCAGCTGGGGGAACATCTCGGGTTCGATATTACCGGTTTCTATCGAGACGTGCGAAACTGGATTTCGACTAGTCCCCCGATTCCGACGGCTATCGCTGGTGTTTCGTACGTGCGATACATCAACAAAGATTACGCGAACGTTCGGGGACTAACATTCTCTTTAGAGCGGAGGCACGCGGATAACTTTTCATTCTCTCTCGCCTATACCTATCAGGTTGCGGAAGGGAACAACTCCAATCCGGAAGATGAGTTCTTTGCAGCGCTGGCAAACACAGAACCCACAAAGCAACTCACACCTCTGGATTGGGACCAGCGCCACACACTCAACGCGTTGGTATCGGTGGGAACAGATCGCTGGGGGGTTGGCCTCATCGGTCGATATAGCAGCGGGTTGCCGTACTCCCCGGCCATCACGGTTGCCACGCGGCAGGGACTGAATCTTTCAACGGAGCTTGTAAAAAACAGCCGACGGCGTCCGGCAACAATAACGGTTGACCTTCGCGCACACTATGTCTTAGCATTTGCCGGTGTGCAGAGTACGGTCTTCCTTCGTGTGTTCAACCTTCTCGACCGGCGGAATGAGCTGAATGTGTTCAATGACACGGGCCGGGCAACGTATACCCTCCAGACTCGCAACATTCCCGATACGCCGGATCGCCATAACACGGTGGCGGACTTCTTCACAATGCCCTATTTCTATTCACCCCCACGCGAGGTTCAAATAGGGATGAGTGTTTCTTTTTAGCCAGAGGAACGGTTCAATGGTTCATTCGATCAGCACGCGCAACAGAGGCAAGTGGTTTAGCGCTTTCATGTTGATTGCTCTGCTCTCCACGTCTGGAGTTCTGGAAGCACAGCACATTCCGAGCAAAGAACGCGGCGATCCCACCAAACGCCGAAAGACCAACATTGACGGCAATCTGGTGCGGACAACGATTTTCAATTTTGGTCTCACCGGCCGCACGGGTGTTGTGCCCGATGAAATTCCCTATGAATGGCCGAGGAACACGCGACAAATGTACATCGCCTTGACCGGTTTGTTTGTCGGTGCGGAGGTAAAGGATGAAGCAGGGAGGACCATTCACATCGTTAATGTGCCGTCCTATCGTCAAAGTCCGGCGGGAAAAACATGGAATCTTGAACCCGTGCCCGGCTACTTCCGAGAGTACGACGACCCACGGCAGGACAAAATTGCGAAGAGCAGTGAACCCAGTTCGTGGCCCGCTTTCTGGCCGGACAAACTCGGTGATCGAACCGATCCCGGATGGCGAGGGGCATGGAATGGCTTTTTTGGCAAAGATCAGTTTAACGCGGATCAGGAAATGCTCTTTCGGGCGTCTGATGATCTCTACGACCGTTACAACTACATTCCCGATACAACAGACCGAACGCGTCGCGGCCTTGGTCTCTTAGTCGATGTGCGGGTTCTCGCATGGTCCCAGGTGCTTGTGAACGATGTTATTTTCATCTTGCACTTCATCAAGAACGACGGGACCAAGGATATCAATAAAGCTGCATTCACTCTCTGGTTAGCGGATCTCATTGGCGGGGACGGTGACTCGAGTGACGACATCTCGTTCTTTGACCTCCTTTCAAACGTTGCATGGATGACCGATCGGGACGGAAAAGGAAACAAAGACTTCGGAACCACGCCGGTTGGCGTAGCGGCTGTCGCCTATCTTGAAACGCCGGGCAACGCGAACGACCGAATCGACAACGATGGCGATGGTGAACCCGGGGGTCCGAAGGTTACAGAAAACATGCTTGTGGGTGAGGATCCCACCAATGGCATTGATGACAATGGGAACGGTCTGATCGACGAAAACATGCGGCACGTCCCGTTCGGCACTCAGAGAGGAGTAACGTTTGCCGACGGCATCGATAACAATGATAACGGCGAGTCCCAGAGTCCGGTTGTGACACAGCAAATGATTAATGAGGCTTCTGCCGACCGGTGGGGGCGATGGCCCGCGAATCCGGAGCAGGATCCAAACGAACGGTTCCGCGGGTTTATCCACCTCATCCAGGTAGGACCGGAAGATTTAGGCAAGCGATTCAAGGATAACATCGACAACAACGGGAATGCGCAAACGGACGGCCCACGGATCACACAGGCGATGATCGATGAAGCCGCGCAGGACCGTTTCCGGCGTTACCGTGTACCGGGAACCAACGTCATCCTCTATGATGTCGGACCGGAAGACCTCGGCAAGCGGTACAAACATGCCGATTGGGTCTTCGATGCCGGGATCGACGAAAACATCGATGAAATGATTGATGAGTCCCGTCAGGATGGTATTGATAACGATGGCGATTGGAACATCTTGTTTGACGATGTGGGGCTTGATGGAAAACCCGGCACGAACGATTACGGGGAAGGCGATGGCAAGCCGACCTCCGGCTATCAACCGTGGGGGCCAAACGGCGAGTTGATTGATACCGGTCTTCCCGGTGAACCCAATATCGACAAGACTGACATCGGCGAATCCGACCAAATCGGTCTAACCAACGCTCAGTACTTCCCTGCTGGTTCGATCAATTTCAGCGCGGCCCTGGATATCTCATTCTGGAATGACTGGATGATACCCGGAAAGTTCTATGACCCGGCCCGCATCACAGCAGGCGACTATGATCTGACAGTCAGTTCAGGAATCTTCCCCATCAAGGCCGGTGCGACAGAGCGGATTAGCATGGCCGTCATGCTGGGTGTCGACCAGGCGGACGCGTTGAGGAATAGGGAAGTTGCGCAGCAAGCGTACGAAACGGATTATCGATTTGCCACAGCTCCGCTTCCACCGACAGTCACCGCAGTGCCCGGGAATAAGCGCGTCACCCTCTATTGGGATGATGTCGCAGAGAGATCGTTCGACACCTTTCTCGCTCGTTTAGGTGAGGACGGATTCGACTTTGAAGGCTACAAAATCTACCGGGCTACCGACGCGGCCTTCCTCGATACTCCACCTATTACTGATGCAGATGGCAATCCTGTGTATTACAAACCCATCGCGCAATTTGACCTTGTCAATGGGATCAAGGGACTCCACCCCATTGACCTCAACGGGGCTCATTTCAACCTCGGCAATGACACAGGACTGCGGCATTCGTATGTCGACACAACGGTGCGGAATGGTCAAACCTACTACTATGCTGTTGTTGCATACGACCGTGGATATACGCGCGGCAGAATCGGACCGAGCGAAAGTCCAGTTGCTATCACCGTGGATCCCTCAGGGAACGTGGTCATGGGTAAAAACGTCGTGAGGGTAACTCCCAATCCCCCTGCTGCCGGTTATGAGCCTCCTGACCTGGGCGATATTCGATTGGTTCAAGGAAGTACCACAGGTAGAATCGGTTACACGATCATTGACCCACGGCTGATTCGTGACAACAACAGGTATCGTATTACATTCGAAGATACCCTCATCGTTGGGGGAATTGCGGGAAGCGATACCTTGAAGACAAAGAGCTTCACGCTCACGAATGTCACGAACACTGCAGCGCCAGAAACGCTGATCGCGCGCAGCAGAAAGCTTGGCGTTGGGGATGAACAACCGTTCACACAGGGGTTCCAACTCCTCCTGTTTAACGAAAACATAGTCGCTATCGACCAGGAACGGTCGAAGTGGAATCGTTCGGGTTTACAGCGATTCCTGTTCCAGCTATTCCGGGCCGGGCTTATCACCGGCCAACAACGGCCGGCGGACTATGAAATTACCTTCGGTAATGTGGGGATTGATACTTCCACGCAATTCCGGGTCAGTGCGAGGTTGACCTTGCCGGCGAAGCCAGTGAACTTCACCATCCGCAATCTCTCCGAAAACCGAAAGATCAAATTTGCCTTCTTCGAACTCGATGGTTCAGATGGGCGATTAACTGCTGGAAGAGACAACAGCGACATCATTATCTTCTTAGAACCGGATGCGCGAGACTCCCTTATTGCGACGTGGGACTTCCGCCTGGTGTATGATTCCATGTTGGCACTTCCGCAATCGGGAGACCGGGCCACCATCATTCTTCGGAAGCCCTTCTTACGTGCTGATGTGTTTGAGTTTACAACCAAGGTGGCACGCATCAATCAAGACCTCGCGCGAGAACGTCTCTCGAAGATCAAGGTTGTGCCGAATCCGTACGTTGCTGCGGCGACGTGGGAGCCTCGGAACCCCTTCGCCAGCGGCCGGGGTCCTCGTGCTATTCACTTTAACCACCTCCCCCAACAATGCACGATTCGTATTTACACTGTTAGCGGAGAGCTGGTAGCGACGATCGAGCATAACAGTACGATCGATAACGGAACGGCGGCGTGGAATCTGCTTTCGAAGGACAACCTCGCGGTTTCGTACGGCGTTTACATTTATCACGTCGATGCGCCGGGCATCGGTGAACACACTGGGAAGCTTGCTATCATCAAGTGATTTTTTTCCAGGGAGACGGATCGTGACAGACTACATGAGATTGCTTCGGAGCACCGCTTGTGTGGGCATGCTCGTGCTGTGTGTTGCCCATGGCTCTGCTCAATTCGTTTCAAAGGTTGGGACAACGTCGGCAAAGTTTCTCACGATTCCCATCGGTGCTCGTGCAACGGCACTCGGCGGAGCGTTTACCTCTATCTCGAATGATGCAACAGCCCTGTACTGGAATCCGAGCGGCATCGCAACTCTGTCATCCTTCGAAGTAACCACAAGCTACACCACGTGGCTTGCCGACATCGAGGTCAACTTCGGTGGCGTCGTCGTTCCGCTGGGTGAATGGGGAGCAATGGGCGTTCACGTAACGGCGATGACCATGGGGGAAATGGAGATTACCACCGAAGAAGAGCCGGAGGGCACGGGAGGGACGTTTCGTGCGGGAAGCTATGCCATCGGCATCTCCTATGCACGTAACCTGACCGATTGGTTCTCAATCGGTGGAACAGTGAAATACATTAACGAGACGATCTGGAATTCCTCCGCCTCGGGTTTTGCAGTCGACCTGGGAACATTGCTGAAGACACCAATACCCGGTGTCCGGTTTGGTGTGAGTGTATCCAACTTTGGCGAGAAACTCCAGATGTCCGGCGCCGACTTGTTGGTACAAAAAGATATTGACGAGCAGATACACGGCAACAATCCGGCTATCAATGCCTATCTCGCGACTGACCGCTTCGATCTTCCGCTGACGCTACGGACCGGTTTGTCGGCTGATGTCATCAAAACAGAGAGTGACATGTTAACCCTCGCGGTCGATGCGGCATACCCCAACGATAATGTCGAGTTCGTTGACCTTGGTATGGAGTACGCCTTCTTCAACAGGCAGTTCAGTGTGCGCGGTGGCTACCGCTCTCTCGGTAACGAGGAGGCAGAACAGCGGTGGTCTCTGGGGGTGGGTCTGCAGCACACTCTCCATCCCGGACTTACTTTTCGTCTGGATTACGCTTTTCAAACCTTCGGACGGTTGAGAAACATTCAGAAGTTTGACCTCTCACTGCAATTCTAAGGAGCGTAAAAGGTTTCAAGAATCAGCATCCTCTTTTTTGTTCATTCGATCTCTCTAATTCACCCAATCAACAACCTACTTCATAAGGAGGGCAAAGCTATGAAGGCCCTGACACTACTTGTCGTCGTCTGCCTCGTATGCGCGGGGTTTGTCCTGGATACGCAGGTACAAGCGCAGACCACGGCTAATGCAACCTTTCGCTTGAACACCTCAACGCGAGTGGATACGATCCGGGCGACCCACCAGGTTCAGGTCCGGGGCAGCAAAGCACCGCTGACGTGGGGCGATGATTCGCCGCGGATGAGAAACATCGGCGGGGACTACTGGACGGTTACCCATCGCTTTACGGTTGGCGATACCGTCGAGTATAAGTTCTACGCAACGGGCGATTCAACAAAAGCCCACTCCGGTTGGGAAGGCGGTGACAACAAACGATTGATCGTTCGTGGCGATACGATTCTACCGCTGCAATACTACGATAGAGCCACTACTCCGCCCTACACCCCCTCCGATTCCATCGATGTATGGTTCAGGATCAATATGGGAAGCATTGCGAAGTTTGATACAACAAGACAGGTGGCAGTCCGTGGGGGAACACCACCACTCGATTGGGGTGCAAACCAGATCTTGCTGAGGCGGGAAGGAACGTCGATGTTTTGGTCCGGCGTTGCCCGGTTTGGAAATGCGAGAGCCGGGACCACCGTGGAGTACAAGTTCGTTCATGGGACGGAACCGACTTGGGAAGACATACCAAACAGAACCTTCACTGTCCGCGCGGATACAACTCTCTCTTGGGTTACTTTCAATAATAGACCGATCCTTGTAGCTGTTGTAACGGGCCGCGTGCTGTTGGGCGTTGACATGCGCGCGTATGAGCAACTCGGCTTTTTCGACAGGACAAAAGGAGACACGGTGCGCTTGATGGGTCCTCTAGCGAGAGGAGGTTGGGACACCGGTGAGCGGATGCGGATCGCACTTGGAACAACCAGCCTGTGGGAGCTTGACGTCTCGTACACCCAAGCTCCACTTGCTACTGAGCCATACAAGTTCCGCATTTGGCACGGCACTCCCACTGCACGAGGATTCGAAGATTGGTGGGGGTGGGAGCTTCCGGCGACACAGGGTGGCCATGATCGCAGATTTGTGTTCGCCGGAAATCCAGAGCAAACGGAGCCGATCCATTGGTATAACGACGTGCCACTTAGAGGTGTCATCCCTGCCGGCAGAACCGTGGACGTTACGTTCCGGATTGATATGCGTCCTGCAACGAGACTGACTCCAGCATTTAACCCGGCTACTGATACTGTGCGGCTGATGCTTGAAGAGCCGGCGTTCGTCTGGTTGCAGGGGAGAACAACGGGTGTGCAAAATGATCTGGTCTTCTCTCGTGTAGGGACAGACACGATCTACACGTTGACGTTTAGAGTCCGAGGACCAGCACCGTTTATTGTGATTTATCGAGTGCAAGCGAGAGGATCATCGATTGGGCAGAGAGATGAGGGAAGTGGATTTGCTCTCGGTCGCTTCCGGACTCGTTACATCAGGCCTGGTGCTGATGGGGCGTATCCGTCATCGTTTGCTTTCCCGACGGACGTCTTCACGGCGGAACCACCCCACGTCATTGAGAGCCCCCCGTTTGTAACCTCTGCGGACGATCCGGCAGCACCTGGATCGATTCCTCAATCTTTCGGGCTTATGCAAAACTATCCGAATCCCTTTAACCCCTCCACGGTCATTGAGTATCATCTCCCCGTCGAGGCGTTTGTGACGTTGAAGGTGTTCAACATGCTTGGTCAAGAAGTCGCGTCGCTCGTCAATCACGAGAAGAAAACTGCTGGCACCCATCTCGTAGGGTTTGATGCTTCTCGACTTCCCAGCGGCATCTACGTGTACCAAATCTCCGCGGGCACGTTTGTAGCTGCCAAGAAGATGTTGTTGATCAAATAAGGACATTGGTCATCCCCACGGATGGATCGAGCCTCCTTCTTGGGAGGCTCGATGTGAAGGTGGGCGTAAGGGGACGCATCGAAGAGTCCGACCTCGGCAAATGCCGTGCCGAGGTCGGGTTTTTTTGGCAAAACAGTGAGGAAAAGGAATTATGGCTCTCCTCGGCATTATGAGCCCAATAATGGGGGCAACCACCTTGAGGTCATGACCATTTTCAACCAAAAAGAGAGGAAGGTATGATACCCGCATGTCATCGCATCCCCTCTACGCTCCTCAGTTGTCTCGTTCTTATCACTTTCACTTTCAATCGTCTTGCAGCGCAGGACGACGTAATGATGCAGGCGTTTTACTGGGATGTACCGGTAGATGTGACGAACAAAAATGGTTTTTGGTACGACTCGTTGAGAGTCAAGATTCCTTCCCTTAAAGCGGCAGGCTTCCGTGGGATCTGGACGCCCCCGCCAAGCAAAGGGAATTGGGGGGTCACCGATATGGGATATGGCATCTTCGATCACTACGACCTGGGCAATTATAACCAGAAAGGAACTGTGGAGACACGGTTTGGATCAAGGACGGAACTTCTGAACCTTCTTTCAACGGCTCGTAGCACTGCGAATGGGCCGCGGATGGAAGTGTATGCAGACGTTATCTTGAATCATATTTATGCAAACCAAGATCAGAACCAAAACAACCCCGCAGTGAAGCAGTATGTTTTTGACCAGGCCTTTCGGAACGGACGGCAGTACGTTCCCTATCCGACGAATGAGGTGTATTGGCGACTTCCCAATGCCACACCAGGAGACTACTACATTCAGATCAAAGGATATTATCTCGACTGGAATGCAAGCCACACCCAGCGCGGGTACGACCTGTACATAAACTGGACGGGCGCGAATCCGGATCCAACGGTGTACTGGGAATCCGAGCCGAACAACGGCGGCGGCCAGTGGAATGCCTTTCCGGGATCGGGGAAAACTATCCGCGGTCATATGCAGTCATCGAGCGACATCGATGAGTTCAAGTTCACGCTCTCGGGCACCGCGACAGTGGAAATTCGCCTGACAGCGCGCAAAGAGGGTACAAACGCTCAGGGCCAATGGGAGTGGCAATGGGCCGACCAGACAAACGGCTACTATCCCGTGGCCTTGTGGTACAAGGGTACCAACCTTGCAAACACCTCACTTCAAGCGCGCACCTCGACGGGAATTACCTATGTCAATCATACAGGACCAGGCGAGCCGAATCATTCGTGGACGTACACCGATTTCCATCCCGTGGATAACTTCGATTGGTTAGGCGGTGCGGGATTTGAAGACGAGATTATCACCAACACGAAGTGGTTTGGGAACGATTTGAACACGTTCAGCACAACTGTCCAAAACAGGCTGATTGCATGGGGACAGTGGCTCTCCTCCAGCAACGTCGGGTTCGATGGATACCGTTTAGATTTCGTGCGGGGGTTCCAAGAGGAATTGGTGGCCAAATGGGTCTCGAATCTGCCTCGAAAATCGGATGGAAGCCAGCCATTCATCGTGGGTGAATATTGGACGAACCACAAGTACAGGCTCAGAAACTGGGTCAACAACGTCTGGAACAACTTTACCTTTAACGGGTTTCGTGCCGATGTGGATGTCTTTGATTTTCCTCTCCGAACCGATCTGGCTCGCATGGCGAACCTCAATGCCGTCGATTTCAACATGGCGTGGCTGAACAATTCCGGTATGGTGCGAGACAACACAGGTAATGCCCTCTCGGGAACTTCGGTGGTTACCTTCGTAGACAATCATGATACGGGGAAAGAAAGCGACAAGTGGCTTTGGAGGGATTGGGATATGGCGTACGCTTACATTCTCTTCGCGGAGGGTCGGCCCTGCGTTTTCTATTCTCATTATTACGGGGTTACCCAAGTCGATTATCGCAATCCGACAATCACCGTTACGCCTCCATCAAGTCTGCGAACCGAGATCAACAAGCTGATGCATGCACGGAGAACCTATCTCGGGGGAACAATGACAGTCCTCAGCCAAGTCGGAAATCCTTGGCCATCTGGCGATACATGGAATGTCTACGTTGCACGCAGACAGGGCAATGGCACAAGATCCGGCGGCATTTTGGTGCTTAACAATAACGAAACGACGACAAAAGGGTTGTGGGTGGACCACGCTCCCTCCGGATGGCAAAGTTGGGCGGGTCAGACACTCGTGAACATCATGAACCCTTCCGAGACGACGGTGATTCAAGCGGATGGTCGTGTGAACGTCAGGGCACCGGCACGAGGATTTTCACTTTGGGTGCGACAGAGTGAATACGTCCCATTCTCGGGAAGGTTTGCAGTGGGCGAGGGCGAGTTTTCCCCGGAGCAGCCGAATATCCCAGCAACACCGAAAACATTCGAAGTGAAAAGCAATTACCCAAATCCTTTCAATCCGGCGACCAACATTTCCTTTGCCATACCGGAAGAAGGATTCGTCACTGTAACTGTGACGAACGTCCTTGGCCAAACGGTTGCAACGCTTCTCTCCCAGGTTATTCGCGCGGGAGAGCACACGGTCCAATGGGATGCGACGAACCTGCCGAGCGGTGTCTATCTTTATAACGCCCAATACGGTCAAGTAGTGAAATCTGGTCGGATGGTCTTGATGAAGTGATTCGTTTGACAAGGCGGTCTCGTTCCGTCCCGACCTTGTCGGGAGGGGGACGGGATCGCCTTGCCGCGAATAGAAAAGAACCAGAAGATTTTTTGAGGAGTGAGATGAAGTTGTTTCGCTCGGTTGGTATTGCGGCCCTCTTGTTTCTCGCTTTACCGGACGTTTTCTTGGCGCAAGACAGCGTTGGCGTGACGTTTCGGTACTCAGCTCCAGCCTCAACGGTCGGACTCGAAGTGCGTGGCGAGGCCGATAACTGGCAGAACCCGCCGGCGTGGTTCATGACGTATGCAGGCAACAATCTCTGGACCTACACGGCGCGGTTGAGAGTGGGGGGACATGTGGGCGGCAGAATCCCCGGCGCATATCAGTACAAGTTCTACCACAGTGGAATCGGCGGTGGGCCCTGGCCGAACGATCCGCTGAATCATCACGTCAACACAGCCGACCATGATAACTCGATTCTCTACGTGAAGCACCCAACCATCTACCATTTCCTTCCAAACCAGCGGACAGGCATTGTACGAGAAGAGAAACCTGAAATCTCTGCCTTTCTTTTCCCAAAAGTTGGTTCAGCGGTAGACACGTCGTCGATATCGCTGAGGGTGGGAGACAGGACCTACTCAAACCTCGGCGCGTACTATAATCCTACCACGAAGCAGCTTCGGTTCCGACTCCCCGATCCACTTGCGAATGGAATCCATACGGTTCGGTTACAGGCCGGCACCACGATCGATAGTGTGACGATTACCGTTCAGGCAGGGTTTGTGCAGATCACCAACCGTGGCAACTTCACGACGAGGAATCCACAGCGAACGCTGTACGGAATTGTCCAGGACACGTCGCTCAACGATGTGAAGATTATCCGCAACGACCTTGACACGCTCATCACACGCGCGACAGGCGGCCGATTTCGAGTGGTGGGTAGTCTGAAGGAGGGACTCAATACGTTCAAGGCCATCGTACGCGATAGTACCGGTCTGCTCAGGCAATCACAGCCTGTAACGTTCACCTACGTTGTCAACCACACCCCGACGGCGCGCATTGCGTTTGAAGCTTCCAGCTCGCAGATTGTTCTCAGCGCCGCCCAGAGTACCGACCCTGACTCTGGACAAACCGGCCTGCTGACATTTCAATGGTCCGTCGATCCAGCAAACCCTCAACCGATACCCGGCGTCGCTTCGAGTACCAACCCTACCATCACCATCACGAAACCGACCACGCCGGGGGAGTATTTTTTCGGTCTCATCGCAAGCGATCCGGACGGGAACAGGGACACCACGCGGAACTACTTCACAATCCTGAAGGATGGCTCCTTCCAAAACACGACGCTGGCAACCGTACCGCAATGGGTGAAAAAGGGACGGGTGTACGAGCTCTTTTTCAAGTCGCTTACGCCAGAAGGGACCATTAACGCTGCGCTTCCATTTCTTCCTTACTTCAAAAGTTTGGGCGTGAACATCCTCTGGGTGATGCCCGTGATGGAAAACGCCTTTCCTATGAATAACACTGTTGGAACAGGCTACAATATCAAAAACTTCTACAAGGTTGCTCCGGAATACGGGACGAACGAGGACTTCAAGAATTTTGTCCGCCAAGCGCATCAGCACGGATTGAAGGTGATTTTAGATGTGACACCGAACCATACAAGCTTTGCCCATCCGTTCGTGCAAGAGGGTCGGATCTTCCGTGAGGATTCACCGTACTGGGATTTCTATCAGCATACCATCATTCCTCATTTTGATGCCCACGTCGGGGGACAGCGTCTAACAACAGATGGATACGTCTACTACCGCGATTTCTCCGAGCAGCTCCTCAACTATAACTGGTCCGACATCGACGCTCATCACTACATGACGGAAGTCTACAAATCATGGATCAAAGAATTCAACCTTGACGGCTATCGCTACGATGTCTACTGGGGGCCGCGGCGACGGTACGGGGAACAGACTGTCGGGGCGGCTTTGCGCAGAGCATTACGGCACATCAAGCCCGATATTTTCTTGCTCGCTGAGGACGACGGGACAGGGCCAGGCACGGAAGTGATCTACGCAGATCATCATGGGGGTGCTGATTCAGGATATGATTGGAACCTCTACTGGGGAGGGATAAAACCATTTTACTCACGATCGCCTGACAACTTCCACAATCTTGTGCACAACGCAGGCTACTATCCCGGACCCAATTCTTCCTTTCTCCGGTTCATGGAGAATCACGATGAGGACAGGATCGCTCATGTCTATGGTTCCTATAAACTTACCATGCCCGTTGCAACTGTTCTCTTCACGGTTCCGGGCATTCCGATGATCTACTCCGGGCAGGAGGTGGGGTTCGGATTGGGCATCCGCGACTACGACCAGAGACGGCGTGGAGTGATTACCTGGAATACCCCCGGCAGGCCGCTGTTGACTCCTCATTATCAAAAGCTCGCTCATCTGCGCGGCCAGTTTCCCGCGTTTTCAACTCAGCAACTGTGGCGATTCACGTCTGTGCCGACCGGCGTCTATGCGTTTGCTCGCCCCTATCCGCGTGAGAATGGCGTTGTCGCTGTCAATGTGACGTTCAACGAACGCCAGGTCAATCTCACCCTGGACGGATCGGTCCTCGCAGCTCCGATTACTAGCGGCTCGGTCGCCTATGCGAATGATATCTACAACGACACAACGTATCACCTTTCCTTCGTCAATGGGAGCGCGACACTCGCGTTCCGATTGAAGCCGTTCGGGAGCGCGGTGTTTGTTATTTCCGATACACTCAAGCGCCTCAACCTGCCTGTGCTGGTGTCGGTAGAAGAGAATGAGACTAGAGATCACCTGCCCAATGAATTTCACTTGCATCAGAATTACCCGAATCCCTTTAACCCAAGTACCACCATTCGGTATGATGTTCCGATCCGTTCCCACATTCAATTGGCGATCTATAATATCCTTGGGCAGAAAGTTGCCGCCGTCGCAGATGCGCCCCATGAGGCAGGAACATACTCCATCCCATGGAACGGGCTGACTGACGCGGGAATCCAGGCACCATCGGGTCTCTACGTCGTGCGATTGACTGCCGGCGATTACGTCACAACAAGACGGATGATTCTTCTTCGATGAAACCTGAATTACGCCAGCTCAAGACAATCGCACATCGCCCTTCCGTTATCGGGTGGGCACTGCTGACGGTGTTGCTCGTTGTGGTGTTCGAAGGATGCTCGACGGAGCAGAGCACCGCAAGCCGTGTACTCATCTGGCATCAGATGCTGCCGGATGAACGAGTCATCCTTCAGCGACAGATTCGCCGGTATATGGAGCGTCATCCGGGGGTACGGGTGGAGGAACTATATAGGGAGACGGAAGACCTTCGAAGTGGCTTTGTTATTGCAACGCTTGCAGGACAGGGGCCCGATTTGGTTTATGGGCCTTCCGACCCCGTCGGTATTTATGAGGCGACCAAGACTATTCGGCCGTTAGAATCGTTGCTGCCTCCAGGATTCATCGCTCAGTTCGATTCGAGCGGGCTGTTGTGGTATCGAGGCCACCTCTATCAGGTCGCCGACAAAATTGGAAATCATCTGGCACTCGTGTATAACAAGCGGTATATTCAACGGCCGCCGGAGACAGACCGCGAGCTTCTCGAACTGGCGCACGCCATTCAAAATAAATATGGATTTACTGCGGGTCGGCCCAAAGTCTACGGTCTCGCGTGGAATTATATCGAACCGTTTTTCTTTATTCCGTTTTTAACCGGCTTTGGTGGATGGGTGTTCGCAGAGGATGGAGTGACGCCAACGCTCGATACACCAGAGATGGTCGCAGCGTTGCGGTTTGTCCGTCGGTTGAGGGATGAGCACAAGATTGTTCCCAAAGACGCCGACTACAATGTTGCCGATGCATTGTTCAAAGATGGCAAGTCCGCTATGCTCATCAACGGCGACTGGGCCTGGGCAGGGTATCGGCAGCAGGGGGTGAACATTGGTGTTGCACCGCTGCCAAAGATCGTTGAAACGGGACTGTGGTGTGCTCCGATGACCTCTCCGAAAGGATATTCGTTGAACGTGAATGTGGCCGAGGAAAAAATTCCTCTCGTACTCGATGTGTTGAAATTTCTCGTGTCCGAGGAGAGCCAACTGGAGTACATCCGGGAGTTGGGTACCGCGCCCACCCTTCGGTCTCTCGCAACCCATCCGCTGGTGACGTCGGATGAAATCATGCAAAACTCTCTGCGCCAAATTGAACGGGGGAGACCGATGCCCACCGTGCCCGAGATGCGTGCGGTGTGGGATGCTATGCGGCCCGGTTATCAAGCTGTGATGCGCGGTTTCATGAGTCCAGAAGACGCCGCCCGAGCGATGCAGCAACTCGCTGTGAGAAAAATCCGAGATATGAAGGAGTAACCATTGAACGTCTGAGAACCGACAACACGAATTTTTTTGTTTGTTCTCGTTCCGACGGTCCATGTTTTGTGTTCGCCTCTTGAATCCCGCTTGCTTTTGAGCGGGATGTCCCGCTCCGCCTATGGCGGATTGGGCGGGATGCGTCGGAACAGCTTGTGGACGCTCCGGCATCCGAGCCCGCAGAGCGACCGACATGCGCTCCGACGGAGACCGTCGGAGCGAGAAAAAGCATAGCGACTCATTCTATCACAACGATCAACCCGCACGTGACCAAGCGTCTCTTCATAGCGTTTCTCGTCCTTCCATCATTACTTGTCATTGCCGCGCTTGTCTTCTATCCGCTCGCCTACAACGCCGTGCTCTCGTTGGGCAACATGAATCTGATGAATATTCGGGACTGGAGCATCATCGGACTTCGGCAGTTCGTCAAAATCTTCACAGAACCATCCCAACCGGACCTGTACGTTGTGTTCTGGAAGACGATTGTCTGGACTGTCGTCAATGTTGTGTTCCATGTCCTCATCGGCGTTACGCTTGCGTTGCTGTTGAATCAGCATCTCCGCGGACGCTCCATCTACCGGATGCTGCTTATTCTCCCATGGGCTATTCCCCAGTACATCGTGGCGCTCACCTGGCGCGGCATGTTCAACTACGAGTACGGCGCCATCAATCTTCTCTTAACAAAGGTGTTGAACGTCGCTCCGGTGGAATGGCTGGGAAATGCGACCAATGCGTTCATCGCTTGCATTATTACCAACGTCTGGCTCGGGTTCCCGTTCATGATGGTGGTGGCGCTCGGTGCGCTCCAAAGTATCCCGCTCGAGTTGTATGAGGCAGCCGCAATCGATGGCGCACGATGGTACCACAAACTCACGCGCATTACACTTCCGCTCATTAAACCCGTGATGGTCCCGGCAATCACCCTCGGCGTCATCTGGACATTTAACAACCTGAATATCGTCTGGCTGGTCAGCAACATGGGCGAGCCGTCGGACAATACGCATATTCTGGTGTCGTTCGTCTATAAGGCCGCCTTCAATTTTTATAGCTTTAGCTACGCCGCTGCATTGTCGATGGTTATTTTTGTCATCCTTCTGGTCTTTAGCCTGATGTTCATGCACCGCATGCGCGCGACACAAGCTGTTTACTGACAAGCTGTTGAAAAAGGAAAATTTTTTTGGTGGGTCAGAAATTCGAAGTTGACGTAGGCGCTCTGCGTCCGCTTAACGTTCCCGCGCCCCGCCAAAGAGCGACGGGGTAAACGGAGCGTGGGAACGAGCAGGAAGGGGAGAACAGAAGATTTCTTTGTAATTACTCACCAAAGGAAAACCGCAAAGACGCGAAGGACACGAAGAAAGCAAGAGCTTTATGCACTTTTATAGCTGCATCAACAACCCCGCTTTGCGGGGCGCAATCTCTGTCAATGTCTTTCGTCTCTTTCATAACCCTTTTTCCCTTTGCGTTCTTTGCGCCTTCGCGGTTTGCTTTTCAAGGTATCACCGGCAGAAGAGACGGAGCAGTTACATTTCTTTTCAAAATCTAATCTGTGAATCCCTGCCTGCTATTCCGCTCTTTGAATCCCGCTCGTGAGCGGAATCCCGGAAAGCGGGACAGGCAGGTGTGGTTTGATTTTTTCACTGAGGAGTTCCATAGTTTTTTAACACCTGCTAAG
This sequence comes from Bacteroidota bacterium, assembly GCA_041695045.1. Classification (GTDB taxonomy): domain Bacteria; phylum Bacteroidota; class Ignavibacteria; order UBA10030; family UBA10030; genus JBGFRR01. The sequence continues at coordinate 23,071 of JBGFRR010000164.1, forward strand.
AAAGTTCCATGCCGGTCCAAACGAAACGAACAACCATACTTCTCCGGCTCGTGAGCTACGGAGTTCTCACAGCCTTTACGCTGATCGCTCTGTTCCCCATCTGGCAGGTGGTCAACATTTCGCTTCGTCCGGGTGATCAACTTCTCTCGACGTCGTTGGAATTGATTCCAGAATCGGCAACGCTCAGCAACTACAGAACGTTGTTCACCGAGCGTGACTTTCTTACCTGGATCGGGAACAGCATGCTCGTGGCGCTGAGTGTCACCGTCACGGGGGTTGGGCTTGCCTCGACGGCGGGGTACGGATTCTCGCGATTCCGTTTTTTCGGCAAGAACGTAGGGCTGATGACGCTGCTCACCACACAAATGTTTCCCGCGACAATGCTTTTGCTTCCCCTCTACATCATGCTCATTCATCTCGGCCTCATCAACACGTACCTTGGCATTGTCATCGTCTACTCAGCGACGGCGTTGCCGTTCTGCATCTGGACGATGAAAGGGTATTACGACACCATCCCGACGAGTCTTGAAGAAGCCGCCCTGATCGATGGATGCTCTCGCTTGTCGGCATTCTACCGGGTCGTGTTGCCGCTTGCTACGCCTGCTCTTGTCATCACGGCGCTCTTTTCGTTTATGACGGCGTGGTCGGAATATGTCGTCGCTGCACAAATCCTCCAAGATACCTCGCTCTGGACGCTCCCGCTCGGACTGAAATCGTTCGAGGCAAGCATGAGCACGGAGTGGGGCCTGTACGGCGCCGGGTCGATGATTGTGATGGTGCCGGTTGTTCTCTTGTTCCTGCTCTTAAGTCGGTGGTTGGTGTCGGGATTAACACTCGGGAGTGTCAAAGGATGAAACATTTTTTTTCTCTCATACTGGTATTCTTGTTCATAGGGTGTGCCATGAATACTTCCTCCCGCCATGAACTCACGGGACCGTGGGTGTTTCAAGTCGACTCGCTCGATCAAGGGTTGACCGAAGCATGGTATGCTGAAGGATTCGACCGATCGCAGTGGCGAGAGGTGACGGTGCCCGACCATTGGGAACGGTACAACCTGCCGTCGTACGATGGCGTTGGGTGGTTTGCAACGGAATTTGAGTACGATGGTGGCGAGATACCGATGGCGATTTTCTTTGGCGGCGTGGACGACGACGCCGACGTGTGGGTGAATGGAACGAAGGTCGGCTCTCACGTCGGATACAGCGAAGTTTTTTCGTTCGACATAACGCAAACACTCCGGCGCGGAAAAAACAAGGTTGTCGTCCGCGTGTTCGACTCGGGCGGCCCCGGCGGAATCTATAAATCAGTCATGGTCGTTCCCGCTGACCGCGTCGAGGAGCTTCGTCGAACGCCGTATGCTGCGCTCCAGGCTCGGCCGAGTGAAGACTGGGTGAAAGACGCCGTGATCTATGAAGTGTATCTCCGTTCGTTCTCAACAGAGGGAACCTTCAAGGCGCTAGAACGGCGACTTCCGGAATTGAAGGACTTAGGCGCTACCGTCCTGTGGCTGATGCCGATCCATCCCGTCGGTACCGTGAAGCGGAAAGGGACGTTGGGGAGTCCATACGCAGTGCAGGACTACTATGCGGTGAACCCGGAGTTTGGGACGCTGGAAGATTTTCGCTCCCTCGTCCGTGCTGTGCATGAGCACGGGATGAACATCATCATCGATCTCGTTGCTAATCATACTGCCTGGGATAGCAAGCTTATCCAAGAGCATCCAGAATGGTTTTCGAAAGACGATCAAGGGAACATGGTGCCGCCAAACGACGATTGGACCGACGTGGCAGACCTTGATTATTCTCAGCAGGAATTATGGGATTACATGATAGAAATGATGAAGTACTGGGTGCGGGACGTCGGTATCGACGGCTATCGCTGTGATGTGTCGGAGCTTGTTCCGACGGAGTTCTGGAACCGGGCACGGAAGGAGTTAGATACCATCAAACCGGTGATGATGCTCTCCGAAGGGACGTTACCCGAACACCACGTTGAGGCATTTGATCTGACCTACGCGTGGAACTTCTACGATGTCCTCGCGAAAGTCATCACGTCGCATACGCCGGCGACCATGTTTGAGAAAATCATCGAGAATGAATCGTACCGATTCCCACAAGGCTCGTTACGAATGCGGTTCAACACGAACCACGACAAAAATGCCTGGGATGCACCGACGGTTCTGAAGTTTACCCGTGCGGGTGCAAAAGCCAGCGCCGTGCTGGCGTTCACGTTTCCCGGAGTTCCTTTGATTTACAACGGTGAAGAGGTGGGGAATGAGAAGCGGTTGGACCTCTTTGAGAAGGTTGAGATCGACTGGACCAAGAACGAAGATTTCCGTGAGTTGTACACAGAGTTATGTCGGTTGAGAAAGGAACAAGTTGCCGTTCGTCGTGGCACATTTCAGCCTCTTGTCAATTCGGATGGCGAGAAGGTTGTTTCCTTCCTCCGGCAAGCGGAGCAGGAGCGTGTCATCGTTGTGATCAATCTATCGAATCAACAACGCAGGGTCAGCATTACGCTTCCGGACAAAGCGGTGAAGAGCCTCGAGGAGTACTTTACCTCCCGTTTCGTGTCTCTCGATGAGGGGCGACTGGAACTCGATCTCGACGCGTTTGCGTATCAGATCTTTATCATACCTTGAGGTTCAGACAATCTTCAGAACCCCCACCGGCCACGGCACCCTATGAAACACATCAATCTCCTTCTTGGCATTCATAATCATCAACCGATCGGGAACTTCGATTCCGTTTTCCAGCATGCATTCGAGCGAGCGTACCAACCATTCGTCGATCTCCTGGAACGCTACCCGCGCGTGAAGCTTGCATTGCATTATTCGGGAATTCTTCTGGAGTGGCTCGTGCGGCATCAACCCCAGTTTCTCCGTCGGCTCCAGCGGCTTGTGAAGTCCGGGCAGGTAGAAATCATGGGAGGTTCATACTACGAAGCGATCCTCTCCATTATTCCCGACGAGGACAAGCGCGGCCAGCTGCGGATGCTTTCGAAGGCCATCCGGAAACACTTCGGTCGCAGGCCTTCCGGTATGTGGCTTGCTGAACGCGTATGGGAGCAGCATCTGGTCAAGTTTATCGCTGACGCAGGACTCCGGTACACCGTCGTGGATGACACGCACTTCAAATACGCAGGGTTTTCCGAAGAAGAGCTTCTGGGGTACTATGTTACGGAAGAGGAACAGAAAACCATCGCCATTTTTCCCATCAGTAAGCGATTACGCTATACCATTCCCTTCCAACCCGTCTCGAATACGATTGACTATTTGCGCGAGGTTGCATCCGAGGATGGCGAGCTCATCGCCGTCTATGCGGACGACGGGGAGAAGTTTGGCGTGTGGCCGAACACGTACGATCACGTGTACACCCACGGCTGGCTCGAGGAATTCTTTCGAGCGCTGAGCGAGAACGCGGACTGGATACGCGTGATCCACTTCAGCGAGGCTCTCAGCACCATAGCTCCGCTCGGTCGAACGTATCTTCCCAACGCGTCGTACGCCGAGATGCTTCACTGGGCACTGCCGGCGCATCATTTTCCATTGTATGAGGAATTTGAACAGTTACTTCAGCAGCAAGGCATTCGGGATAAATATGAATCGTTCTTCAAAGGTGGGTTCTGGAGAAACTTTCTGGCGAAGTATCCGGAATCCAACCTTATGCACAAGAAGATGCTTCACGTTTCCGAACGCGCTCAGACTCTCGCCGAAAAGAAAAACGGTCTCGCTCGCTCCTCAGCGTTTGCACGAGTTCGATCTCACCTCTACGCAGCTCAATGTAACGACCCCTATTGGCATGGGATTTTCGGCGGTTTGTATCTCCCCGTGTTGCGGTACCCCATCTATCATAACCTTGTGACGGCCGAGCGAGAGTTGGATCGCATCGAGGAACGACGAGGTATGTGGGCGCGCATCTACGATCTGGACTGCGACGGGAACGATGAAGTCGTGATCGAATCGCCAACGTTCAATTACTACGTGAAGCCCTCCATGGGCGGCGCTCTGATTGAGTTGGACCACAAGGCCATCGGCCTGAACATTTTGGATATTGTATCCCGTCGACAGGAGGGATATCACCCGAAACTGAGGCGTGCGGTGGTTTCGCAGTCAACGCAGGGCGGCGTAGCGAGCATCCACGACGTCGTGAAGACGAAAGAACCGGGGCTTGAGCGCTTTCTGGACTATGATTGGTATCAACGCGCCTCCCTTCTGGACCACTTTTTCGGTCCCGGCACAACGCTGGAACAGGTGTGGCGATGTGCCTATGAGGAGGTAGGCGATTTTATTCAGCAGCCGTACAGGGCGAAGCTTACGAAGAACGGACGAAAACCCCGTCTTGAGTTGACGAGGCATGGATCTGTCCGTCAAGGAGACCGGCGTCATCCCATCGTCGTACGAAAAACCGTTACGGTGGATGATCGCAACGAACGCTTGCTTATCGACTATTCACTTCGTAATAATGAGGCGCAACCGGTGCCCGTGTGGTTCGGCGTGGAGTTCAATGTTGGTCTTCAGGCTGGCAACGCTCCCGACCGGTACTATTACTGTGATGACGGTCCGATGGATGACGCACGTCTCCGCAGTATGGGAGAGGTACAGAACGTCTCGGCGCTTGGACTGCGGGACGAATGGTTGGGCGTTGATGTGCGCATCGAGATTGACCGGCCGACAACAATGTGGCGGTTCCCGATTGAGGTTGTTTCGCTTTCAGAAGAAGGGTTCGAGCGCATCTTCCAAAGCTCGGTTGTCATTCCTCACTGGCAGTTTGTCCTTGAGAAGGAATGGACGCTCCGGCTCTATCATACCATTAAAGCATTACCTCATCATGGGAGATGATGGATGGCAAGCGTACGCTTAGAACGGGTCAAGAAGATTTTTGAGAACGGCCATGTAGCGGTGCATGGACTCGATCTGGAGATCCACGACAAGGAGTTGGTGGTGCTGGTGGGACCCTCCGGATGCGGGAAGTCAACGACGCTGAGAATGATTGCTGGCCTCGAAGATGCGACCGAAGGAAAAGTTTTTATCGATGGACAGGTGGTTAACGATGTTCCACCGAAGGACCGTGATATTGCCATGGTGTTCCAGAATTATGCGCTCTATCCGCACATGACCGTGTATGAGAACATGGCATTCGGTTTGCGGCTCAGGCGATTTTTGAGCAAGGAGATCGACGAACGAGTCCGCGAGGCAGCGACCCTTCTGGAAATTGAGATGCTGCTCGACCGGAAACCCAAAGCGCTCTCCGGCGGTCAGCGTCAGCGTGTGGCATTGGGGCGCGCGATCGTTCGAAAGCCGAAAGTGTTTCTCTTCGACGAACCGTTGAGCAATCTGGACGCGAAACTCCGCGTGCAGACCCGAACGGAAATCTCCAAGCTTCATCGCCGTCTCGAGGCCACCATGATCTACGTAACACATGACCAGATGGAAGCGATGACGTTAGGAAACCGGATCGTCGTGCTGAAGGGTGGGTACCTTCAGCAAGTCGATACGCCGCTCGGCCTGTATCATCATCCCCGGAATGTGTTTGTGGCGGGGTTCATCGGCAGCCCGGCGATGAATTTCTTTGAAGGGACGGTTGAAAAGCAGCGTGGACTTGTGTTTCGAACAGAGGGGATGCAATTCCCATTGAAGGCGAGCAGGTTCTCTCATCAGGCCGGTCATCGTCTCATCCTGGGTTTGAGGCCGGAACACATTAGGCCGAAAGGGTCCAGTCGAGCGTCAGGAGTTACCGTGAGGGTGAACGTAGAGGTTGTGGAGCCGATGGGGAACGAAATCCTTGTGTACTTCACCGTACGCGAAGGCGGTACTCAGTACGTCGCCAAGCTGCGTGATTCTCTGGTTCCAGAAGCCGGCGGGACGATGGAGCTATCGTTCGACATGGCTCACGCGTATTTCTTCGATAGCGTAACACAAGAAGCGTTGGAATACTCCTCGAAGGCGATCGCCCAGCGTCCGCCAAAGCAGCAATGAAGATGATTACCAACCGTAACTGCTGCTCAGCGGGAAAAAATACTTGAACAAATACCACACCTGCCTGTCCCGCTGTACGTACCTGTCGATATCGTTGTGTCTGTTTGGAGCATGTGCAGTAACCTCCAATGAAATTTCTCGTTGAAGGGGAGAAGAGAAGATTTCTTTTCAAGATCTAATCTCAAGTTGACCGCTTGTTTGAAGGGGTTAAAACCCTTAAATATATTGGTTGGAAATTCTATCCACGCCCTAAAGGACGTGGCTATAGCCCCGACCTTCAGGTCGGGGATTACTTCTGCAGCGGTCAACTTGAGATCTAATCTGTGAATCCCTGCCTGCGGCAGGCAGGTGTGGTTTGACTTTTTCACTGAGGAGTTACCACCCACCATCGTATTCCTTCCAATGCTTTCTCTCGTTTGCTGTTGCAGGTCTCAAGGAAATAGCCGTCCCACCGCCGGGGGCTAACCGAAGCCGCAGTCGGGTCTTGTTGTTGACCAACACCTTTTGGATGCTGTACGCCATCGGATTCGTTTCCCAGTGAGCGTCCGGTGCATCGGCGTAGATGGTTGCAGCGTACCATTGCTGCGGGGGAAGAAAGTCCAGTGTAATGCGGGATGAACGTTTATGTTCGTCGGTAATGGCTCCAATAAACCATTCATTCTTGCCCTTTGCTTTCCGCGCGATCGTGAGGTAATCTCCCGGTTCTGCCTGAAGGATTTTTGTATCATCCCAATCGACCGCGACATCCTTGATGAATTGAAAAGCGTCGAGGAATCGTTCGTAGTTTTCCGGCAGGTCTGCCGCCATTTGAATCGGGCTATACATGGTAACGTAGAGCGCGAGCTGCTTGGCCAGTGTCGTATGCACACGTGTCTTGCGATTTGGATCGTAGTAGTCTAAGGTGAGCTGAAAGATGCCCGGCGTGTAGTCCATCGGTCCACCCACCAGGCGGGTGAACGGAAGGATGGTTTCGTGCTCCGGTGGATTGCCGTGACTCCACGCATTGAATTCATTGCCCCGCGCGGCTTCCGACGCAAGCCAATTGGGGTACGTTCGATGCAACCCCGTCGGTCGGACAGGCTCATGGGCAATGACCATGATCTCGTATCGGGCGGTTCGTTCCGCAACACGGGTATAGTGATTCACCATCCACTGTCCGTCGTGATGCTCTCCGCGAGGGATGATCCTGCCAACGTATCCGGTCTTCACAGCATCATAGCCGTGTGCTTTCATGAAGCGGTATGCCTCATCCATCCGGCGTTCATAATTGGTGACGGAAGCGGAGGTTTCATGATGCATAATCAACTTGACGTTTCTCTGCGCCGCATAGTGCTGGAGCTCCTGTACATCGAAATCGGGGTAAGGAGTCACAAAATCAAACACCTCTTCCTTCCATTTCCCAAACCAATCTTCCCATCCAATATTCCATCCCTCAACAAGGACCCCCTCAATGCCGTGGGTTGCAGCAAAGTCGATGTAACGCTTGACCCGCTCGGTGGTGGCACCGTGACGGCTGTTCGGCTTTAAGGCGTCCCAATCGGTCTCGGTCAGCTTCACATTGTCGACGTCGCTGTAGTTCCATGTCGATTTTCCCACATGAAGCTCCCACCAAACGCCCACATACTTCTGCGGTTTAATCCAGCTGACGTCATGTAACGCGGTGGGCTCGTTGAGATTGAGGATCAATTTTGAAGCGATGATGTCCGCCGCATTCTCGCTGACGATGATGGTGCGCCATGGCGTTTTTGCTGGCGTCTGCAAATAGGCTTTATTACCGACAGCATCCGGCACAAGATGAGCCGTGAGCGTGAAGGTCTGCTGGTTCACAATCAAGTTCATTGCAGGGTAGTCGATGAGCGCTGCTTCGTGGATGTTCAGATAGAGGCCGTCGACAGTTTTCATCAACAGCGGTGTTTGGACTGCGTTGCGATCGATCGGGGTCTTCGCAAAAATCTCGTCGGCAGCTCTTCCCGTCGTTGCATCGATGGCACTCAGCGAGGAGGTCGTGTAGATGTACTCATTCGTGTCATAGTCTCCCGGTATCCAGAATGTTGTGTGGTCGCCCGTCAACGCGAACTCTGTCTGTTCCCCTGTAACGATGAAATAACTTAGCTGCTCCTGCTTCGGAAACTCGTACCGGAATCCCACGCCGTCGTTATAGACTCGAAAGCGGATAATCAGCTGACGATGTTGAGCTGCGGGTTGCTCGAGTGTCACTGCAAGTTCACGGTAGCGGTTTCGGATCTCCTTCACTTCTCCCCATACGGGCTGCCACGTTTCGTCGTACGAAAGTGTGTCGGTAGCGACGACGGAAAAACCCTTCTCAAACGAGAATTGGTCTCGAAGGGTAATGCCAAGCTTGCTGCGGTGAATCACCGCTTTCTGTCCCAGAAACACTTGATACGTCGGTTCACCATCACCACTGAGGGCAAATGTGAGTGCGAGTTTTCCATGAGGCGAGAGGATGGTTTGACCAAACGTGAAACCCGAGCAGAGGAAAAACAGCACGAGTAAAGAGAAAACATGTCTCATTGGTTTGCTCCTTCAAAAAATATTGGTGCGGTGATGCATCTTCGAACAAACTGGTGTGGTGTTGAGCTATGCAAAGACGTACCAGAGTATCCCTATCGTCAATGCGAGGAGAAGAGACAACACTATGTTGACTCGATTCCGGCCGTCGTCTTCTTTATGCCTCGTTCCGAAAGTCAGCCCTCTGATCTGTTCCGGCGAGGGTGCTTTGGTCATGAAACTCACACCGATGAGGATCGTCGTGCAGACGAGGAACAGGAAGACTGCAAAGTGCAGGAAGTTGACCTCGGCGATAAACTCCCACATCGTTCCCGCGGGCAGGCCGGTTTTCTCGATGCCATTCATGAGCTCGAGAAACAACCGGAGTGCACCGAGGACGAATCCACTCAGCAACGAGGCCACGGCGCCTGCACCGTTGAGCCGCGGGATAAAGATTCCGAGAAGAAAACATGCTGCAATGGGTGGGGCGATGTATGCTTGCACACTTTGCAGATAGATGTACAGTTGCGAGGAGATATACTTCATGAAGGGTATCCATAATAAGCCGAGAACGACGAGAATGCCGGTGGCAACACGCCCCACCAAAACAAGAACGTGCTCGCTGGCGTCGGGTTTCCACTTTTTGTAGAAGTCCCATGTAATGAGTGTCGAACAGGAATTGAAGGTGGAACTCAGCGAGCTCATCAATGCCGCGAGCAGCGCTGCGATGACGAGGCCTTTGAGTCCGACAGGCATCAATCGGGCAACGAGCACCGGAAAGGCGCTATCCGATGTAGTGGGGGTGATATCGGCATACAGTGCCGCCGCGATCATGCCCGGGAGTACGAAGATGAAGACCGGCAGGATTTTCAAAAAGCCGGCGAAAAGAGTTCCCGTGCGTGCTTCGTGGATATTACGAGCCGCCAACACGCGTTGCACGATATATTGGTCCGTGCACCAGTACCAGATTCCAAGAATCGGCGCTCCGAACACAATGCCGGTCCATGGAAAGTCTGGGTGATCAACCGGTTTCCACATGGAGAAGAAATCCGACGGGAGGTGTGCCTGTAAGCCATCCCATCCACCGATCTCAACGAAGCCGAGAACGAGGATGGTGAATGAGCCGGCAATCAAGACAAAGGTTTGAATCAGCTCCGTATAGACAACGGCCCTCAAGCCGCCGGCAACTGTGTAGAGTCCGGTAATTAAGACGAGCAGGATTGCGCTCTCAATCATGTCCCATCCTGTCAATGCTTGAATGACGACGCCGCCGGCAAAAAGCGTAACGCTGATCTTTGTGAGAACGTACCCGACAACGGAAATGGTCGTGAGATACCAGCGAGCAGCAGGGTTGTACCGCCGCTCGAGGAACTCCGGCATCGTGAAGACGCCGCTTCGAAGGTAGAATGGAACAAACACCCAACCGAGCAGCAGCAGCACGAAACAGGCAAGCCATTCGAAGTGGCCTACCGCCAATCCGCCTGCAGCGCCTGAGCCTGCGAGTCCGACGAGATGTTCGCTCCCGATGTTCGACGCAAACAAACTCGTTCCCACCACAAGCCATCCAACGTCTCGCCCGGCAAGGAAATAATCGGCACTTTCGTTTTTTCGTCTACGGTATGCCCAATAGCCAATACCAAGAATGATCAGGAAATACAGAATGACCACGAAGCCATCAGCGAATGTGAATGACGTCATTGATCAACCTCAGTTGGTGTGTGGGGGTGAACGTTGGATGATTGTAGTGGAAGAAGGTACTGAAGAGATGAGTGTGCCGGTAAATGGACTGTCTGTGCCCCCAGCGAGATTCGAACTCGCGTACCGAGCTTGAAAAGCTCGTGTCCTAGGCCTCTAGACGATGGGGGCGATTGAAATGGGGAAATGTGAAATTGAAGAAATGCGGAATTGAGGAATTACATGCGCCTGATTTTATTCCTATTTTTTCGTGCTGTTGTGTATGAAGCTGTGAAGATTGCTGTTAACTCTGAAGACTCCTGAATACATTCCTTAAACACCTCATCCCCAATCGAACCGGATTCGTGCAGCAGCTCAAGCCAGTATTGGGTTTCGTCAGCCTCCTCCTGCACATCGTGCATTTTTGAAACGAACTCCGCACGTGTCTGAGCCCGACAAGCCGCCCGATAATTGGCTCCCACTGATGTAGCAGACCGGATGACCTGCCTTGCAATAATATCAGCAGATCTCTTCCCCGGCAGCGCATCTGCAAGTGCAATATTCTTTAACGCAAAACCTTTCGTCCGCTCCTTCAGATCACGAATCGCCTTCATTTTCTCCGGCAACATGCTTCCCCCTTCTGGTGTTCTAACCAACCGAACTATGGCCACCATTGGTAAGCGATGACCTAAAAACCAATCATCGCCGTCAAGACACAAAAAGCCTGTCAGAAAGCTAACAGGCTGTGCAGCAGGCGCACCGAAGATACTGCTTCTTCTCCCCAAAGGCAAGCTTCGCTTGTTGGAGGGTGAACACGATGCTAAGACGACCAGAAATTTCCGCGGGTTGATGAAGCACGATTGCAAGTCACCCCCCTTTTGAGTACCTTCTTGTCATCATTCTTCTTGATTCGAGACAAATCTTCCACCGACGTAGACTCCCCATGAAGCACATCGGCATCAAGAAGCTGTATTATTCCATCAGCGAGGTGAGCAAGATTACCGGATTAGAGCAGTATGTGCTCCGATACTGGGAATCAGAGTTCCCTCAGCTCAAGCCCGCGAAAAATCGGGCCGGAAACAGAATCTATACAAACAAGGACATCAAGCTCATCAACACCATCAAAGATCTCTTGAGGGACAAGAAGTACACCATCGGGGGAGCAAAGAAGGTGTTAGAGGGTTATGCTCCTGATCCGGAAGCGGGAGAACAGCTTTCGTTGCTTGATGCTTCTCCCAAGAAGAAAATTCAGGACGAAGAAATCCGAGCCGAGATGATGGAGGTGAAGGAATTTCTTGAGGGGATGTTGAGCAGGCTGAGGTAAGCGTAATTTTGGGACGGGACCCGGTAGCGCACCGCGATGTTTTACGGGTATATACTTCACAGCGAGAAGACAGGAGAGTATTACACAGGTCAAACGAACGACCGTGAAGAGCGCGTGAAGATACACAATCGTGGAGAGGAGCGGGCGACGAGGGGGTGGCCGACCGTGGAAGCTCGTTTACCGGAAGGAGTTTGTAACCCGCAGTGAAGCAGTGTTGTGGGAACGTTCAGTGAAGGCGCGTAAGAAGCGGTCGTACATTGAGAAATTGATTCAAGAGTATTCTTCGGGACGTGGCGCAGCCCGGTAGCGCACTTGCTTGGGGTGCAAGGGGTCGCGGGTTCAAATCCCGCCGTCCCGACGAAATGTATGCCAGACGCCAGAACAACAAAACACATCATTCTGGTTGGCGATAAAGTTCTCATCGCCCCCGACCGCGAGCAGGACCGAACCGCGCACGGGCTTTACCTCCCTCCGGGCGTGAAGGAGAAAGAAAAGGTGCAAAGCGGCGTCGTCGTCCGTGTGGGGCCGGGGTATGCAGTTCCCAATCCGCAGTTCATCGACCAAGAGCCGTGGTCAACCACTCCTAAAGAGCCGGTAAAGTACATTCCGCTTCAAGCCGAAGAAGGCGACTACGCTCTGTTTCTTCGCGACTCTGCGATCGAGATCGAGTATGAAGAGCGCAAGTACCTCATCGTTGCGCACTCGTCCATTCTGATGGTGATCCGGCAAACGGGGTTTCCGGAATTAGGCGCGTAAGTGACCGTTGTGAGGCAAGACCTTCGATTGTTTAGCCACGAGAATCTCCTGGCACAGATGCAAACGGCGGAGTACAACAATGGATACTATGTGCTGGAGTTCTACGCCGCCAACGGAAAGCCTTCCAAGGAACCGACAGATACTATCGAGAAGTTTTATCTCTATCCGTCCGGTGGAACACTTCGTGACGCGGCTTTTCAATTGATTTTTTATGATTCGCGCTACGACACCTACCGCGGCTTTAAGCCGCCCCATGTGCAAAACGTGTAAGTTCGAGCTTCGAGCTCAAGAGCCTGTAACGACGAAAGGAGGCACCCGATGTACGATTTACTGATTCAACAGATGCGAGACGAGGTAACCCGACTCGGCGCGCAAGAACTCCGAACACCCGAAGAGGTCGATGCTGTCATCCCCAACGCACAAGGCACAATGCTCGTCGTTGTAAACTCCGTGTGCGGGTGTGCGGCCGGTGCTGCTCGACCCGGACTGGCAAAGGCGCTGCAGCATAGCGTCAAGCCAAAGAAGATTGTCACGGTTTTTGCAGGTCAGGATAAGGAAGCGACTGCACGGGCGCGCGAATACTTTCTTGGCCATCCGCCGTCATCGCCATCGTTTGCACTGATGCGGGAAGGAACGGTAGTGGACATGATCCACCGCTACGAAATTGAGGGACGCACGCCGGATCAAATTGCCGCCCGGCTCGTCCAATCGTTCGAACAGCATTGCACTGTCGAATCACGCCACGCGGTCTAAGAAGTTGCTGTTACAGCATAAGGAGAAGAGGGCTACTCCGGTAGCCCTCTTCGTTTCCAAGGCATGATTCTCGGTATTCATCATATTACCCTCGTGTGCGCCAATGCACAGCGAACGGTTGATTTCTACCCCGCGTGCTTGGCAATCCGAGATCGAATCATCCCTTGTGCCGTTCTCCATCGCATGAATCTATCGATCACAACCTCGTTACACCATGTCCTCATCCCGCCGCGCAGTGGGGGTTCGGGTCCTCACCCGACGCTGCTGATGCTGCACGGCCGCGGCGCTGATGAGAACGACCTGCTGGGGCTCGCTGACTATCTTGACCCGCGTCTTCTTACCATCAGCGCGCAAGCGCCGTTTCGCTTCCCCTACGGAGGCTATACGTGGTACGAAATCCTCGAAGTCGGCACACCGGAGCCGCGCCAGTTTACCGAGAGCTACGACCGTCTCACACAGTTCCTTTCCGACATCAAGCGTTCATATCCCATCGGCGAGAAACGCCTCTTCCTGTTGGGCTTCAGCATGGGCACCGTCATGTCGTACGCTCTGGCGCTCACAAGACCGGATGAAATTGCGGGTGTAGTCGCGCACAGCGGGTATATCCCGGAAGGCACACACCTGACATTCGCCTGGGACAAGATCGGTAACACGGGATTCTTCGTTGCACACGGCACGATGGATCCGGTCATTCCGGTCGCATTTGCCCGCCGCGCACGGGAAGTGCTGACAGAAGCGAAAGTAGACCTCACCTACCGCGAGTACCCCATCGCGCATTATGTGAGCGAACAAAGTCTCGCCGACCTTGCGGCATGGCTTGAGCATCGTCTTGCTGTTAACGGTTTGAAAAAGTAGATTACGTTCACTCATCACACACGTCAAGAGAGCGGTTCAGATGTCCATCACTCGTCGATCATTCTTCAAAGCCGGCTTAGCGCTTCCTGTTGCTATCACATCAGCACACGGAGCGAAGAGCGCGCGAGGGGAGTACTCTTCGTTCGACCCCTGGGTTGAGGTCAACCGCGGGCATCTCGTTCACAACGCGCGGGAAATTGCACGACGAGTTGACGGCCGGCCGATCATTGCTGTCATCAAGAACAACGGTTACGGCCTCGGTTTGGTTGAGGTGGCGGAGTCGCTCGAGTCGCTTCAGCATGTCTGGGGATTCGCCGTCGTCAAGCTTCAGGAGGCGGTCCGCTTGCGTGAGGCAGGAATCGAAAAGCCCATCTTGCTCATGGGTCCTTTTACGGCGGAAGAGCTTCAGGAATGCATCCAGCGCGCTCTTACGCCGATGCTGTACACCGACCGAGGAGCGGAATTGGAGCGACTGGCGCAACAACATCGACGCCCGATCTCGATCCACGTGTGTATCGATACGGGAATTGGAAGAGTGGGAGTTCCGTTTCGCGATGCAGAACGGTTTGTGAAGGAACTCGTGCAACGCAAAGGCGTTCACATCGAAGGGATGATGATGACGTTTACGGAAGACCCTGAGTTGGATCTCGAGCAAATTAAGCGGTTCGAATCTGTGTGCACTAATCTTCAGCGTGCCGGTGTTGATGTGGGGAAGAAGCATGCGGTGTCGAGCTTTGGATTGTTCGAACATCCCGCCGCGTTCTTCGACATGGTTCGACCGGGGATGGCGCTGTTTGGTGTCTATCCTGAGAAGAAGTTCCGAACAACCGGCATCATGGACTTGCATCCCGCTGTAGCGTTGAGATGCCGCGTCATATACGTGAAGCAACTCCAACCCGGCGACACGGCGGGATACAACCGCGCGTACACGGCCAAGCATGACGTGTGGATGGCAACGCTTCCGGTGGGTCACGCGGACGGACTCCCGCGTGTTGTGGCCAAAGGAGCGAAGGTTCGACTCGGCAATTCGTTGTATCCCATTGTTGCCATCTCGGCGAGCCATTGCATTGTTGAATTAGGGGCAAACGCATCGGTTCGGATCGGCGATGTGGCCACCGTGTTCGATTGGGAGAGTGGTTCCCGCCCTGAGGATGTGTCCGAATCATGTGGCGCGTCCGTGTACGATCTCACCATGCACCTGAACCCATTGTTGCCCCGTCGCATTGTGTAGCATGGAATCCGCATGAAGCGACCCCGAAAGAAAACACGCACCTCGGCGTTCGGCACGAGCGGCCGCATCAGCCACGATTCGTCCGCATTCTACAACAGCAGGCTCTACGAAGGCATCTCCTCACGCTCCGGTATCTCGGTATCCGAGACATTGCTCCCGACCGACCGGCTCGACCGCATTTACCAGAAGAGCAGCGAGGCAATGGACGAACTACCGGACGCGAGCGTTCATCTCATGATTACCTCGCCGCCCTATAACGTCTCGAAAGAGTACGACGAGAATCTCACGCTTCAGGAATACCGCGTGCTCATCAAGTCCGTACTGCGCGAGACTTACCGTGTTCTTGTCGGTGGCGGCCGCGCGTGCATCAACGTCGCCAACGTCGGGCGCAAGCCGTACATCCCGCTGCATCTTTTTATCACGCAGGATATGTTGGAGCTTGGCTTTGCGATGCGGGGCGAGATTATCTGGAATAAAGGGAGCAGCGCCGGGCCATCGACGGCCTGGGGAAGCTGGAAGTCGGCATCAAACCCGACCTTGCGTGACGTGCATGAATACATCCTCGTGTTTTCCAAGAGCGACTTCTCGCGCAACGGCTCGAGGCGTAGGAGCACAATCGGGCGGGATGAATTCTTAGAGCTCACGAAGAGCATTTGGACATTTCCTGCGGAATCGGCACGCCGCGTTGGACATCCTGCACCGTTTCCCGTTGAACTGCCCCGGCGGCTCATTCAGCTCTACAGTTTTGAAGGGGACGTTGTGCTCGACCCGTTCGCCGGAAGCGGCTCGACGTGCATTGCTGCATTGCAGTCGGGACGCCGCTTCGTCGGCTACGAGAAGAACACCTCCTACGCGCGCCTTGCCAGGCACCGCATCGCCCAAGAGCGTACGCAAATTGACCCCGATTTATCGGGGGAATAATTCCCGTATATTGCGCCCCGTCTCTTCTCGTTCAGTTTCAACAACCGAGTATCTCGCATGACACGATATCGTTCGCTTCCTCATTTCTTCTTCATTCTCCTCACAGTCATCCTCTCTGCGTGTTCATCCGTCAACCATCTCACGCGAGAAGATGAAGCCATCACGTCGTCCCTCCAGTCGGTGAAGGAACGCCACGCCCCCGACCGCCGCATTCGTGTCTTCGATATTACGTGGGAGCGACGGGGAAGTCAGCTCGTCGTCAAAGGTGAAGTTGATAATGCAGCGGCGCGTGAGGACGCGGTGTCGGCGATTCGCGCCACGATGGGACGGGACGTGATCGACAGCGTGCGCGTCTTACCGGATGAAACATTAGGCCAACGACGATTCGGCATTGTGACGGTGAGCGTTGCCAACATGCGTTCTCGACCGGCACAGCCGGCCGAGCTCGCCACGCAAGTGCTCATGGGGATGGTGGTCAAGCTGCTGAAATATGAAGGAGGGTGGTATTACGTTCAATCGCATGACCAATATCTCTCCTGGTTAGAGCCGGACGCGATGGTTGTTACCGACCGCGCCGGTGTAGAAGCGTGGGAACAGACACAGAAGGTAATTGTAACGGAGCCATACGGTCTCGTACGACAGAAGCCCGACCGCAACGCATTCCCTGTGTCCGACCTTGTTGCAGGCGCGTTGCTCAAAAAGAAAGGGACGGACGGCGGGTGGGTAAAGGTAGCCTTGCCGGATAGCACGGAAGGATTTGTTGAGCAAGCGATTGTGGAGGACGAATCAACTTGGCGGGCGACACGCGTCGCGAGCCCTGAGACCATCGAGCGCACCGCAATGCGGTTCTTGGGTGTGCCGTACCTCTGGGGCGGCACGTCCGTGAAGGGAATGGATTGTTCCGGCTTCACGAAGACCGTCTTCCGTCTGAACGGGATGGAGTTGAACCGCGACGCCAACCAGCAGGCGCTCATGGGAGAAGAGGTTGTCATTGATGAACAGTTCAACAATTTGAGAACAGGCGACCTGCTTTTCTTCGGCCGCAAAGCCACGGCAGACCGGCCGGAACGCATCACGCACGTCGCCATCTATGTGGGTAACAAAGAGTACATCCATGCGCCCGGTGGGGCCCGCGTGCGCATCAATAGCTTTGACCCCGCGGCGCCGAACTTCAGCCAGTCGCTGCTCACATCGTTCGTTCGCGCGCGGCGGGTGCTCATCGACCAACGCAAGCCCAGTTAACAATCGGAAGGAAGACTCTTGCCCCTCATCGAAGACGGCAGCGCTGTCCTCGTCTACCTCATCGTTCTCATCGGTTTCATTTTCTGGCTCAGCGATAAAGCGCTGCTTGCTCCGTTCTTCAAGTACATGCCCCCCGCTATCTGGGTCTACTTTCTTCCAATGCTCTCATCCAACCTCGGCCTCATCCCGCAATCGCATGACCTCTACGTCTGGGTCCGCACCTATCTTCTCCCCAGTGCGCTTGTACTGATGCTCCTCTCGGCAAATGTTCCGGCACTGGCAAAGTTAGGCGGGAAGGCCATCACAACGATGCTGGGGGGAACGGCAGGCGTGGCCATCGGCGCGGTTACAAGCTATACCATCTTGCATCCAATGTTGCCGGAGGATGCGTGGCGGGGAATCGCAACGTTAACGGCCAGCTGGGTCGGCGGGGGCGCGAACATGGTTGCCGTTGCTTCCAGCGTCGGCACACCCGAGGCAATGCTCGGCCCGATCATCGTTGTCGATACCGTCGTCGGTTATGGATGGATGGGTGTGGTGATTGCGCTCTCGGTGTTCCAGAATCGGCTCGATCAAGTGAACAGAGTCGATCGTTCAATCGTTGATATGCTGAATGCCCGCATGGGAGAGTTAGATGAAGTACATCGCAGGCCGATTTCCTTCCGAGACCTCACGATCATGATGGCGCTCGGGTTTGGCGTCGGGTATACGATGATAGCGCTGGGGAAATTGTTGCCCGAGCTTGACCCGGTGATCAACGCGTTCGGGTGGGGAATACTCCTTGCAACGGCGGCGGGGATTGTGCTCTCGTTCACCGGCCTCTCGAAGCTCGAATACGCCGGCGCCTCCACCGTCGGGAGCTTTCTCTTCTATCTGTTACTTGCCTCTATCGGTGCGCGTGCAGACTTGAAAGGCATTCTCGACGCGCCCTTCTTTGTGCTCGCAGGCATGATGATTATTGTCATTCATGCAGCGCTGCTCTTCGCCGTCGGTCGTATGTTGCGTTCGCCCATGTTCCTGATGGCGACGGCGAGTCAGGCGAACATCGGCGGTCCGGTAACCGCCCCGATCGTAGCAACGGTCTACCAAAGCTCCCTCGCGCCGGTAGGATTGCTGATGGCGGTGATCGGCAGCATGCTCGGCACCGTTGTGGGCTTAGCGGTAGCGCAGGTGTGTTATTGGATTGGCGGGTGAGGAGGGGCACCTCACCGACGAGGTCACACGAGTTTACCTATCTTTATAATGTCGCTCCTAACGGAGCTTTTACAGTTGTTGTAGATTTGTGTTACCAAAATCTTGTCCCTACGGGACTTCGCAGGCGCTTCGTGAAGAGTGTACAAGCTCCGTAGGAGCGGACTTTTGGTAGACCCATTGGATAAAAAAATACATAGTGTCGCGTCCCGAAAGTACGTTGAATAAATCCATGGAAAAGATTCAACCGCGAATCCTCGCGAATTGAGTTCTTTTTGAAACCCATTAGCGCCAATTCGCGCCTGCCTGCCGGCAGGCAGGGCAGGCAGGTGGATTAGCGGTTACACTTTTTCAACGTATTTCTGGGACGCGACAATAGCATCGGGGCGATAGTTTCATCCCTTAATCTGTTGAAAAATTCTTTCTCAAGTGAAGCAGGTAAACTCGTGGAGGTCATCCTTGCATTCAATCGTAACAGTTCCTATCTTGACCATCCCAAAGCCGGAAGTCTTATGACGGAGAAAAAGCAAATATTGATTATCGATGACGAACGCTCGATGCTCGACGCCATGGCCACCATCCTTCGCAGCGGAGGGTACAATGTGCAGCAAGCCGAAAGCGGCAGCGAAGCGCTCGACAAGCTGCGCGCGTTCAAACCCGACTTGATCTTTGCCGACATCCGCATGCCGGATATGAACGGCTTCGACCTCCTCGAGAACATCAAGAAGATTCCCTCTGTGTCCTCCACGCCCGTTGTGTTCCTTTCGGCCATCGACGACTTCCATGCTCGTAAAGTGGCTCGCGACCTGGGCGCCGCCGACTATCTCCTCAAACCCGTTGACGAGAAGGATGTTTTTTCCACCATCACGAAGCACCTTCATTCCTGAGCCTGCGTTCTGCCTCACACAGCGCGCTTGACCTTCTCCTCCTTCCTCGGTACTTTACTGCCGTCCATCACCGCTTCCGATGAAGTTCACCCTTCGTCAATACCGCAAGTTCCGCTCGTCGCTCGGCCCGGTCGAGCAAGGGCAAATTGTCGCCTCCACCGCCGTCGTCGTGGCCATGGTGACGATTGTGCTCGTGAGAGTCTTCACCGGCTATCAGCTCGATTGGTATGACTTCACCAGCGTTACCACGGTCGGTCTTTTCGGTTTTTTGATTGTGTTCTTCACGCTCCGCTACGGCAGACAGCTCGAAGAGCAGAAACAAGAGTTGTTGTCCCTCAAGACGCTGGCAGAAGCGATCAACCGTGCAGTGGAAATCGGGTTCCTCCTCCAGAACGCCGTCCGCGAGGTGAGCCGATTGTTAGATGTCGAGTACGGCTGGGTGTACCGCGTCGAAGGGGGGAAGCTTGTGTTGCGGGCGAGCCAAACAGCAGGTGAGCGGAACCTCTATATTATTGAGCCGAATGAAGATGCTGCCGATCCGTCGCTGCAATGGATACGGGCACCGCGCATCGAACGACGGGCGAAACGAAAAAAGAAAAACGCCGACACGTGGACGCATGGCGACATTGAAGCCTGGGCTTCGGTGCCGATCCTTGTGAAAGACACGTTCGAAGGAGTCATTGTCCTCGCCAGCAAGGAACGGGATACGTTCGCCAGGAAACAGCTCGACCTCATGACGGCGTTCGCCAATCAGATTGGTGTGGCGTTGGAGAACGTGACGCTCATCGAGCGGCTCCGTGAATCGGAAGAGCGCTACATGGATTTGTTTGAGCATTCGCCGGACATGTATCATATCGTCAACGCCGAGGGTATCATCGTCAGCTGTAACCAAACAGAGGCGCAGCGCTTAGGCTACCGGAAGGATGAGCTCGTCGGCCGGTCGGTACTGATGCTCTATCCATCGGCGTATCATCGGGAAGCGCAGAAGTTGCTGAGGACGGCTTTCGAACAAAACCGCGAGATCAAGGGTCTTGAAGAGCAGATGATCACCAACGGTGGTGAACTGGTTGACGTGAGCATCAACACGTCGATTATTGTGGATGAGCACGGTACGTCTCAACTCATGCGCGTTGTGGCGCGCGACATCACCGAGAAAAAGCAGTTAGAGGAGAAGGTCTTCCATGCCCAGCGCATCGATTCCATCGGCAATCTTGCGGGGGGTGTCGCGCATGACTTCAACAATATTTTAACCTCCATCCTCGGCTCGACGGCTATTATGCGGCGCAAGCTGAGCCGCAACGTGGCGTGGGGGCGATTTGTCGACATCATCGAGACGGCGGCGAAACGCGGCGCCAGCCTTACGCGCCAGCTCCTCACGTTTGCGCGCAAAAGCAACGTGCAATTCCGACCGGTTCTCATCAATCACATCCTCAAGGAAACGATCCAGCTCTTCGAGCGGAGCATCGATAAGACGATCGAAGTGCGCAATCATTTTTCGGAAGAGCCGTGCATCGTGAACGGCGATGAGGGGCAAATCCAACAAGCTGTGCTCAACCTTCTCATCAACGCACGGGATGCGATCCGTGAAGACGGCGCCATCACTATTCGTGGCGGCATCGTGGATTTCGACCGCCAAACCTTCAGGAACGTCAAGGAAACGAAGTCGGGAAAGTTCGTTTCCGTCACGATCGCCGATACCGGCGTGGGGATGGACCGGCAAACACAGCAGCGCATCTTCGAGCCTTTTTTCACGACGAAAGAACAAGGAAAGGGAACGGGGCTTGGGCTTTCGGTCGTGTACGGCGTCGTCAACGGCCATAACGGTTTCATCACACTGCTGAGCGAGCCCGGCAGGGGGTCGGAGTTCACGCTGTTCTTTCCGCTGATGACGAATCTTCAGTCGTTGCCCGCCATGCAAAAGCAACGCCGGCTCCGCCGCGGCAAAGAGAAAGTCTTGGTGGTGGATGATGAAAAGCTGGTGAGCGATGTCATCAGCGGCATGCTGAAAGACCTCGGCTACAAAGTGACCGTCGTCAACAGCGGCCAGCGCGCGCTGACGCTCTTGAAGAAGCGGCAGCGCTTTGATGTTGTGGTGCTTGACCTCAACATGCCCGCGCTTGGCGGTAAGGAAACATTCCAGAAGCTTCGTGAGATCGACCCCAACGTCCGCATCATCATTTCAACGGGGTATGGAACTAAGAGTATGGAGTCCTTGCCGTTACGTGAAGCAGTTGACGGATTCCTTGAGAAGCCGTATCAGCTCGAGGAACTCTCCGAGACGCTCCGTTCCGTCCTCGATCGATAGCACCGTTAGGAATGCGTACGGTCATCGTACGCGTGTCTTGCAAGTCCGCCAATTAATTACTACCATGCGGTAGAGATCGCGCAGTTCGTTGTCAGCACCTCATTCCGCTGTTCTTATCCGCCATGAGTCGCCTCGCATCATTCGCCGAAGAGCTCAAAGCACTCCGGGAAGCAAAGCAAATTTCCCTCCAGCATATTTCAGCGGCCACGCGCATCGGTGTCAAATTCCTCCAGGCGCTGGAAGAGGGGCGCTTCTCGGTTCTTCCTGAAGTCTACATCCGCGCCTTTATCCGTGAATACGCCATGGCCATCGGTGAGGACGAGCAGGCGATCCTGCGGAGATACGATGAAGCGGTGAAACACGATCATGCGGAAGAAGAACCGGCACACGAGTCTGATGTTGTTACCGATGATTTCCCGACTGACCTCGACCCCAATTACCACCGCAGAGACATCCTCCTTTTTCTCCAGCGCAATCTTATTCCCATTCTCACACTCCTCACCGTGCTGTTGATCGTCGTGTTTCTAACGACGTCCGATGGCGATGGATTTCCTCCGAGCATGTTTCCCGAGGCTCCGTTCGACCTTGCTGTACGGGAGTCCGAAGCTGTCCAGAAGCAAGCTGTGAGCGCGGCGCGCCCAACAAAGCCGGACAGCCTGCATCTCGAGATCTTTACCACCGATTCTGTCTGGATTCAAGTTGTCATTGACGGTATGAAGACCGAAGAGTATCTCCTCCCCCCCCAATGGCGGCGCAGCTGGTCTGCAGGCGAGCAGTTCAACATCACCATCGGCAATGCTGGCGGTGCGACGTTCCGTCTCAACGGCCGCGACATCGGTTCGTTGGGCAAGCCGGGGAGCGTCGTCCGCAATGCCCTACTAACCTACAACACCACCGGTCCATTGTAACGGTTCGTTCCCGCCATGGCCACGACACGCGTTACGCCAGCCATTCGCAAGCGGGTTGAATCCTTGCGCGCACAACTGCGCGAACACGACTACCGCTATTACGTCCTCGCCCAGCCGACCATCTCCGACGAAGAGTACGATGCGCTGATGCGCGAGCTCATCGAGCTTGAGCGCGCCTATCCCGACCTCGCCGCGCCCGATTCGCCTTCGCAGCGCGTTGGCGGCGAGCCCACAAAAGAATTTTCCACCGTCGCCCACAGCATTCCGATGCTGAGTCTCTCCAATACCTACAACGAAGAAGAAGTGCGCGCATTCGACCAACGCGTTCGCTCCCTCCTCGGCAAGGAACCTGTGAGGTACGTGTGCGAGCTGAAGGTGGACGGCGTTGCTGTGAGCCTTCTTTACAACGAAGGCCTGTTTATGCGCGGAGCAACGCGCGGCGATGGTGTACAGGGTGATGACATCACGGCGAACCTGAAGACCATTCGCTCCATCCCGCTGCGGTTGTCGGGTAATCGGAAAGACCTGCACGATATTGAAGTCCGTGGCGAGGTGTTTATGACGAGGGGTGAGTTCGAGCGGATGAACGAGGAGCGCGAGCTTGCCGGCGAGAAGACGTTTGTGAACCCGCGCAACTCAACCGCGGGAACGTTGAAGTTGCAAGACCCAAAACTTGTCGCCCAGCGGCCGCTCAAGTTTTTCGCGTACTCGCTTCGTGCCGAGTGGACAACGCTCACGAGTCAGTGGGAAAACCTCCGCCTGCTTAAGGAGATCAGCTTTCCCATCAACGAGCACGCACGGCTCTGCACCACGATTGAGGATGTGATCGAATTCTGGAAAGAATGGGAGGAGCGGCGGGAAGACCTTGCCTATGAGATCGATGGCATTGTGGTGAAAGTCGACTCTCTTCGTCAGCAGGAGCGCCTCGGCAACACGGCGAAGAGCCCGCGCTATGCGATTGCGTTCAAGTTTATGGCGCGCAAACAGGAAACAGTGCTGCGTGCCATCACGCTGCAAGTCGGGCGCGTGGGGACGGTCACGCCGGTGGCTGAGCTTGAAGCGGTCTTCGTCGGCGGAACCACGGTCTCGCGGGCAACGCTGCACAACGAGGATTATATCAAGGAGCTTGACATCCGCCCGGGCGATACGGTTATTGTGGAGAAGGGGGGAGATGTGATTCCGAAGGTCAGCGCCGTGGTTCGGGAAAAGCGCCCGCCGGGGACGAAGCCGTTCCGGTTTCCGTCGAGCTGCCCCGTATGCAGCTCGCCCATCACACGGCCTGCGGACGAAGCCAATTACTATTGTAACAACACCGCCTGTCCGGCTCAGGTAAAAGCACGCATCCAGCATTTTGCGCATCGCGGGGCTATGGATATCGAGGGGTTAGGCGAAGCCGTGGTCGATCAGCTTGTGGAGCATGGGTTCATCAAGAACTACGCCGACCTCTACACGCTCCACAAGCATCGAAACAAACTCATTGAGCTTGAACGATGGGGCGAGAAGAAAGTGCAGAACCTGCTCGATGCCATCGAAGCGAGCAAGAAAAAACCGTTTGCCCGCGTGGTGTTCGCATTGGGAATTCGCCACGTCGGTTCCGGTGTCGCCTCGCTCCTGGTTCACGAATTCCCGTCCATCGATGCTCTGATGCAAGCAACACAGCATGAGTTGGAGGAAGCGCAGGGCGTCGGGCCTCGTATCGCTGAAAGCGTGGCGACGTTCTTTAACGATAAACACAATAGGGAGATTGTGGAGCGCCTGCGGAAGGCCGGCCTCCATATGGAAGAACGTATCTCGCGCAAAGCAACATCCTCCTCCATTGCCTCTAAGACATTTGTTTTGACCGGCGGACTTTCCTCGATGACACGCGAAGAGGCAAAACAGCGTATCGAGCAGCTTGGCGGGCGGGTGAGCTCGAGCGTGAGTAAGAAGACCGATTTCGTTGTTGCAGGAGAAGAGGCAGGCTCGAAGCTGAAGAAAGCTCAAGAGTTAGGGATTACCATTCTGGATGAACAGCAATTCTTGAAACTATTGGAGGGATAACTGAGTCCACAACACTGTCGGCAACAGAATTACCGTCAGCTTGCCTTTTCGCTCTGCACGGTGAGGCATCATGTTTGAAGGGCTTCGCTACAGCATCGGAAAGGCGTATGCGCGTTACACGTTCCGTTCGCACAGCGGTGAACAGATACAGTTCACGGGCGCGCTTTCGACCGCGCGCCGCGTCTTGCTGCTGCTGCCAGAGAGCGTTGCAGCGGCGACAGGGGTGGAGGTGGTCCTCCATCATATTATGCAGCGATACTCACCGCATTATGTGACAATCGTCAAGCGGCACGGTATTCTGGAATCGACGAAGCCGTATGCGAAAGCACGACTCATCACGTTCAGCGCGCAAGACCTAACCCGCTGGTTTCTTCCCCGAAACGAGTTGCTTCAAACAGTGAAAAAGAGTACATTCGATGTAGCAATCGACCTCAATCTCGATGACGCACTCCCGAGTGCATTCCTGTGCCGCAGTTCGGGTGCGCGCATTCGGATTGGGTTTGAGAAGGAGGATGCCGACACGTTCTACAACGTTCAGGTGCGTGCGCGGCGCGACAATCCGCCTTCGGCCTATCAGCACCTGATCAATGTCATTCACATGCTGTAGCTCTTCCAGTTTCAGAGGTATGATGCTATGCGATTCAACGTGAAGCAGAATGGCAACGCGACCGTGCTCACGATCAAGGAGCGCAAGCTCGACGCCAGCATCTCCCCCGAACTCAAAGGGGAATTTCTCATCCTCTGCACGCCGCAACTCAAACACCTCATCGTCGACCTGACGGAAGTCGAGTTCTGCGACAGCAGCGGCCTGAGCGCCCTCCTGATTGCCGAGCGCAAAATGCGGGAAAACGGCGGTGTGGTGAAGCTCGTCGGCCTCCACAAGAAAGTGCTGAATCTCATCCGCATTTCCCGCCTCGACCGTGCGTTCAGCATCCACAATAGCCTTGCCAAGGCGCTCCGGGCTTAAGGTCCCGCACCATCCACACACCGCTGCTGTGTGCCGGGGAACACTCTCCGAGGCGTACAGCAGTCCGCACGTCACTCATTCAAGGATATCATCATGGGATTTACGACCATCGACTACGCCGTCGTTGTTGTGTACCTCGTTGCGATTGCCGCGTTCGGCATCTGGCGCGGAGGCAAGCAGCAGTCGGCAGCCGATTATTTCCTCGGCAAGGATCAGATTCCGTGGTGGGTCGTCTGCTTCTCCATCGTTGCGGCCGAGACCAGCACGCTGACGTTCATCAGCATTCCCGGTCTCGCCTATCTCACGAACCTCAACTTCCTACAAGTTACCTTCGGCTATCTCATCGGCCGCATTCTCATCAGCGTCGTCTTTTTGCCGGCGTACTACAAGGGTGAGCTTTCCACCGCCTACGCATTTCTCGAAAGCCGTTTCGGCGCGAAGACCCGCCGCTTCGCCTCGGTAACGTTCCTCTTCACGCGCATGGCCGCCGACGGTGTGCGCCTCTTTGCAACGGCCATTCCGCTGAAGCTCGTCATGGACATCGACTATCCGTTAGCGATTCTGATTCTTGCTGCCGTCGCACTGGCCTATACCTACATCGGCGGCGTGCGGGGGGTGATCTGGGTGGACGCCATTCAGATGTTCGTCTACTTAGGCGGGGCGGTGATTGCCGGCTATGTGCTCATCTCTTCCTACGAAGGCGGTTGGGCGGGTATCACACAAGCAGCCGCAGCAGCGGGGAAGTTTGAGGTGTTGAACCTCGACTTCGGCGAGGGATTTTTCCAGCAACCGTACACCCTGATTGCCGGCGTGCTCGGCGGTGCGTTTCTCTCCATGGCGTCCCACGGCACCGACCAGCTTATCGTCCAGCGTGTGCTGACGACAAAATCGCTCGCTGCCAGCCGAAAGGCGCTCATCGGCAGCGGGGTGATCATCATTCTGCAGTTTGCAATCTTCCTGCTCGTCGGCATCCTGCTTTACGGCTACTACAACGGTGCAGCGCTCGCCGACTTGGGTCTTGCACGCGCGGACGAAGTATTCCCCAAGTTCATCATCGAAGGTCTCCCTGCCGGCGTCTCCGGATTCATCATTGCCGGATTGTTCGCAGCAGCGCTCTCGACACTCGCCGGCTCGATGAGCTCGATGTCTTCTTCCACCGTGCTCGACCTCTACAAACCTATCTCCGGCAAGACGCTCTCGCCTGAGCGCGAGCTGTGGATTTCACGGATGGCGACTGTGCTGTGGGCGGGGCTGTTGGTAGGGTCGGCGATTTTCTTCATGACGACGAGCCAAACTGTCGTGGAGTTGGCATTGAGTATTGCATCGTTCACCTACGGCGGCTTGCTCGGCACATTCCTCCTCGGCGTGCTCTTCAAACAGCCGAAACAGGAGGACGCGCTGGCAGGCTTCATTGCGGGCATTCTCATTATGGTGACGGTGATTGCATTGAAGCTCGTTGCATGGACGTGGTTCACCATGATCGGCGTTACGACGACGCTAGCCATCGGCGGTTTGCTGAGTTTGCTCTCCCGGAATCAACAGCCGCATCAATAAGTCGCTCCCTCCGAAAGGATTGGTCGATGGGCACGGCCTTGCGTTCGCTGAAAGGCAAACGCACAAAGCTCGCAGATGAGTTGCGCAGTTTCTTTGACCATCTTCGCGTCGAAAAAGGGGTCTCGGCGAACACCATCGTCTCGTACGACTTCGACCTCGCCCGCTACCGGCGCTACCTTGAAGACCACTCCATCACGACGGCAAACGCCGTTTCCGACCGCCTCATCAGCGCATTTCTCCAAAAACTCTCCGCAGCAGGGCTTTCCCCGCGCAGCATCGCCCGTACGCTTTCAGCACTCGGCGGCTTCCATCGGTTTCTTGTGGGAGAGGACCTTGCCGAGGACGACCCCACGCAGCACATCAAACCGCCCAAGCGGGCGAAGCGATTGCCGGAGGTTCTTTCACTGGAGGAGATTGACCGAATCCTTAATGCCGCCGCCGTCCCCGATCAACTCGACGAACAAGGAAGACGAACGTTGCGGGATCGGGCCATTCTGGAAACGCTCTATGCAACGGGCATCCGTGTCTCCGAATTGATCAACCTGCGGCAAGCTGACCTCTTGTTTGGGGAAGATTTGATTCGTGTGTTGGGGAAGGGTTCGAAGGAACGACTTGTGCCGATCGGCGCGTCGGCCAAGCAATGGGTGGTGCGGTATCAACGAGAGGCGCGCGCGGCGAATCCCAAGAGGCTTCAATCGCACGATATCCTCTTCATAAGCCCGCGCGGCGGAAAGCTTTCCCGCATGACCATCTGGAATATCGTGACGACATACGCCGAGGCCGCGGAAATCAAGAAAGCGGTTCATCCGCACACGTTCCGTCACTCCTTTGCGACTCACCTTCTTGAACGCGGAGCGGACTTGCGTGTTGTGCAGGAAATGCTCGGCCACGCAGACATCGCCACCACGCAGGTTTACACGCACATCGACCGTGAGTATCTGAAGGAAGTGCATCGCACATTCCATCCGCGCGCGTGAACAGCCTCCGCGCGTCGTCACCGCTGCCTCCGTCCGTCTTGCTTCCCGTCCGCTTTTTCGCTATTCTCTCGCACCGTCGTTTCGCCATCTTCCCGTTTGCCGCCGGTCAGCATTTCGTCTTCTCAGGCTACGAGCTCGATACGCTGAACAGCCGGAAGATCGGCGGCACGGAACGCCGTGAAGCAACATACGTCATCGGGCAAATCACCGTCGGCGGTAAACAGGGCTGGCGGACGGTTGATTCCACATACTATCCCAACGGCTACGAGTCCGTGCTCGTCGGCAAGAACTTTTGATCGTGCAGCCTGTCGCACTGGGTCGCTTGAGTTTGATGCAATTTTTTGCTACATAACTCCCGCAGAAATCCCGCCGTGGGCGGGACTTTCCGTTTCTGGCGGTCTCAGGTCACACCACAAATCTTCCGGCTTCCATGCAACGCAGATTGCTGATCCTCGCGGAAGGAACGTTCAGTCCGCTCTGCTCGAAAACGGCCAACGGTGCTCTTGCCTATTTGCCCGAGCAAGTCGTCGCCGTGATTGATAGCACAAAAGTCGGGAAAACCGCGCAGGACGTTCTCGGCTACGGCGGCGCCGTTCCGGTCGTGAAGGACATTGCCGAAGGGATGCGCTTCAACCCCACGCATCTTCTTATCGGCATTGCTCCTACCGGCGGCTACTTGCCCGAAGCATGGCGAGAGTGGATTCAGGAAGCAATCCGGAACAGGCTGCACATTCTGAGCGGGCTGCACACGATTCTTTCGGATGATGAAGAATTTGTTTCCCTTGCACGCGAGCACGGCGTTACGCTTACCGACTATCGGAAAATTCTCCCCGAAGCGGAAGTGGTCGCGAAAGGCACGTGGCGAACTCGCACGGCGAAAGTCATCCTCACAGTCGGCACAGATTGCAACATCGGCAAAATGACCACGTTGATGCAGATCCACAAGGAGTTGGTGGGCCGGGGAGTAAATGCCGACTTCGTAGCGACCGGGCAGACCGGCATCCTCATCCGCGGTCGCGGCATCGCGGTGGACTCCATCATCAGCGACTACATCGCCGGCTGCGTCGAGCGGGAAATCGACCGATCCGTTAAAGAAGGATACGAATATATCCTCGTCGAAGGGCAGGGAGCGTTGACGCACATGGGCTACTCGGGCGTTACACTCGGCCTCATCCATGGCTCGATGCCGGATGCGATGATTCTCTGCCACCAGCCGACGAGGTTGAAGGATGACTACGGACTTCCGTTGCCCGAGCTCAACAGAGTGATACGGCTGCATGAAGAGATTGTCGGGTTCTTCCGGAAATCGAACGTGGTAGGCGTAGGGTTAAATTCGATTGGGATGACGGATGAGGAATCCCGGAAGGCCGCCGCGGAGATTGAACAACAGACCGGTTTGCCGGCTGTCGATACGTTCCGGTTTGGCGGCGGAACGCTCGTGGACGCCGTGTTGCAGTACTTTCACGATTGAAAACAGAGCGCTTCTTGATCGAGTATCGCGATAATCAATTATGGTGTGAGGAAGTTCCCCTGCGCGAGTTAGCGGAGGAGTTCGGCACGCCGCTGTATGTCTACAGCAAAAACCGGATCCTCCAGAATTTGCATGCCATCCGTTCCGCGCTGCAAGGACGCGATCATCTGACCTGCTATGCGCTGAAGGCAAATTCCAATCTTGCCATCCTCAAACTCCTTGCAGAGGAAGGCATCGGGGCGGATGTTGTGTCGGCGGGTGAAATCTATCTTGCACTCAAGGCTGGCTTTTTGCCGGAGAAGATTGCTTTTGCAGGGGTCGGCAAACGTGAGGATGAGATCGAGTATGCCCTCCAGCGCGGCGTGCGGTTCCTCAATATCGAGTCGGTGCAGGAGCTTCAGCTCGTTTCGCTCGTTGCATACCGCCTACAAACTACCGCGCGGGTGGCGCTTCGCATCAACCCGGATATCGATGCCGAGAGCCATCCGTACATTACCACCGGGCAGAAGCACAATAAGTTCGGCATCGATAGCGATAAGGCGATGGAAGCTTTTCGGATGGCGGCGGGGCTTCCGGGCATTGAGCTTGTGGGTATTCACGCGCATATCGGCTCGCAGATAACGAAAGTTGAGCCCTACGTCGCTACGGCGAAGTTTATTGTCAACCTTGTTCATGCGCTCCGGCAGGAGGGCATCCATCTTTCTCATATCGATATTGGCGGAGGTTTTGGCGTTCGATACGCGGCGGCGATTGAGCATGAGGCGCTTCCGAAGGAGCGCGCCAACGGCAACGCGCCGCTTGCAGCGACGGAGTTCCTGAATGCCATCCTGCCGATTCTCGAGCCTACTGGTTGCTCGATCTGGCTCGAACCAGGCCGCTGCATCGTTGCCGATGCGGGCGTGTTGCTCACAACCGTCGTCTATACGAAAGAGAACAGCGCCAAGAAATTTGTCATTGTGGATGCCGGTATGACGGATCTGCTCCGCCCGAGCCTCTACAACGCTCACCACCAGATTGTGCCGGTCGTGATCGAGACGTATGAGCACGAGACTGTCGACGTCGTCGGCCCCATCTGTGAAACGGGTGACTTTCTCGCGCGAGACCGGCAGCTCTCGAAGGTCAAACGCAACGATACGCTGGCGGTGCTCACGGCGGGAGCGTACGGGTTTGTGACGACGTCGCAGTACAATGCGCGTCCGCGGCTGGCGGAGGTGCTCGTGAATCACGACAAGGTGCGTGTGATTCGGGAACGCGAAACATTTGAACAACTCGGCTAATCGGAGGATGGACAATGAAGCTGCATGACGTAGCAGTGGTTGGCGCCACGGGACTTGTCGGCCGTGCGATGGTACGCGTATTGGAGGAGCGGAACTTTCCGGTGAACCGCCTCATTCTTCTCGCGTCGGAGCGGTCGATCGGAAAAGAGATTCCGTTCAACGGCAAACCGGTGCCGGTCCAAAAGTTGGAGCCGGAACGCTTCCGGCATGTCGAGTTTGCACTCTTCTCTGCCGGCGCCAGCGTGAGCAAAGAGTTTGCTCCGATTGCCGTCAAGGCCGGAACGGTAGTCATCGACAACAGCAGCGCATTCCGTCTGGAGGAGGGGGTGCCGCTCGTGGTGCCCGAAGTGAACCGTCGGCAGATTTTCAAGCATAAGGGGATCATTGCAAACCCGAATTGTTCGACCATCCAGATGGTTGTCGTCCTCAAACCGTTGCACGACCTGTTCCGCATCAAGCGTGTTGTGGTCTCAACCTATCAATCGGTTACCGGCGCGGGCAAAGTCGGCGTTGATCAGTTGACGGATGAGCTTGCGCGTCGTGAGCCGAAGGTCAAGAAGTTCCCCCATCCGATTGCGTTCAACTGCATTCCTCACATCGATATCTTTTATGATGACGGGTACTCGAAGGAAGAGTTCAAGATGATGAACGAGACGAAAAAGATCATGGGGGAAAACATTAAGGTGACGGCAACGACCGTCCGCGTGCCGGTGATCGGGGGGCACTCGGAATCGGTGAACATCGAGCTCGAAAAGCAGTGCACCGTCGCAGACGTGCGTGAGGTCCTCCGCACAGCTCCCGGCGTCGCACTGCTCGACGAGCCGCAAGACAACGTGTATCCGATGCCGATCCTCGCGCAGGACAAGGACGACGTGTTCGTCGGGCGGATCCGCAAAGATGAGACCGTGCGCAGCGGCGTCAATCTTTGGATTGTCGCGGATAACATCCGCAAAGGCGCGGCGACGAACGCTGTGCAGATCGCCGCAGCGCTTGTGGTGGGGCGTTAGGCAATGCATTCCGCTTTCGACGGAGCTCCACATATTCTCTCAGTTCTCGAACCCGGCCGAAACAGGTTGCCGCGAGGAGTTCTGTAGGAACGACAAAGTTTTTATCACCGACCGCTGTAGCAATTTTTCATTTAGATCTGTTTGAAGCTCATGAACGCAAACACGATAGCAGCACTACCTTTTCTCGTTACTGTATTCCTCGTGTTCGGAATTGTTGCGGGATGCTCAAAGAAAGAGGAAAACAAGGGAACAGACCTCGTCACGTTTGCCGTGCGAGGGCAGATCATTTCACTGGAGCCGGAACGGAGAACCGTCACCATCGCGCACAAAGAAATCCCCAACTACATGATGGCGATGACGATGCCGTTCAGAGTGAAAGATACGACGCTCCTCGCGAACGTCCAGCCGGGGGATTCGGTGGTCGGCACGCTGGCCGTCTCGCGTACGGAAAGCTGGCTCGCATCGCTTACCGTCACGTCGCGCGGCGATGATGCTCGCGTCCTCTCGCCGGATGAAGTAATGTTCAAGCGATTATTCAAAGAGGGGGAGCCGTTTCCCGAGTTCACCTTCACGAATCAGGACGGCCGGCGCGTTCGCATCGGCGACTTCCGCGGAAAAGTGGTGGCGTTCACCCTCATCTACTCGCGCTGCCCACTGCCCGATTTTTGCATTCGCATGAGCGATAACTTTGCCAACATCCAGAAGCGGCTTGCACGCGAGTCGTCGCTCAACGGCAAGTGGCACCTGATGACGATCAGTTTCGACCCGGAGTTCGATACGCCCGAGGTGCTGAAGAAATACGGCCGCACCTATAATGCCGACTTCACCACGTGGGATTTTGTTACTGCGCCCATGGCATCCATCCGGACGCTTGCGGATGGACTCGACCTTACCATAGAAGACGACGAGGGTGGATTGATTGCCCATAACCTTCGCACCGTGGTCATCGATGTGCGAGGGAATCTCTCCAAAGTTTTCCTCGGCAATGACTGGACGCCGGAGGAAGTCGTCAACCACATGAAAATGCTGGCCCGCTAACCCTGAACCCGGTGAACACCGTTCCGCCGGAACACCATGAGCACCCCCATTTCCAAACTTCTGTTTCGTCAGCGCATCCGGCAGGGACCGGTGCTGTGCGATGGAGCGATGGGGACGCTGCTCGACCTCTACGAGTACCCCGAACTTCCACACGAGATTCAGAACCTCAAAAACCCCGAGATTGTCGAGCGCATTCACCGCGAGTACATCGAGGCGGGTGCAGAAATCATCCAAACCAACACCTTCTCCGCCAATCGGCTGAGGCTCGCACAGTTTCATCGCGAGGATCGACTTGAAGAGATTAACCGTCGGGGTGTCGAGATTGCCAAACGCGTTGCAGGCGGTCGTGTCTATGTTGCCGGCTCCGTCGGGCCGACAGGAAAACTTCTTGAACCCATCGGCAAGCTCAAACTGCAGGAGGCGCGGGAAGCCTTCCGCGAACAGATCGCCATCCTCGTCGATGCAGGCGTCGACCTCATCATGCTGGAGACCTTCGTCAGCTTGCATGAACTCGATGAAGCCATCACTGCCGCGAAGGAAACAACGGACCTCCCCATCGTCGCGCAGAAAGCGTTTCCCGAAGACGGCGCAATTCTTTCCGGCTCCTTCCCCATCGAAGTTGTTGAGCACCTGATCGGGCGCGGTGTCGATGTCGTTGGTGCAAACTGCACTGTTGGCCCGCAGCGGATGTTCAGCATCATTCGCACGATGTACAAGGACGGCGTGGTCATGGCCGCACAGCCTGCCGCCGGGATCCCTACGCTCCTCAATGGGCGCTCCATCTACCACACGACGCCGGAGTATCTGGCAACGTATGCGCGAGAGCTTCTCCAGGCTGGCGTAACGCTCATCGGCGCGTGCTGTGGCTCCACGCCTGCGCATATCCGAGCGATCCGCAGCGTCATGGATGACCTTGCGCGGCAGGGAATAAAATCCTCGCCCCGCTTGAGAAGCAGTGGGATGGCCAGGCCGCGTGAACGCCCCGACTTGTCGGGGCTCGACGCACCGCCAGAACCCGAACGCTCGCGCTTTGCCCGCGCCATCGGCCAGAAATTCTTGACGACTGTTGAGATCGACATTCCCCGCGGTCTCGATATGACGCCCGTGCTCGAAGGAGCGCGGTTTTTACACCGGCACGGCGTCGATGCCATTAACGTTACCGATGGAGCACGAGCGCGTCTGCGGATGAGTTCCGTCGCTATCTCGTATCAGCTTCAACAAGAGGTGGGAATCGAAGCGATGATGCATTTGGCCACGCGAGATCGGAACATGATTGCGTCGCAGGCCGAACTCATGGGTGCTCATGCGCTCGGCATCCGTAATGTTCTTGCCATCACCGGCGATCCGACCAGTATCGGCGACTATCCTCAAGCATCGTCGGTGTTTGATATCGATTCGGTCGGCCTGATCCGCGCGGTCAAGTCGATGAACGAGGGCCGCGACCTCATGGGGAACAGCATCGGCGCGCGCACGGCGTTCCTCATCGCCTGCGCCGTGAACGCCATGGCGGACAATCTTGACGCGGAGTTGGAGAAACTCCGTCGCAAAGTCGATGCGGGCGCAGACATTGTCTTTACCCAACCGATTTACGACCTCCGCACTCTTGAGCAATTACTCAAACACACCGAGCAATGGAAACTTCCCGTCATGCTCGGCGTGCTTCCGCTGCGAAGCTCCAAGCATGCGGAGTTTTTGCACAACGAGATTCCGGGCATGGCCATTCCCGCAGACGTCCGGCAACGGCTGCGTGCGGCCGGTGAGAACCCCGCCGCTTGCGGCGGGGTCGGCATCGAGCTTGCCATTGCATTGCTCGCCGAAGCCAAATCGTCGGTCGCCGGCGTGTATCTCATGCCGCCGTTCAAAAAGCACGATATCGTCCCCGTCATTCTCGATGGGGCAGGAATAACCGTTCGTAGTTGAAGCGGCTCTTTACCGTTCATTTCCCCCAAGCGTACGCTGGGGTTTCTATGCCGTCAACCATTGGCACAATCTCGATCCGCGATCTCTCAACCAACGACGAGTACGACGCATGCGTGCGTTTGCAGCGTGAGACGTGGGGAAAGGATTTCGACGATGTCATCCCCGCTTCGCTGCTGAAGGTGAGCCAGAAGGTGGGTGGCGTGACGGCGGGCGCCTTCGATGAGAACGAGAGGATGGTGGGATTCGTGTTCGGGCTGACGGGAATGAAAGATGGCGCGCCGGCTCATTGGTCGCACATGCTCGCCGTCAGCAACGATGTGCGCGGCCGCGGCGTTGGAAAAGCGCTCAAGCTCTATCAGCGCAGTCGGCTGTTAGAGCAAGGCGTGCGTGTCGCGTACTGGACGTTTGACCCTCTTGTTGCTCGCAACGCAAACCTGAATATCAACGGCCTCGGCGCTGAGATCGCTGAATATGTGAAGGACATGTATCTCGATACCGGCAGTGACCTCCATCGTGGCGTAGGGATGGATCGCTTCATCGTCGTTTGGCGTCTTGATGATGAGTCCCGCAAAGCGGGACTCGAGGGGACCGTTCGACACGATGTAGAGCGTTTTGCACAAGCTCCGGTTGTGAACACGCGTGTCGAGAACGGCGGCATCATCGTTCCCGACGGCCGGGATCTGCCGATGGCGGAGACTGTACGGGTGGAGATTCCGGCCAACATTGAAGCGGTGCAGAAGCAATCTCTCGACCTTGCGGCACGCTGGCGCGCAAACACACGGCGGGCTTTCCTTTCGTATCAGGACGCGGGCTATCGCGTGGCCGCCTTCTATCACGATGCCGGCCGCTGCTTCTACTGTCTCGCCAAATTATAACGCGGGCCGTCGGTGAATCTCATTATCTCCAAAATCACCCTGCGCGAAATTCTTCTCCCCTTGCGGGAGCCGTTCCGTATCTCCTCGGGTGCTGTTCAGAATCGCCGCATCTGTCTCGTGGAGCTTGAAAGCGTCGACGGCGTCGTGGGCTGGAGTGAATGCGTGGCGGGAGAATTCCCCAACTACAGCTCCGAGACGATTGACACGGCGTGGTTGGCGATCAGGGATTGGCTTGCTCCGCGCATCATCGGAATGTCGCTGACAGGCCCGCATGAGGTGCCTGAACTCCTCAACCCCGCTGTGCGGGGTCATAACATGGCAAAGGCGGCAATCGAAATGGGAGTGTGGGAACTCACTGCGCAGACGAAGAACATCGCATTAGCCCGGCTGTTGGGAGGCGTGAGAGCGACCGTCGAAGTAGGAATCTCGCTTGGTATCCAGCAAGACCCGGCGGCGCTCGTGGAAAAAGTTCGACAGAGCATCGAGCAGGGATACAGGAAGATCAAAATGAAGATCGAGCCAGGGAACGACGTCGAGTTTGTGCGAGCGGTTCGGGAAGCGTTCGGGCCGGACGCGCCTCTCATGGTCGATGCAAACAACGCCTACACGCTCGACGATGCCGACCACTTGAAGCGGCTTGATGAGTTTCTATTGATGATGATCGAGCAGCCTCTCGCACACGACGACCTTCTTCGCCATGCGCGACTCCAGCGCATGTTGGAAACACCCATCTGTCTCGACGAGTCGATCACCAGCGTCGAGAAAGCGGAGGATATGGTAACACTGGGCAGCGGGCGCATCGTCAACATCAAGCCGGGGCGTGTTGGAGGATTCCTGTCGTCGATTG
Source organism: Bacteroidota bacterium (assembly GCA_041695045.1). Lineage (GTDB taxonomy): Bacteria > Bacteroidota > Ignavibacteria > UBA10030 > UBA10030 > JBGFRR01. The sequence goes on from JBGFRR010000164.1 coordinate 59,576, forward strand.
CGCTTCACGACTTTTGCGGCGACCACGGTGTGCCTGTATGGTGCGGCGGAATGTTAGAAAGCGGGATTGGCCGCGCGCACAACATCGCACTGGCATCACTGCCGAACTTCACGCTCCCCGGCGACCTCTCCCCAAGCGCCCGCTACTGGGAGCGCGATATCGTGCAGCCCGAGTGGACGATGAGCAGCGACGGCACGGTAACGGTGCCGATGGACAAGCCGGGCATGGGCGTCGCGGTTGACCGTGACCGTGTGGACAATCTAACTGTGCGAGCGGAAACGCTGACGAGGCCATTCCCATGAACATTCCGCCCTCCATTCATTCTCTTTTTTCAGACGACGTGGTGCAGCGGCTTGTGACGTTGCGACGCACGCTTCATCATGATCCTGAACTTTCCTTCGAAGAGCACCGCACAGCCGAGCGGATCGAAGAGATGCTTGCTGCGTTGAGACCAATGTCGATTCAGCGCGTGGCAAAGACCGGAGTGGTTGCGCGCTTTGCCGGCAAGGATCCCAACGCACCGGCGGTTGCCGTTCGTGGCGATATCGACGCGCTGCCGATTCAGGAAGCGACAGAATTTGAATTCGCATCGAAGAATGCCGGCGTCATGCACGCCTGTGGCCATGACGTTCACGCCGCCTGGGCGATGGGAGCAGCTATGCTGCTCGCCAAGCATCCGGCAGAAGGCGATGCCGTCGTTGTGTTTCAGCCGGCAGAGGAGATCGGCAAGGGAGCGGTGGCAGTGTTGGAGAGCGGTGCGCTCGATGGTGTTGAGGCGATTTTTGGCGCGCATGTGGACAGGCGTTTTCCGGTGGGAAAGGTCATCGTGCAGGAAGGCCCTATGGCGGCATCAACGGATACGTTTAAGATTGAGCTGGTCGGGAAAGGCGCGCACGGAGCACGGCCGCATGAGGCTGCCGACCCCATCGTGGCGTCGGCAGGAGTGATTGCAGCGCTGCAGACGGTTGTCGCTCGCAAGCTCAATCCCGCAACGGCGGGTGTGGTGAGTGTTGGCTCCGTATATGCAGGCAACGCGCCGAACGTGATTCCCGACCGTGCACGACTCACCGGCACCCTCCGCGCGATCGATGCCGAGACGCGAGCACTGTTGAAGTCCGAGGTTGTGCGGATCGTAACTGCTGTCGCATCTGGATACGGTGTAGAGGGAACAGTAACGTTCGACGTCGGAACGCCCCCCATCGTGAATCCGCCTGAGCCGATTGTGTGGGCGCGGGAGGCTGCGCGATCGTTGCTTGGAGAAAAAGCATTTGCTCAGCTTCCCGGTTTGAACATGGTAGGGGAGGACTTTTCGTACTACATGGAACGCATGCCCGGCTGTTTCCTCCGCGTCGGTGCATGTGAAGAAGGCGGCCAGCCGATTCCTTCTCACTCCCCCCACTTTTATGCTGCAGAGGAGGCAATCTTCATCGGCGCGGCTGTGCTTGCCGAGACCGCTCGCGTAGCATCGCACGAACTCAGGCACAGAAAGGACAACCGCGCGTGAGCGAACGCCTGCAGCGTGCCCTTCGTTCAAAAGACCTTGTCATGATTGTCGTCGGAACCGTCATCGGTTCCGGCATCTTCATTGTACCTGCATCGGTACTGCGTTCGACGGGCGAACATGTTTGGCTCGCGCTGCTCGTGTGGGTTCTCGGCGGTGTTCTGACGCTGCTCGGTGCGCTGTCCTACGCAGAGTTGGGAGCCATGTTCCCGCAGACAGGCGGGTTGTACATCTACCTGAGAGATGCGTTCGGCCGCTTTCCGGCGTTCCTGTACGGTTGGGCATTGTTCTTCCTCATCGGCACCGGCGCAACGGCAACGCTTGCCGTCGCGTTTGCGACGTATCTTCAGCAGCTCATTCCTCTCTCTCCAATTCTTGCCCGTACAGTTTCGGTGCTGATGATTGTTGTCGTTGCCGTCATCAATGTACGGGGTGTGAAGCAGAGTGCGCGTGTGCAGGGATGGGCGACAGCCATCAAGGTGGGAGCGATTGTGGTGATGAGCGGCATGTTGATTGCGCTCGGCGGCGGTGAACAATCCAACGCGCCCGCTACTTATCCTGCCATGTCGTGGACAGAGTTGATCGCCGGCATGGGTGTAGCAATGGTCGGTGTGCTCTGGGCGTACGAAGGATGGCACTACGTTTCCTTTTCGACCGGGGAAACGATCGACCCACAAACAACGTACGCCCGGGCGATCATGGTGGGAACACTTGCGCTGATCGCCATCTATCTTATCGGGAATCTTGGCTATCTTGCCGCGTTGGGGCCCGTTCGGGCCGCACAGTCTGAACGAATTGCCGCGGACGCCGTGAGTCTCGTCCTCGGCCCCGCGGCGGCAAACGTCATTACCGTCGCCATCCTCGTGTCGATGTTCAGCGCAGCCAACGGCATCATGCTGACGGCGACCCGGGCCTACTATGCGATGGCGAACGACGGCATTTTCTTCCGGGCGTTGGGAGAAGTGCATGCACGCTTTCGGACGCCGGCAAAGGCGGTCGTGTGGAACTCGCTTTGGGCAATCGTCCTCGCTGCAACGGGGACATTCGAACAACTCTTTACCTACGTCGTGTTTGGGGGATGGATTTTTTATGCTCTCGGTGCAGTAAGCGTCATCGTCTTCCGTTCAACACGTCCTGGTCTGGAGCGCACATTCCGCGTGCCGGGTTATCCCTATACGCCAATCATCTTTGCGCTCGCATCGGCGGCGATTGTTCTCAACACGCTCATCTCGCAACCGGAGCGTGGGTTCGTCGGGCTGGGAATTCTCCTGTTGGGTGCGCCGGCCTATGCGGTGTGGATTCGCCGTAAGAGTTCTTGATGGCCTCATTCCTTGCCCCTGAGCGCTCTTTTCGGTATTATCGTCTCACGTGTGTCGGAAGCAAGAATGCCTTCTCGCGACGACATTGCTCATCAGCTCGTTTCCTGCTGTCATCGGCTGTATGAACGCGGCCTCGTCGTTGCGGCGGATGGAAACGTATCGGCCCGACTTCCCAACGGCAATATCCTCATCACGTCGACGGGCGTGAGCAAAGGACGCGTGGAGGCGGCTGACTTCGTTGAGCTTACGCTCGACGGCACACCTGTCGATAAGCGGAGAACGCCTTCGACGGAAGCGGGCATGCACGTGTTCATTTATGAGCGGCGGAAGGAAGTCGGGGCCGTTATACATGCGCATCCTCCGTACGCAACGGGGTTTGCGACGGCACGCATAGCGCTCGATAAGCCATTGCTGCCGGAAGTAATTCTCGGTTTGGGATCGATTCCTCTGGCGCCGTACGCAACGCCGTCAACGCGTGAAGTGGCTGAATCGTTAGTTCCATTCGTCGAACGACACTCTGCCATCCTGCTGGCAAATCATGGTGTGGTAGTGATGGGACGCGACATCAACGAAGCCTTTATGCGAATGGAGAAGGTGGAACACGCGGCGCACACGACGTTTGTTGCACATCTGCTCGGAGGAGCACATAGGCTGACGCAGGAGGAAGTTGAAAAGCTTCGCACTGTTGGCAGCAAAGTCTATGGCCCGCCTGCTTCGCCTTCGGCGGATTCGGCGGACAGGCCAAACAGACGAATGACACCGTCATGACTCACTCTTCAGTCCGTCCCAACGACTACCGTCGTTTGTTCGGGCAAACACTCACCGCTCACACACGAATGAAGTCGGCCCCGTGCGAATAGCCGTACTCCTTGGCGGCGTATCTGCCGAACGCGAAATCTCATTCCTCTCGGGCCGCGGCATAGTCTATGCCCTGCGAGAACGCGGCCATGACGTTCTTCCCATCGACCCGGCGCTCGGTGCTGCTCAGCCGACGGATGCCGACGAGTTTCTCCAGCTCACAACCGCCTCGCGGCCGCCAACACCGGAAGAGTTGGCCGCGTTGAGTCCACGCGCGGTGTTGGACTGCGTACAGTCGTCCATGCTGGATGATGTCGATCTAGTGTTCATAGCGCTGCACGGCATGTGGGGAGAGGATGGTACCGTGCAGGCACTGCTCGACATGCGGGGCGTGCGGTACACGGGCTCTGGTGTTCTTGCAAGCGCGCTGGCGATGGACAAGGCGATGTCGAAGGTGATGTTCCGTCATGCAGGCGTGCTGACGGCTGAGTGGTTTCTTGTTGAACAACACACACCGAGCAGTGAGATCGAGCGAGCGAGCAGAGCGATCGGCTTTCCGCTTGTGGTCAAGCCGAATATCGGCGGCTCAACAGTAGGTTTGAGCATCGTGCAGACACCGGAGAAACTTTCTGCAGCAATCGAAGAGGCGCGGCGATATTGTCCTGCCGTCCTATTGGAGAAGTATATTGACGGGCGCGAGCTGACGGTTGCGATTCTCGGCGATGAAGTACTGCCGATGATCGAGATTCGGCCGGAAGGAGGTTTCTATGACTACAAACACAAATACACGCGAGGGATGACGGAGTATCTCTGTCCTGCGCCTGTGCCGGAGAACATCGCGCAAACGGTGTACGAACAGGCGATGCTTGCGTTTCGGTCGTTGGGATGCAAGGTGTTTGGTCGAGTCGATTTTCGGTTGAACAAGGAGGGCGACGTGTACTGTCTCGAAGTCAACACGGTACCGGGCATGACCGGAACAAGCTTAGTACCGAAAGCCGCTGCCGTGGCGGGGATGAGCTACGGCGCGGTGTGCGAGCGCATCGTGCACTTGTCGCTCGGCCGCTGAGGATTGCTTCCCTCTGGAAATTGCGCTACCTTTGAGCCATGCAAGGCGACTTCTACCGCACGATTCCGAAGCGGCGCTGGGCAAAGAAGCTGAAGAGCACCTTCTTCAAGTCGCGCCGCCGCACACTCATTACATTCCTCAGCCTCATTATTCTTGCATACGTGATGTTCGACAACAAAGGGATCCTTGCGCGTATCCGGCTGGAAGTTCAAAAGCAAGAGATGGAAGAGCGGATCAAGTCGGCGCAGGAAGAGACGAAGCAGCTCGAAGCGAACATCAAAGCGTTGCGTGGGGACAGGCAAACGATCGAGAAGATTGCGCGTGAACGCCACGGCATGGTGCGGGAAGGAGAGACAGTGTATCGTGTGAAGAAGGAGTGAGGGGGAGTGCGGATTGCAGAATACAGATTGCAGAAGGCGAATCCCCGCGTACGCGGGGACGAATGCAGCAGGCAGTACAAAGACTGACACCGATATCAAGTGAAAAATAGGAAGTATCTTGATGACCAACGTTGGAAAAAACCGATGTTGGTTTTTTCTTTAACCTCAAAGACATTACCGACAACCGTTTCACCACAAAGTCGCAAGGACACCAAGATTCACGAAGAACGTTGTGAAGATGAGCGCCTTTGTGTCTTCGTAGTTCAGCCTTTCGGTTAGACCTTTCATGTCCGATCTCTTCTCCACAGAACCTCAGCGTAGAACAAGCAAGCCCATTGCTGGTGCTCCGTTAGCAGAACGGATTCGCCCGAAGACGCTTGATGAGTTCGTCGGCCAGCAGCATCTCGTCGGCAAGGACAAGCCGATGCGTGTGATGATCGAGAACGATCAGGTTGCCTCGATGATCTTCTGGGGACCTCCCGGCGTCGGCAAAACCACCTTAGCGCGTCTCATCGCGCTGCACACGGAGGCGGAGTTCCACCAACTCAGCGCTGTTGAGTCGGGCGTGAAGGATGTCCGTGCTGTGCTCAATCGGGCCGCTAAGAACTTCAAGCAGCTCGGTAAGCGCACGATCTTGTTCATCGACGAAATCCATCGATTCAACAAAGCACAGCAGGATGCGCTTCTCCACAGCGTCGAAGAAGGCGTCATTACTCTCATCGGCGCAACGACGGAAAATCCGTCCTTTGAAGTTATTTCGCCCCTCCTCTCTCGCTGTCCTGTCTATGTGTTAGAGCCGCTCGGGAAAGATGACCTCAATCGAATCATTGACACGGCACTCAAACAGGATATCATACTTTCCAAACGCTTGACCACGATAGAGGATCGTGAGTATCTGATGCTCCTTTCGGGTGGAGATGCGCGCAAGCTGCTCAACGGTCTGGAAACGGTGTTGCGCATCACCAAACCAAAACCTGACGGCAGCGTCGTCATCACCAAGCAAAGAATCGAAGAAGCCTTCCAGCGCAAGTATACACTCTACGACAAGGAAGGCGAGCAGCATTACGACATCATCTCCGCCTTTATCAAAAGTATGCGCGGGAGCGATCCCGATGCGGCTGTCTACTGGCTTGCGCGGATGTTGGATGGGGGAGAGGACCCGAAGTTCATCGCCCGTCGCATGGTCATTTTAGCATCCGAGGACATCGGCAATGCAGACCCGCAGGCACTGGTCTTGGCAACATCCTGCTTCACGGCGATCGATTACGTGGGCATGCCCGAGGCACAACTGATTCTGGCGCAGACCGCGACCTATCTTGCTTCAGCGCCCAAGAGTAACGCCTCGTATATGGCGATCAAATCGGCGTCGGAGGATGTTCGCAATCTCCCGAATCTCCCCGTCCCCCTGCATCTTCGCAACGCCCCCACCAAGCTGATGGAAGAGCTAGGCTACGGCGCTGAGTACAAATACAGCCATGATTACGACGAGCATTTTACGGAGCAGCAATATCTGCCAGGCAGCCTGAAGAATAAGGTCTACTACTACCCCACGGAGATCGGGAAGGAGAAGGAGATTCGGGAGCGACTCAACAAGCTCTGGAGAAAAAAACGCGGCAAGACAACGTAAACTCCGTTAGAGCACTGCGTTCTCTAACGGTATGCACTGACGGTGGCATTAAACCACCGTCAGCTTTATAAAGCATTCCACCACCGACTTCGTCGGTGACTTTCTCTAACGGGGTAAAGGCTTCGATCACCAACTTACAAAAGAAGGGCGCGGCAATGGAAAGCGAGAACCTGTATCGCAAAGTGTTTTACGCAGGATGCGGATGGAATTTTCTTGTATCGATTCCGATGGTTTTTCTTGTTGGGTCTCTTCCCGGCATGATGAACATCGACGCGCCGCGATATCCCGTCTTCATCTACTTCAATTTAATGGCGGTCTTCTTGTTCGGCTGTCTTCAGTTCACCGTAGCGCGTCATCTGGAGACTGCGAGACCGTATGTGAAGATTCTTGCCTGGTCGAAAATCCTGCTCGTTCTTGTTTTTCTTGCTGCCGTTGTTTTCCTTGACATGCCCGCTGCCCTCACAGAATTTTTAGCGCCCGGCATGGTCGTTGACCTGGTCTTTGGATTACTCTTTTGGCGATATCTTCAATTCTCGGCTGTGAAAACAAAACCCCTTGCCTCATAGATGCCATCGATCTCCCTTTTTCACGTTGTTTGTGTCCCGCTGTTTTTTGGCGGGGCGACACCACGACAAGGCATAACCAAGGAATGAAACCCATGCGCATCAAACAACCCTCCATTCTCTTCCTCGGTCTTTCTCTTGCGTTATATTCCGCACAGGCTTTTGGACAGCAGAAGCGGCCCATCGCTCCCATCGATGTTGATCGCCTGCAAACCATTAGCGACCTGCAGGTCTCGCCGGACGGCAACTGGATTGCCTATGTTCTTACTCAAGTTGACCGCTTGTTTGAAGGGGTTAAAACCCCTAAATATATTGGTTGGAAATTCTATCCACGCCCTAAAGGACGTGGCTATAGCCCCGACCTTCAGGTCGGGGATTACAAAAAAACCAACAAAAAACCCAAGGGCTTCAGCCCTTTACACACTGCAGCGGTCAACTTGAGTTCTTACATCGGTCGACACGACAAAAGATCGCCGCAACACCGACGTCTGAATGGTGAGCTGGGATGGGACGCAGACTATCCAGTTAACAAATAGTCCTGACGGGGAAAGCAGACCGCGGTTTAGCCCCGATGGAAAGTATCTCTCCTTTGTTGCCAAGCGTGGGGAGGACAAGAACAATCAGATTTATCTGCTCGACAGGCGGGGAGGCGAAGCGAACAGACTCACCAACCTCAAGGTCGATGTTGGCGAGTACGTCTGGTCGCCGGATGGATCGCGTATTCTGCTCGTGCTCAAAGATCCCGATGTTTCCGATACAACGAAGAACAAAGCCCGCGCGCCGTACGTGATCGACCGGTACCGCTTCAAGCAGGATGGCGAAGGCTATCTTGACCGACGGGCAACGCATCTCTACCTGTTCGATGTTGCAACGAAAAAGTTGGATACGCTGACGACCGGGCGCTACAACGAGCTGCGTCCGGTGTTTTCGCCAGACGGATCCCGCATTGTCTTTGTCAGTAATCGCACGGAAGACCCGGACAAAAACCAGAACACCGACCTCTTCGTGATGGATGCCAAGCCTGGAGCAGAGATGAAGAAGCTCACGACCTGGCGCGGGGGAGACGACAGCCCGGTCTGGAGTTCGGACGGCAAATTCATTGCCTACCTGCAGACCAGCAGTGATGAGCTGTTTACAATGTACGGTCAGCAGTACCTTGCCATGATTCCCACTGAAGGCGGAACGCCGAGACTCTTATCGAAGCCCGTCGACAGACCATTCGTGAATCCACGGTGGTCGAATGATGGCAAAGCGATCTACGGCATTCTGCGCGACGACCGGCAGGCGCTCATCGTCTCGTTCGGTGTGGCGGATGGCAAGCTCACGCGCGTTGCCGATGGGGAGAGGGTCTTTGGTAATCTTGAGCCAAACCGAGCAAAGAATGCCTGGGTCGCGCTCATGAGCACACCGTATCAGCCAGCCGAGATCTACGCGCTCGAGCAGGGTGAACTGCGAAAAATCACCAGCGTTCATGATGCGTTCCTTGCCCCATTGCAACTGGCAAAGGTTGAAGGGTTTCAGTCCAAGAGCAAAGATGGCACAATCGTCTCGAACATTCTCTTTTGTCCGCCCAACGCGCAGGCTCATCAGAAGCTATCGTTGGTGCTTTACATTCACGGCGGACCATCTGATTCAGCAAGGCATCATCGACGAAAACAGAATGGCGATCGCAGGCTGGAGTTACGGGGGGATTTCCACGAACTACGCCATTGCCACCGACCGGCGATTCAAGGCTGCCGTGAGCGGTGCGGGAAGCTCGCTGCAGTTGTCGATGTACGGCACCGACCAGTATATTGTGCAATACGAGACCGAGCTTGGTCCACCGTGGAAAAATCCGGACGCGTGGGTGAAGGTCTCGTACCCCTTCTTCAAGGCAGACAGGATCAAGACACCAACGCTCTTTATGGCGTCGCAGAACGATTTCAATGTCCCCGTCGCGGGTGCGGAGCAGATGTATCAGGCGCTTCGAAGTTTAGGCATTCCGACAGAGCTTGTCATCTACCCGAATCAGAACCACGGCTTAACCGTGCCGAGCTACATCAAAGATCGGCTGGAGCGGCATCTCGCGTGGTTTGGGAAGTATCTGAAGTAAACGGTACTTGCAGATGAATTGTAAATTGACGAGATTCGGTAAGAACGTTTCGAAAAATTCTTATGACAAAACTATTAGAGAAAGCCGTAGAAACCATTAAGAAATTGCCTTCTACCGAGCAAGATGCAATGGCCGCTATGATTCTCGAGGAACTCGCGACCGAAGAACGTTGGGCAAAATCCTTTGCCAATTCTCAAGAACAGCTTGCTCAACTTGCGCGAGAGGCACTTGCAGAGTATGAGAGCGGAAAAACGAAGCCGCTCAGTTTCTAAGCCAACATGCATTCCACCACCACGGAGCGTTTCCGGAACGCCTTCGAACGACTACCGAGCGAGATCAAACATCAGGCACGTCGTGCATTTAAGTTGTGGAGAGCGGATCCTTACCATCCCAGCTTACGGTTCAAACAGGTACACACAAGAGAGCCAATTTACTCTGCCAGGATCGGGCGGGGCTATAGAGCGGTCGGTGTGAAAAAAGACAACACCTTCGTTTGGTTCTGGATCAGCTCCCATTCTGAGTATGAAGAATTGATCTCTCGACTATAGAATCGGGAGAGTTACCGCGCCCTCAACGCTCTCGTCGCTCTGCCGACGCTCTTCGGGCTTACCCAGATGAACGAGCCGAACTTCCCGCCGACAGCGATGGCATCGATGGCTATGATGTTGACCTCGGCCTTCGCGAGTTTCCGCAGTACGCCGTTCAGCGCGCCGGTCTGATCCTTTCCGGTAATCCAAAACCCCTTTCCCTCGCCAGCAAACGCGCGTGCCCGTTTCCACAGTGCTTTTACACGGGCTGGATTCTTTGCAACGACATACAGGTCGGCCTTGCCCCCGGAGGTGGAAAAGCCCCAAAGCCCTGCAAGACCTAAATTGCGCGCTTTCAGCTCCTTCATAACTCTCAGCAGCGCTCCCGGTCTATTCTTCAATCGAGCTTTCAGGTAGCTCACTTTGCGAACGGTTGCCATACGTACCTCCTGAGATAGGTGGAAGAACCCAGTGGCTTGCACCATAATACACAGTCCGCACGCAACTCGCAAGCCCCACCCACTTTGATTTTGCAAAGCCTTCGATGTATCTTCTTGCCAACCGGAACGGAAGACCCGCACGTTTCTCTGATTGTTTACGGACAGACCGATTGAGTCGAAGCGCTCAAAGCCGAGGCCGTCAAGAATGTCGACGGCATGCAGAAGCTTGTGCAGGAGATCGTCGACATGATCTTCAGCTTTGGCGAGTTGGGGTTTCATGAGTATGAGACGTCGCGCTACCTCGTCGGGATTCTCTGGGTTCTACGCACCGGAGCCCGGTGGCAAGACATGCCGGAGCACTATCCACCAGACCAAACCTGCCATCGACGATTCCAGGAATGGGCGCGTTCGGGAGCGCTATGAACAGTTCTGGAGGTCGTGGCCCGCGACGTGGAGACGCGGGGCAAGTTCAAGCTTGCCGAGTGCTTCATTGACGCAACCTTTGTGGTGGCGAAAAAGGGGGCTCCGGTGTTGGAAAAACCAAACGGGGCAAGGGTACGAAGCTCATGGCAGTGGCAAACGGCGCTGGTCTTCCTGTCGCTGTCCACGCGACTTCTGCTAGCCCACATGAAATCACCCTTGTCGAACCAACTCTCGCCCGATGACAGATACGCGAACAATTCTTGCAAAATACACCTACACCCTCCGGTACTGAGAACCGAAGAACATTCGGTCTTCCTCGTCTAAATATCAAAACACCGGCAAAAGGCTGAAATGCCTCCGACAGTATGTCCCATCCCCGGCTGATTGAAGATGAAGAAAGGGATCTTATCAAGCGATTGCAACAAGGGGAATCGCAACCGCTCCGGCCTCTGTACGACAAATACAAGGACAAGGTGTTCAGTCTCTGTCTGCATATGCTGGGCGATTATGAGACAGCAAAGGATTTCACTCAGCAAATTTTCTTGAAAGTTTTTACACGGGCGGGATCGTTTCACGGTCAATCGGCATTTGGAACCTGGTTGTACCGGATGTCGATGAATGAATGCCTCGACCACGTGCGACACAGGCGCCTGATTCGTTGGGTTACCTTGGAAGAACCCTCTGCACTACCCGTCCAACTTTCTACTACGATGTCACCTGACGCTACACTTGAAAAAGAACAAATCTGCAAACTTGTCCAAGATGCGGTTCAGAGCTTGAGCCCAAAACTACGGAGTGTGATTGTTTTGAAGTACGTCAATGAGTTGTCCTACGCGGACATTGCTGCTGTGCTTGGCTGCTCAATGGGAACGGTAGCCTCTCGTCTCAACCTCGCACACAAAACGCTTGCAAAGAAGCTTGAATTTCTGAGATCAACAATTTGATCGATGAATGATTATGAAATGGCTCATCCAAATATCGTGCGGCCATATCACGGATAAGTTGTCCGCCTACGTCGAGAGTGAATTAACGGAAAGAGAACGGAAGTTGGTGGAAACGCACCTTCAAGATTGCAAGAGATGCGCGAAGGATTTCGTTTTAATTCGAGACGGTATACGCCTGGCGAAGTATATCAAAGTCATTCCTGCGCCGGATTCAGTCTGGCTTGGG
>JBGFRR010000089.1:0-13497 GCA_041695045.1 Bacteroidota bacterium
AGATTTGGGGCTGTAGCTCAGTCCCAAAGTTGCTCCCGACGCTGTTTGTCGGGAATGCAACTTTGCGGATCCCGCTGTAGCGGGATTGGGAGCTACACAGATTTGGGGCTGTAGCTCAGTTGGGAGAGCGCTTCGTTCGCAACGAAGAGGTCGTCGGTTCGATCCCGATCAGCTCCACGTGATGTTTTTTGGGTATATTTTGAAAAGCCTCAGGACAGGCGGCTATTACATCGGCCACAGTGATGACGTAGAAGAACGTCTGAAGAAACACAATCATGGTGTATCGAGCTATACTCGTCTGCGGCGACCATGGAAAGTAGCCTACACCAGAGGATTTGAGACACGTGCTGAGGCAATGCAGTGGGAGCGAGAGGTCAAGAAGCGGAAGAGCAAGAAGTATATCGAGCGACTGATTGCTGATGGGGAATAGTTGGGAGAGCGTCCCGTCACGACTCTGTCGTGACGGGGGGGTCGTCGGTTCCCAGCCCGCCTCAAGTGGTTCTGAATAGGCTGGCGGGGATCCCGATCAGATCCACAAGAACTTGAAAGCCCCTCGGCACAACGCGGGGCAATGGTCACCACGCAAGGAGTTTGTTTGTTGGTTTTATCACCGATTCGAGAGGTCAAGTCCTGCGCAACAAAGCAGTGCCTAACCCCGCCAGGTCCGGTAGGAAGCAACGGTCAGCACCACGTTTTGTGTGACGCGGGGAAGCTTGACCTCTTTGTATTTTAGGGATGTCGATTCTCCGCACAGGTGTGCGGACGAGACGAGTTCGTGAGCCACGCGCTCGAGAACAGCCTCGCTGTTGGCTGCTTCGCTCCGGCGGACAAGAACAGCATAATGCACATGGTTCCTCTTCTCACGTTCTACATTCTAACCTCACGGTGTCTGCGTCTTTGGGATTGCATTCAGCTTGCCCAACGCGAGCCCCACTCCTGTCGATCCGTTACAGTACAACCTCAAGGATTGTTGCCTGCAGGGAGACGTTCCCTGTTCATCGGGCATGTCTCGGTTCGTCTGGAGCTTCAACCCGCATATTCCAGGTCTCAACGCGTGAGGTGGGTTATGAAGCGCTATGAAAAAAGAAATCCTGATCAACTCCACGGCAAACGAACACCGTATCGCCATTCTTGAAGACGAACGGCTCGCCGAGCTGTTCGTCGAAACCCCCGGTAAAGACCGCAATGTTGGGGACATCTACTACGGCCGCGTCGCCAAAGTGATGCCCGGTATCCGCGCAGCATTCATCGATATCGGTCTCCAGCAAGATGCCTTCCTCCATTTTTCCGACATCGGAACCACTCTGCAGGAATACAACGTCCTCTTCGACGACGAAGATGATGACGAAGAGGAAACTCCCCCCGGCGTCACTCCACATACCACGGGTGGCAGCAACGGTGGCTCCAGTCCATCGCCGGCTGGTGTTGAAACAGCCGTCGCAAGCCCTCCTCCCCGGCGTCGTAGCCGCAACGCCGCACCGCCGCCCCAGGTCAATCTTCAAAAGGGGCAAGAGATTCTCGTTCAAATCACCAAGGAGCCGGTGGGGAAGAAGGGCGTCCGCGTGCGTTCGGAGATTTCACTCCCCGGTCGCTTCCTTGTGCTGCTTCCCTTTGTTGGCAAGGTTGGTGTATCGAAGAAGCTCACCAACTTCAAAGAGCGCCGTCGTCTGCTTCGGCTTGTGCGGTTGTTGCTGCCGGAAGGCTTCGGTGCAATCATTCGAACCGTCGCAGAGGGCAAAGGGGAGGCTCTGATCAAAGAAGACCTCGACGAGCTCCTCCGCGTCTGGCGAACGATTGAGAAGACGGTGAAAGAAGAATCCGCGCCGGCGCTTGTGTACAAAGACATGAACACAACCTCCAGCGTCATTCGCGATCTTTTCTCGGCCGATGTTCAACGCGTTGTGGTGGACAGCAAAAAGCTCCACAAGGAGATCGCGTCCTACCTGCGATGGATTTCTCCCGACATGCTCAACCGCCTCGATCTCTACACTGAGCACGAGCCGCTGTTCGACCGCTACGGGGTGGAGAAAGACATTGAATCGTTAATGTCCCGCAAAGTGTGGCTGAAAAGCGGCGGCTATCTCATTCTTGAGAAGACCGAAGCGATGACGGTGATCGACGTGAACAGCGGACGCTACGCGGCCAAGCGTGAACAGGAACTCAACTCGCTCCGCACCAACCTCGAAGCCGCGCGCGAGATCTGCCGACAACTCCGATTGCGAGACGTCGGAGGTCTGGTGGTCATCGACTTCATCGACCTGGAGGATGAAAAAAATAAGAAGAAAGTCTATGACGAAATGAAGAAGGAGCTTCGACGCGATCGGGCAAAAGGGACGGTGCTGCCGATGACGGAGTTCGGACTGATGCAGATTACTCGCCAGCGCATCCGTCAGAATGTACAGATGAGCTTCAGTGAAACGTGCCCCTCATGCGGCGGAACCGGCATGGTGCAGTCGAAAGTAAGCACGTTGAGCCGCATCGAGCGCTGGCTGAAACGCTTCCGCGGCGAGAGCAACGAGCTGTCCCTCGAACTCCATGTCCACCCGTCGTTGGAAGAGTATCTTCGCTACGGCTTCATCAGCCGCCGCATGCGGTTAGTCTGGAAGTTCCACGTGCTCCTCAAACTTGTAAAAGACGAGGCCGTGCCGTTTGATGAGTTCCGCTTCTTCTCCCCCAAGCAGAACAAGGACATCACGGACGATTACAATTCATAGCCGCTTGAGCAAGGAGTCTTCCCATGAAGTTCTTTATCGACACGGCAAATATCCATGAGGTGAGGGAGGCGGCCAGCCTGGGCGTGCTGGACGGTGTAACGACCAATCCGAGCCTCGTTGCAAAGGAAGGGAGGGATTTCCGGAAACTGCTTGAAGAGATCTGTACAATGGTCGATGGGCCGGTGAGCGCCGAAGTGGTCTCCACCGATATGGATGGAATGATGAACGAGGCGCGGGAGTTGGTGAAGATTCACAAAAACATTGTCGTGAAAATTCCGCTGATTACAGAAGGCCTCAAAGCGGTGAAGGCGCTACGGGCGGAAGGCATCCCCACCAACGTAACGCTCTGTTTCTCCCCGAACCAGGCGCTGTTGGCTGCAAAAGCGGGGGCGTCATACATCAGCCCGTTTATCGGACGGTTAGACGACATCAGCCACGTGGGTATGGACTTGATCCAGCAGGTCGTGACGATCTACAAGAACTACGGCTACTCGACGGAAGTGCTCGTTGCCAGCGTGCGTCATCCGGTGCATGTTGTGGAAGCGGCGATGATGGGCGCACACATCTGCACGATGCCGTTCAGAGTGATCGACCAGCTCGTGAAGCACCCGCTTACGGACATCGGGCTTGAGAAGTTTTTGTCGGACTGGAAGAAAGCGCAACAAGGATAGTTTGAGCAGCCCCTCTCATTATGACGATTGATGAAAGAATTCGAAGCTGGAAACAGAAGGCAGAGTACGACCTTAAAACGGCGGAGGCAATGCTGGAATCGAAGCGATACGTTTACGTAGGATTTATGTGCCAACAAGCGTTGGAAAAACTCTTGAAAGCAATCTACGTCTCGAAGAAAAGAGAAGAACCTCCGTATACGCATAACCTGAGACACCTGGCAGATTTAGTTGTTCTCGATTTTCCTTCGGAGACGGGTCGTTTTTTCGATACTCTCATGGCGTACTACATCGTAGGTCGCTATCCAAGTTATAAGGAGAATGTTGCAAAGAGACTGACGAAAAATTCGTCTGTAACGATGCTCAAGGAAACGGAGAAGATATTCCGATGGTTGCAATCCCAACTCGAGTCAAAAAAGCGATAAGAACATTTATTGCTCGAATTGAAAGAGAGGCTCAACCAGAAGTCGTTCTTCTGTACGGGTCGTACGTCCGTGGACGCGGCCGTGCTTCGAGCGATGTGGATCTCGCGGTCTTTTCTCGCGCGTTTGAGAGAAAGAATTTTATTGACTCGACGAGTTACCTGTTCTCATTGACGTCAGGCCTGGATGTTGATTTGCAGCCTGTCGGGTTTCCTTACTCTGAATACCAGAAGCGGGATGGCGAGTATTTTGTTGACCTTATCAAAAAAGAAGGATTGGTTGTTTACAAACGGGGAAAGTTTACGATTTAGATGAAACGGACGCCGTTCAACGACACGCATAAAGCGTTGGGTGCGAAGATGGTCGACTTTGCTGGTTTTGCAATGCCTGTCCAGTATCGCGGCATTATGGAGGAGCACCGCGCGGTCCGTACGTCGGCGGGCTTGTTTGACGTCTCGCACATGGGTGAGTTTATCGTCCGCGGCAGTGGAGCGATGGAGTTTCTTCAGCGCGTGACCGTGAACGATGTCGGCAAACTCACCGAAGGGCGCGCGCAGTATTCGGCCATGTGCAACGAGCCGGGCGGCATCATCGACGACCTGCTCGTGTACCACCGGGGCGATTCGTACATGCTGGTGGTGAATGCCTCCAACATTCAGAACGATTTTGCGTGGCTCAGCTCGCACCTCACAGCCAACGTCGAACTTGAAGATGCAAGCGACCGCATGGCGTTGCTCGCGGTGCAAGGGCCGGCGTCGCTTTCCGTTCTTCAAAAGCTCACAGAGGTTGACCTTTCCACAATCGCGTATTATCATGGCAAGCACGGTGTGCTCGCCGGCGTTTCGATGCTCATCTCGCGCACCGGCTATACGGGCGAGTTAGGGTTTGAGCTTTACATGGATGCTGATCCGGTCCCATGCATGAACGTGTGGAATGCGATTATGGAAGCGGGAAAAGAATACGGTATTGCTCCGGTAGGATTGGGCGCGCGCGATACGCTGCGGCTGGAAATGGGCTATTGCCTCTACGGTAACGACATCGATGAAACGACCAATCCGCTTGAGGCAGGGTTGGGATGGATTACCAAGCTTGACAAACAGGACTTTATCGGAAAGGCTGCACTTCTTTCGGTGCGGGAGAGAGGCATCGAGAGAAAGCTGGTGGGGTTCACACTACCGGATAAAATCTTGGCGCGGCATGGTTACCCGATTAGTCTGAACGGAGCGCACATCGGTCGCGTAACGAGCGGGACGTTCTCCCCCTCGCTCGAACGCGGTATCGGGATGGGGTACGTTGCCGCCGGCCATGCGTCGCCGGGTACGACTGTTGCCATCGATATTCGCGGCAGGCAGGCGGAAGCAACCATCACGCAGCTGCCGTTCTACAAGAAGTCGTATGCTATTCAACGGGGGTGTCCATGAAGATCGATGTTGCATTCTCTGCAACACACGTTGATGAGTTACAATTACGAGACAAGAATGTACTCGTGATCGATGTGCTCCGTTCAAGCACAACGGTCATCACGGCATTGGCGAACGGCGCGCGGGAGATTATTCCGGTTGCCAGCGTCGAGTCGGCCGTGAAGATCTCCGGCAGTCTGTTCGGCGACGTCACGCTGCGCGGCGGTGAACGCAACGGCAGGATCATTCAGGGCTTTAATCTCGGTAATTCGCCGCTTGAGTACACCGAAGCAACCGTCAAAGGCAAATCGATCATCTTTTGTACGACGAACGGCGCCGTTGCCATGACGAAGTGCCGGTATGCTCGAATGATGGGAGTGACGGGCTTCGTGAATATCTCAAAGTCCGTCGAGCTCCTGCAAGGAGTCGAGGAAGATGCGCTGCTCCTGTGCAGTGGCAGAGCGGGTGCGACGAGCGGGTTCAGCATTGAGGACACGGTCTGCGCCGGCATGATGATCGACATGTTGCTCGAAGCAGACGCTGCCGCGGTCGAGCTGGCGGATTCTTCGCTTGCCGCACTCTCTCTGTACAAGCGCTACGCGCGCTCCATCCCGAAATTGTTGCGGGAGTGCGACCACGGAAAATACCTCGCCGAGATCGGTTTTGAAGAAGACCTCGCTCTATGCAGTAAGGTCGATACGATTCCTGTGGTGCCGATCTTGCAGGGCACATCTGTTCGACTCAAGAGAGACGACCGGCAGACGCAAGAGACTGAAGAACCGGCACAGAACGTTTCATCCTGAACCGGAGAACCATGCCGCCTCGTGAAGAACGACCGACCGACCGACGCCGCCAGGTGATTGCGTTCATCGGCATTCTGGCGTCGTTCATGGTCTTGCTCAGCTTGGTGTCCTACAGCCCGAGCGATCAGGCCGATGGTGAAGTGCGCGCCGCCGACTTGTGGAAAGTCGTCACGCCGGATGAAACGATTGCCGCGAAGGCTGAGCGCACGCAGAACTGGCTCGGGCTTCTCGGTGCGATCGTCTCGAACTGGCTTATTAACTCCACCATCGGGTATGCGATTCTGATTCTTCCTTTCTTCGGCATGGCGTGGTCATGGATTTATCTTCGGCACATCGGACCGCGCCGCCTCCTTACCATGACGAACTTTGCGATCATCTTCGCATTGCTCTTTTCAACACTCAACGGAACCATCCGCCTCATCAGTACTGAACCACTCATTGCGATGGAGTGGAGCGGCGCGGTGGGAGATTTTCTTGCAGGCATCCTCACGAAACTTATCGGCGTTGCGGGGACAATCATTACGCTCCTCGGCGCGCTGGTGATGACGCTGACGTTTGCGCTCGACCTCGATCTCTACAAACTCCTCGAGCAAATCAAAACCGCAACAAAGCGCGTTGTGGATTGGTTTGGCGGGAAGCAAGCGGAGCGTGCCGATCGACGAGAGCACGAACTGAGAAGGTCAAGCGCTTCATCTGTTGAGATCAAGAAACATCAGGATGAGCCGCTTCCCCAACCGCCGCCCCGACCGATGGAGTCGCCTCCTGTTTTGAACGTGAGACCGACCCCGCCGATTGAACCGCAACGTACACCGATCACTCCGCCAATCACCGCGAGCGATGGGGAAGTGGAGCTTGAAATCAACGAACAGTTACAGGAGGAAGAAATCAATTTCGACGACCGGGAGCAGGTTGAGATTGATGAAGAGATCGACTACGTGCCGCCGTCGGTGGAATTGCTCGAGCCTGCGCGTGCCGCCGAGCAGGTGGATGAGCAGGAGTTGAAAGTGAATGCCGAGCTGCTGCGCGCCAAGCTTGCCGATTTTGGCGTTGCCATCGAGAGCGTCTCGGTTACGCCGGGTCCTGTAGTGACGCTTTACGAACTCGTTCCGGCCACAGGCGTCAAAATCAGCCGCATTGAGAGCTTGGAAGACGACATCGCGCTTGCGCTGAAAGCTAAAGGCATCCGCATCATCGCCCCCATTCCCGCCAAAGGTACGGTGGGCGTGGAGATCCCCAATCACAACCCTGCGCTGGTGACGATTCGGTCGGCCATCAACTCGGCGAAGTTCCGTGAGAGCCGCGCTGCACTGCCGCTCGCGCTGGGAAAGACTATTTCCGGCGAAGTCTTTGTCGATGACCTCAGCCGCTTGCCGCATCTGCTGATCGCTGGCGCAACCGGATCGGGCAAAAGTGTCGGTATCAACACGATTCTGACGAGCATGGTCTACCGCCTGCATCCCAGCGATGTGAAGTTCGTCATCATCGACCCGAAGAAAATCGAACTGTCGTTGTATGGGAAGCTGAGCAAGCACTACTTGGCCGTCTCGCCCGACATCGACGAAGAGATTGTGACAAACGCCAATAACGCCGTGCTGATGCTCAAGAGTGTCGAATATGAGATGGAGAAGCGTTACGACCGGCTCGCTGCGGCAGGCGTGCGCAGCATCAACGATTACAATGAGCGCGTGAAAAGCGGCCGGCTCCACGATACGCCGGAGGTGAAGCATCGCAAACTGCCGTATCTGATTGTGATTATCGATGAGTTAGCCGACTTGATGATCACGGCGGCTCGGGAAGTGGAAGAGCCGATTGCACGCCTCGCGCAGCTCGCACGGGCGGTCGGCATCCATCTTGTTCTTGCAACCCAGCGTCCGTCGGTTGACGTCATCACCGGAGTCATCAAAGCGAATTTCCCGGCACGCATCGCGTATCAAGTGGCGTCGAAGATTGACTCCCGTACGATTCTCGACATGAACGGAGCCGAGCAGCTTCTCGGCAATGGCGACATGCTCTATCTGCCTCCGGGATCGCCGAAGCCGATCCGCATCCAGAACGCATTCATCTCCACTGAAGAACTTGAGCGGATTGTGCAGCACATTGCACGGCAGAAGGGCTACAGCCAGCCGATGCAATTGCCGTCGGTGTTTGAGAAGAAGCGGTCGGCGGGTTTGTCGGGTGATGGCGACCATGATGAGCTGTTCGAAGAAGCGGCGCGCATCATTGTACGGCATCAGCAAGGATCGGTATCGCTCCTGCAGCGCCGGCTGAAAGTCGGCTACTCTCGCGCAGCACGATTGGTGGATGAGTTAGAGGCGGCGGGGATCGTTGGGCCGTTCGATGGGAGCAAGGCGCGTGAGGTGTTAGTGGAATCGGAAGCGGAACTGGAAGCCATTCTCAAAAGTCTGCGTTAAGGTGATGCTCCGATTGGTCATACCGTTGATTGTTGTGCTTGTCAGCGTTGACGCGCGTCAGCGGACGTTGAGTGTGCAGAAGGTTACCGACCGCATGCAGCGGCGGTATGAGACAATGCGCGATGCGACGGCGACGTTCACACAGCATGTGAAGTTTGGCTTTTCCAACGTCGAGCGGATGTTCACGGGCTCACTGACAATGAAGAAGCCGCGCAAATACCGCATCGAGTCGGAGTACCAAACCCTGGTAACCGACGGTTCCACCGTCTGGGCATACTCGCCGGTCAATCGGCAGGTGTTGATCGACCGCTACAAGGAGAACGAGTTCACGCTGACGCCCGATCAGTTCTTCCAGAATCTCCCGGCCCGCTACACCACAACGCTGGTCGGCATGGAGCGGTTGGACGGAGTTCGCACGCATGTACTCAGACTTGTACCGAAGGATGAACGCGCCTTTATTACGTCGATGCGCGTGTGGGTAGAAGACGGTGCGTGGACGATTCGGAAAGTCGTGGCAGTCGACATCAACCAAACGGAAACGACCTACACCATCTCAAGCGTGAAGTTCAATTCCGGCGTCAGCGATTTTGTCTTCTCCTTTCAGCCGCCCGACGGCGTCGATGTCGTCGACCTTCGGTAACGCAAGGACTGTGCATGACCATTCATCGCTCGAAACTCTTTCGCACGATCCTCAGCTTTGGCCTCAGCGCACTGTTTCTCGTTCTTGCTTTCTCCAACACCGACACCGCTCAGCTTTGGCAATCCCTCCTCGACGCCAACTATACGTTCCTGCTGTTCTTCATCCCTGTCGGACTTGCAAGCCATTGGCTGCGCGCTCTTCGCTGGAAATACTTGCTTGAGCCTGTAAAGCCGGGCGTGTCGGTGCGGAATCTTTTTTCGGCCGTGATGATCGGCTATTTGTTTAACAACGTGCTGCCGCGTGCCGGCGAGCTTGCGCGGCCATACGCCATCGGTCAACTCGAACGGATTTCCAAATCGGCGGCGCTGGGCACAGTGGTTCTCGAGCGCATCCTCGACCTTGTCACCTTTGCCTTCCTCCTCTGTCTTGTGCTTGCCATCTATCCCAACAGTTTGGATGTCTTTGTGTCCAACGTTAAATCGGTGAGGACGCTGTTCTTCCTCGGAGCGATCGCATTGTTTCTTTTGCTGCTTGTTCTTTTCATGCGGACGAAATCGCTGTTCGGTGTTCTCAAGTTCGTGAAACCCGTTCTCCCGCACCGCTTTCGTGAGCAGGGGGAGCGAATCATTCAATCGTTCCTCACCGGTGTCGATGCCGGGAAGAGCAAACGGCACGGCGGGACGATCGCGGTGCTCAGTCTTGCGATCTTTGGCCTCTACGCTCTTACGCTTTACATCGCGTTTTTCATGTTTGAACCTATAGTGCAACGTCAGCTCGATTTTGGGGCTGCGGCTGTGCTGCTGACCGTTTCAACGGTTGCCTTTGCCCTCCCTGCGCCAGGTGCGATGGGGACGTATCATTCGTTTCTCACATTCACACTCGTTGCGCTGTACCACGTTGATACAGCAACGGCGCTGAGCTATTCGATCGTCACGCATGAGGTCGGCTACATCGTGAATAGCGTGGTAGGGCTTGGGTTCCTCTTGAAGGATCAAGTGAAGGTGTCGGGTCTTGGTACTGCTTCTAAAGAAGCGACGGACACTATCGAGTATGAAACAAGTAACGCAACACAATCGAACCGGTAGCGTGCGCATCGAGGAGGTACCCCCGCCGCAGGTGAAACCGGGACACGTTCTTGTTCAGGTGCGGGCCTCACTCATTAGCGCGGGTACGGAACGAACGTCTGTTGAGCGTCGCCGGGAAAGTCTCCTGCAGCGAGCGAGACGACAACCCAAGCTTGTAGCGAAGCTGGTTGAGCATCTGCGCCAGTACGGGATTGTGCAGACCTATCGGCGCGTGAAAGCGCAGCTGGAAGCGCTCGTACCGTTGGGCTACAGCGCTGCGGGTGTTGTCCGAGCTGTGGGGGAGGGTGTAGCGGGTGTTCGCGTTAACGATCGCGTTGCATGCGCAGGAGCCGGATATGCGACTCATGCGGAATTTGTGCTCGTTCCCAAGAATCTCTGCGCTGTGATTCCGAAGGAAGTTGAATTTTCACAGGCGGCCTACACCACCGTCGGGGCGATTGCGCTCCAGGGTGTCCGTCAGGCGCAGCCAACATTGGGTGAGACAAGTGTTGTAATTGGACTCGGCCTTCTCGGCCAGCTCACTGCACAAATCCTGAAAGCGAACGGCTGCACCGTGATCGGGGTCGATCTCGAGCAATCGCATCTCGACGTCGCTCGCTCGTCAGGCATCGGTCTTGCTTTACATCGAACATCATCCGATGTCATTAATGTAGTCCGCGCGGCAACGAGAGGCGTAGGCGCGGATGCCGTCATCGTCACGGCTGCGACGGGAAGCAACGATCCGCTTGTGTTGGCGGGCGAGCTGTGCCGGGAAAAAGGACGCGTGGTAATCGTCGGTGATGTTGGACTTGAGCTTCCTCGCGAACCATACTATCGCAAAGAGCTTGATGTTCGCCTCTCACGCTCGAGCGGTCCGGGTCGATATGATCCGCTCTATGAAGAAGGTGGGCTTGATTATCCCATCAGTTATGTTCGATGGACGGAACGCCGCAACATGGAGGCGTTTCTCCGATTGCTTGCCTCTCGCCAGGTTGATGTCGCACCGTTGACGACGCATGAATTTCTTCTTGATGAAGCTGAGCGTGCCTACCGTTTACTCACACAGAGGGGAGGCGAGGGTGGAAAGAAGCACATCGGAGTTTTGCTTCGCTATGAGGAATCTGCCGGCCGGGAAACGGTTCGCGTTGTTTCATTCCGTCACGTCGCTCCCTCCGGCCATGCTTTGGGTGTCGGTTTCCTTGGAGCCGGAAATTTTGCGCAGGCGTCGCTGCTTCCTCACGTGAAGCGGTTTTCCGGCGCAAGCCTCGTCGGTGTGTGCACGGCGAATGGACTGAACGGGCTTAACGTTGCCAGCGCATTCGGGATCGGTTTTGCGACAACAGATCCAACGGAGGTTCTCTCGAACGCCGAGATCGGCACGGTGTTCATTGCAACGCGGCACAACCTTCATGCGCGCTACATTGTGGAGTCATTGAACGCGAACAAGAATGTCTTTGTCGAGAAGCCGCTTGCGTTGAATGCTGATGAGTTGAAAGAGGTCGAGACGGCGTATGCGAAGGCACAGCGCAAGCATGGCCACGCGATGGTGATGGTTGGCTTCAACCGTCGCTTCGCTCCCCATACCGCACACGTCAAGCGCTTCTTCGACGATGCTGTCGGGCCGTACGTGATGCAGTATCGCGTCAACGCAGGCTTCGTTCCCTCCACGCACTGGACGCGTGACTTCGGTGAAGGGGGCGGACGCATCATCGGCGAGGTGTGCCACTTTGTTGATTTCATGCAATTCGTGGCCGGTGCGAGGCCGGTGCGGGTTTTTGCTCAACCGTTCGGAGGGGAGGACGCAGAAGACGACTCAGTTATTATTACCATCGCATTCGAGGATGGGTCGTCGGGTGTGGTAACGTATTTTGCCAACGGTGATCCCGCTGTGCCGAAGGAGCACATCGAAATTCATTCGACCCAACGCTCCGCAGTCGTCGACAATTTTAAGACGCTCACGCTATATCGGCAAGGGAAGCGGCGCGTATTCAGGAAGTCCATATTCGACAAGGGACATGCTGAAGAAGTGCGACAGTTTCTGATAGCTGTTCGGGACGGTCTGCCCTCGCCGATTCCGTTCGAGTCTGTTGTAACGACGACGCGGGCCACCTTCGCTGTTATCGAATCACTCACGCGTGGAGTTCCGGTGTCGGTATGAGGAAGCTTTGGTTTATTGCCTTATGTGGAATGAGTGTGCTTCAGGCAAACGCGCAAAACCATTTCCGTGAATCCACGCAGGCGCCGTTTGCTGTGACCGTCGGCCTCGGCGTAAGCGCGTTCACCGCGCCGCATCTGAATGATTACATCAACTCGTACGCTCAGCCGATGCCCGAGCAGCGTCTTGATGAGTTCGTCTCCGTGGCCGAATACTTTGTGATGCCTGAGGTCAAGGTTGCGCCGGATTGGAGTGTAGCCGTGGAGTATAGCTTTCTCCCCAACCTGCACCAGATCGGCGAGAGGAGCGATGCATCGCAGTACGACTTCGAGTACAAAGTGCACATGCCGACGGCGATGCTGCATCGGATTGTAACCGGCATGGGCTATCACTTCAAGTTCGGCGGGGGCGTCGGCTACTACGTCGCGACGTTCGATCAGACCGTTCACGCATACGGTGTGAAAGAGCGTTTCCATGCCAGCGGTGTTGGCGTGAAGTTCGCCGCTGTGGGCGATACGCAATTCGACGACACGTTCTACGGCAGTATCAGCGTCGACCTGCGATGGGGATTCTTAGGGGAGTTTCGGAATGAAGCGGGAATCGCACATGAGCGGCGCTCTGAAACAACTGCACGGATGCAGTTTTTTTCCATCGGACTAAAGTTCGGGGTGATGATACAATTCTAATCTGCTGGTTCATGGTTTATGGGCAGTGGAGTCCGCGCAATGAACGATCAGGGAGGACATTGTGAGTTTTCTGCAAGCTGTGCTGTTAGGATTGCTCCAGGGTTTAACAGAGTTTCTTCCGGTCAGCAGTTCCGGCCATCTCGTGCTCGGCAGGGAACTGCTTGGCCTTCAGTCCTCCGGCGATATCACGTTCGAAGTGTTCGTGCATTTCGGCACGATGATGAGCGTTGTGGTCGCGTTCCGGAAGGACATCGTGGACATCGTTCGCGCGTTGTGGGAGGCGATTCGCTCATTCGACTTCACGCCGCGTCGCTACAAGGAGCAAGAGGGAATTCGGCTTGCAGTGTGTATCGTCATTGCCTCGATTCCGGCGGCAGTCATTGGGTTGTCGTTTGAAGATCAAATTTCGATGGCCTTTACCGACCCCAAGCTCGTCTCGGTGATGCTTGTTGTTACGGGTATGATGCTTTTTCTTACCGGTGCCGCTCGACCCGCTGAGAACAAGCGCGTTGGGATATTCTCCGCGTTCATGAT